>NZ_VFMY01000001.1:1846621-2154391 GCF_006715305.1 Arthrobacter sp. SLBN-100
CAAAAATCATGACCAGCACAGGGTGGCAGGAAGACAACTGCTGACTGCCAACCTGTCTCACAGCCCTAGAGATTCAAGACAGCCGGAGTGCAGCGGCGCGACAAAGAGCGATCACAAAACGCCGCCATTTATCGGCAAACTCCACCACCTTGGACATCAGCAGGAGGGCCAGGGCGGTGACCGCAGGGTAACCCCAACCTCCGCCGCGTACCGTCCCGGTATGAGAACTACCACTGCACCGCTGCATACCCCCGCTGGCGCGGAACCCGGCGGGGATTCACCGTGGACGAGCGTCCAGGAATCCGCCCGGCCACTCCTGGACCATACCGTGCTGGACAAGCTGCGCGCGGACCTCGATGACTATGAAGAAGTCTGGCGGGTGTTCGTCCAGAACTTCATCGCCGCGCTCCCCGTGAGGATTGAGAGGCTGCGCCTTGCATTGACCACCGGCGATCTCCCTGGTGCCATCGATGCCCTCCTCAGCATCAAGAGCGCGAGCCAGCAGGTGGGCGCGGAACGCCTCGCCGCCGTCGCCCTGGATCTTGAGCTGTCCGTGCGTGAGGGGACCCGTGACCGTGATCCGTCGGGCGTCCTGCCCTGGCTGGCTGCGGACCATCTGCCGCGGCTCAGGCAACGCGCTGGGCAGACTTCCCACATCCTCGAGGCACACCTCAAGAAGTCCCTGTAACCCGGTGGCCCCCCGTGAATACTGGTGGCCGCCGCGCGCGTCCCCGCGCGGCCCCCGTACGGGCGGTGACTAGCGCGCCACCGCCGGGGACTCGTCGTCGGCCGCTATGAGGATGTTGCCCTCGCTGATGGACTCGGAAAGGACGTCGTGTTCCACGGCCGTAGCCAGCGGCTTCTCCTTCACGAACAGCAGCACGACGGCGGCGACCAGTGCCAGCGGGACCATCCAGATGAAGATGGGGGTCAGGGCGTCGTTGTAGGAGGAGATGATCAATTCCTTGAGCTCCGCGGGCAGCTGGTTGACCAGCGCGGGGGTGAGCGAGTTCGATCCCCCGGGTGCGTTGCCGCCGGACGCGGAGGCGGGCATGCGCTCGGCGAGCAGCTCGGCCAGGCGGCTGGCGAACAGGCTTCCCACCACGGCCGAACCGAGGGTGGCGCCGATCTGGCGGAAGAAGTTGTTGGACGCCGTCGCCGTGCCCACTTCGCGCAGGGCGAAGGAGTTCTGGACCACGAGCACCAGGATCTGCATGCTCAGGCCGAGTCCCAGGCCCATCACGGCAAGGTAGGCGCAGATTTCCCAGAGCGGCTGGCCGGGCTTGAGGGTGGAGAGCAGCACCAGGGCCACCGCCACCAGCACCGAACCGGCGATGGGCATCCACTTGTACCGGCCGGTTTTGCTGACCAGCTGGCCGGACCCCACCGAGGCCACCAGGAGGGCACCCATCATCGGGATCATCAGCAGGCCGGATTCGGTGGCGTTCACGCTGAAGGCCATCTGCAGGTACGTGGGGAGGTAGCCGATGGCGCCGAACATGGCCACGCCGATCAGCAGCCCGGCGAAGGTGGAGAGGTTGAAGTTCAGGTCCTTGAACAGGTGCAGCGGGATGATGGGCTCGGCCGTGCGGCGCTCCACCAAGACAAAGGCCACGGCACTGAGGACGGTGCCGGCGATCAGGCCAATGATGATCGGATCGGACCATTCGTACTTGCTGCCGCCCCAGGTGGCGAAGAGCACCAGGCAGGTGGTGGCGATGGCCATCAGCACCATGCCGCCCAGATCCAGCCTGGGCTTGCCGGCGTGCTTGGGCAGTTTGAGGAAGAACGCGGCTCCGGCCAGGGCCAGCAGCCCCAGGGGGATGTTGATCCAGAAGACCCAGCGCCAGCCGGGACCTTCGGTGAACCAGCCGCCCAGCAGCGGGCCGGCCACGGACGCGATAGCGAACACGCCACCCATCATGCCCATGTATTTGCCGCGCTCACGGGGCGGGACCACGTCGGCGATTACTGCCTGCGAGAGGATCATCAGTCCGCCGCCGCCCAGGCCCTGGATGACGCGGGCGGTGATCAGCACGCCCATGTCGTTGGCGAGCGCGCCCACCACTGAACCGACCATAAACAGGAGGATGGCCGCGATCAGGAGGGACTTGCGCCCCATCAGGTCACCGAGCTTGCCGTAGATGGGCATGCTGATCGTGGAGGTGAGGATGAACGCGGTGATCACCCAAAGCATGTCGCTGACGCCGTGGAGTTCGCCCACGATGGTGGGCAGCGCGGTGCTGAGGACGGTCTGGTTCAGGGCGGAGAGAAGCATCGAGAGCATCAGGCCCACAAAAAGCAGCACCATGTGCTGCTTCTGCGGGGCCTGCGCCGTCTCCGGCGGAGGGGCCGTGGTCATGAGAGTTTCCTTTGCAAGTGGTGAAAGAGCGCCACCGCGGGCGCGAGGTCTTGTGGGGTGAGCCCCGTGGCGGGGTCGAAATCGGTGGATTTCGCCCGGAACTTGGCGGGCACGGCTGCGAGCATCACCGTCATGCGAGCGGTTTCCTCGGGGCTGAAGCCTTCAGCGCCTGAGGCCCAGGCAGGATCCCGGGTGAAGTGGTCCGTCACGGCCCGGCATACCAGGGCTTCGGCCTTCGCCATGTATTCCATCTGCCGGGCGAACAGGTGCGGGTGCCGCTTCAGGATGAGCCGGCGCCGGGTGTTGTCCGTGTCGCGGATGGAGGAACGGGCGACGGCGACCAGCAGCAGGGTGACCTGCTCCAGGAAGTCTTCGGCCCCGCTGAGCTTCGCCGCCTCGGCGGCGTCCAGGACGGGCTCGTGGAGGCCGAGGACCGCGTCCTCCTTGGCGGGGAAATAGTTGAAGAACGTCCGCGGTGACACCCCGGCGCTCTCCGCGATGGCTTCCACTGTTGCGTGTTCCAGGCCGCGCTCCTTCGCCAGGGAAGCTGCCGCCTCGTGGATGGCAGCCCAGGTTTCGACCTTTTTGCGCTCACGCAGCGTAGGGAAAGAGGCGGGGGGCATGGACCTATTTTTGCATGACTGCAAACTTTGCACAACTGCAGCTTTTGCTGAGGACCGCTCCCGTTGCGGGACGGAACAAGGCAAAGGGAAGGCCCCTCCTAGGAGGGGCCTTCAACGTAGTGGTCAATTGTCTTCTGGTATAGGTCAGCGGTGATGCACTCCCCCTTTCCGGACGCCCCCTAGCGTCCCTCCGGACTATGACAAGAACTGACTTTAGCGACGGGGCAGAGGCCAGTAAAGGGGTTGTGCCAAAGAAATTTGACCCGTTGCCGGCCGCTCCCCTGACTCCCGCACGTTTCCGGAGATTTACTTCAAGGAAACAGCAGCCACCGTATTATTCAGGGATGTGGACTAAACAACAGCAGGCTATGTGCGGCACGTGCGGCACGAACACGAACCACGTCACCCACTATCACAAGGACGAGGCGGGCGGCGGGCTGATTGCCGAAGTACGGTGCGCGGAGCACCGGGACGTTAACCTCATCAACGAGGCGTCCTCGCCTGCCTGGATGGCGCCCGCCCAGCCAGCGGCCTGACCCCGACGAACGATTAGCCCATGCTGTTGCTCCTGCCCGGTCACCGTTGCCCCGCCGGCGCTGGCTGGATCCCTTACTGGATCAAGCTGGCCCAGGCCGCCAGGAACTTCTCGGCGATGTAAGCGTGCCCGGCGGTGTTTGGGTGGGCGCCGTCGGAGTTGAACCCTTGACTGTTGGCACTCGTGAACCAGCCGGCCTCGACGGCGTCAACATAGGGAGCGTTGGCAGCTGCGGCACCAGCACGGACGGCGCTGTTCACGCCGCGGAGTTCCCCGGCGAGGGGCTGGGGCGCCGACGGCCCAAGCACCACAACCTGGACGCCCGGCCAGAACCTCCGGGCCGCCTCGATAGTCTGCGTAGTGGCAGCTTCAACTTCATCAGGATCGGCGACCGCGGAGTCGTTCTGTCCGCCTTGAAGAATGAGGACGTTAGGCACAAAGGCAGGATTGGCAGCGACTTCCCGCAACCGGACTTCGTACTCACCACCCAACTCGCCCTGCGCCCCGCCGCCCCGCGCAAACCCGGTTCCGGATACGCCGTCGATGTTGGCGGGGTACCCGAGCTTCCCGGCAACGACGTACGCCCAGCCCTGGTCCGGCCGGTCTGCACCCACCCCGGCAGTGTATGAATCACCAAGAATAAGCAGGACGGGCTCGGCGGGCAGCTCAATTCCCAGCTGCTGGGCAGTTGCAGTTGCAGTAGCCGTGGGTGTGGGGGCCGGGGACGCAGTAGCCGTGACCGCCGCCGTCGGCGGGCTTGCCGGCGCAGGACTAACAGCTTCGCCTAAGCCGCGCGGATTCATCAGGGCGATAGCTGCCACCCCGAAGGCGAGAACAGCCAGCAGGAAAAGCGCAGCGTACTTGACCCACTCCTGCTTGGTCACGCTGCGGCGCCCGCCGTATCTCGTCACCCGGCACATCATACCCGCGGCCTTGGCCGGTAGCAGGACTGAGTTCCCCAATCTCCGTCCGTCATGAGTGGCTTAGGAACGGCCCGCTGCTATTCCTTTGCCCACATGGCCAACCAATCAACCTGAACATGGCCGCTGGTTTCGGGCAGCGGACACGTCGGCAGGCAGGACTCGGTCTGCAGGATGAAGTGCATTGGTTTGTCCGGTACGCCTGTAGTAGCAACGCCAATGGAGCTTCCATCCAAGAAAAACTCAATACGTCCGGGACTCCACTCGGTGGTGGCTGTATGCCAGGACCCAAATGGAACGTTGGGACGAAAAACATCGGCCTCATGCCCTTTGGGGCCGACGTAATGCAGGGCAGCATAAATGACCTTCGACAGGTCCCCCTCTGGAAAATCGATCTCCCCGTCCTGCGGCCACTGCTTGCTGTCGGGCCAAAACAGCCATGCCAACTTGTATCCGGGCAAGACGTCGGCCCGGAAGCGGACAGAGTAGCGCCCGTATACAAAGCTGTTCCAGGGCCGCTGGGTGGCTCCCGCAACTTTAGGTGAGGGTGCTGCACCCATTGATACGCCGTTTTCCGAGTGCAGATACATGTCCAGGACGCCATCATGAACGCTCAGGACCTTTGAGGGATAGTACCCGGACGTTCTCTCGCCCTTTTTTTGCATTTGAGCAGCTGTATCCGGCGTACCGTCGAAGTAATTTTCGCTCCATCTTGCGCCGTAGATGGGCCCCGGAAAGCCGCCAATGGGGACATCTCCCTCGGTGAAGTCCTCGGCAAAAACCTGTTTCCAACCAGGACGGTCGCCCACCGGCATGGCGTCGGCGGCAGGAGCAGCCGGCACGGCCTCCGGGGCGGGAGCGGCCGGCGCGGCCTCAGGGGCGGGAGCAGCCGGCACGGCCTCAGGGGCGGGAGCGGCGGGCACGGCCTCAGGGGCGGGAGCGTCTGGGGTGGGAGGGACCGTAGTTGGTGCTGCAGAACCGGAAACCGGGCTCACCGGATCCCGGCCTTCCGTTTCAGCGGTCTCGTCCGGCGCTGAGTAGGAAGCAACGCCGAGGGTGCCGCATGTGAGAGCGAACAAAGCCACTATCAAGACGAGGATGCGGGTCCGGCCACGGTGCTGAATCTTCTCCAAGGTGTCACTCCGTCCAAGAGGAGTTACTGCATCTTACCGCAGAGGTCCATCGAGCGGGCCGGTTGTGGATCCGCCTGCGGCAGCTTCCCTGGGTAAAGATCCCCGCTTGCAAGTTGTCCTCCATGGATGATGCGGTAGGGACCTTGAGCAAGAACGGTGCGTGGGTGCCCTCATCCCCTATCCGTTTCACCCTAGGTGGGGCGGGGCCCGCGGTCATGAGTACCGGGTACTCGTTTTTCCGCGTCCCTCATCGGTGCGACTACTCGCTTTACTTGTCTTGCATCAAGCCGGTGATCAACAGGAAAGGAGAAAGCCCCTCCTAAGAGGGGCTTTCAACGTAGTGGTCATGTGTCTTCTGGTTTACGTCAACCTCGATGCATTCCCCCTCTCCAGACGCCCCCCGGCGCCCATCCGGACTACGAACTCTAATGACGGGTCCGCGGAGAGTAAAGGCGTTGTGCTAATAGATTTCCCGGGGGGCCATTTACCCCGCGGACTCCCACACTTTGCCACGCACTCTCACAAAACGACGTCGGCGGCACGCCTCTTGGCTTCCGCGCGGGAGGCCAGCGCCAACAGGATCCAGCCCAAGCCGAAGACCACGCAGGCGGCAGCCCCGAAGGCCATCGGCAGCATTTGCAGTGCGAACATCAACGGCCGCAGCAGCAGGATCATCACCCCGGCGCCGCCCAGGAGCATGAGTCCGGACGAGATCATGGTGCTAAGCCTGCTGGAAGATGGCTTCTCCCGCGCGACGGATAGTCCTGCCGAGAAGAGCCCCAAGCCCAGGAAGAGCGCTCCAAAGCTGAGTCCACCAGTCGTTAGGGCGTCGATCTGTCCCAACTGGCCGGCCATGGCCGTCAAGCCAAAAACCGCTGCAAAGACCAGAAGCACCTGGGACCCCGTTCTCAGTTTTCCAGGCACAGAGCGCAGCGCCGTGGCGCAGGAAAGCGCAGCCCACGTTGTCGCCAGCAGAGCCAGGACTCCGGGCAGGTTATATAGGATGAACAACCCGTGGCTGAGAATGAGCGAATATCCGAGGTCCTCCCGCCACAGGACATCCCGCCCGTACGGCGTCATGAAGCGGTAATACCCATAAGCAGCCCAAAGCGCTCCGCCGAACGCCATAATCAGGCGAATAGCCAGCCCAGGCAGGGGCACGGGCTGGGCGTCGCCGTGGTCCCGAGTGTCCATCGCTGTTCCTCCCCGCCGGCCGAGTTTGCACTCCTTCCGGGGCCCAACCGGTAGCCGTTATTTCTCGTGCTCTGTCAGGATTACTGCCAAGGTTTCCAGGTTCGCCCTCGTGGAGCGGGATATGCGGCAGCCACGAGCGGATCAGTGATCCTGCCGAACAGACCGCCGAGCCCTGGCGAACGAGGGGCGTGCGAGGGGATTCAAGCCACCTGCACGTTTCCCGTCCGGCCCTGGCTTCGGGGGGCCGAGGTCCACAGCAAGGCGCCCAGCACTATCCACGTCAGGGCGAACGGGACGACGAAGAGAATGCGCTCGTTCTGGTCATTCGCGCCGAGCAGGAGCAGGGCTGAGGCAGCCAACAAGACCCCTGCCCACACAGGCAGCACCCGTGAGGATGCAACGCTGATTCCCAGGACGACATAAGCGGCGATGGCGACGACCACCAGGGCGAGACCGGCGAGGTACAGAACGGAGCCCATCAGCGCGAAGCCAATAAACATCCCCGCAGCCGCAGCGACAGCGGCAATCCGTACTGTCCGCGGCGCTGCCGGTTGTGCGGCGAGAAACGCCAGGGTCGCCGCGACAATGAGGACTATGCCTGCCAGGAAGAGTAACGCTTCGAAGGGACCCGCCGACCGGTAGGTCCGCCCTACGCATTCCTCAGCTATGCATCCGGGCGGTTGCATAGCCTGCATAATTGCGGATGCAGTCAGGCAGAGACCGCCCGCAATTCCGGCTCCTCCCCAACCACGGGCGAACCCTCTGCCAGTGGCCTCCGCCTGCATCGAACTGGTTTCTTTATTCTGCTTTTTCATCGATCTGCCTTTCCATGATCTGTGCCATATTTTGTAGCGTGCGCAAGGCTGAAGCCCGCACTGGAATCCGCCTTCCTTTTACGGTTTTATGGCCGGATCCAGCCAGCCTTCGCCTTTCGCAAGAGCGCGGATTGCAGCGGCGAGTGCCTGCGGTGCCGAATTCTTCAAGAGGAAGCCGGCGGCGCTGCACCGCATGGCAGTAGTGAATCTCCAGGCACTCGGCGCCGTTCGCAGCCTCGCCCACCACTTCCAGGTCCGGCTCGGCAGCCAGCAGCAGCGATAGTCCCGCCCGGATCAGCCGCTCGTCATCGGCAAGGACGATGCGCACCTTTGGCACTTCTACCGGTTCCGGCCAAGCCGATGCATATGGTCGCGGCTCATCGTCCATGACCGAAAGTATCCTCCGTGCCCTGCCTGCTGTCAGTAGGCAATAGCCCCTGCTCCACCTGGAGATGTAGTGCAGAACATCGAACCGGTGATGGACGCCCTCCAGGTGGCGGCCAAGTGGACAAAAGCAAGGCGGAGGTCGAGGCGTTCAGCCCGCAGCTGTATCACTACATCAGCCATCTGCACATCGCGCTCAGCGGCTTTATCACCGCTACCGGGCTGGCCATCGCGGGCCTCTCCTGGTACGGGGTGCGCCGCGGGGAACGGTGGGCTTTCACCGGTGCCGTTACCGTCCGCCCCGTCAGTGAAGCTGACTAGGCTCAGCCTCCCAGGTGAGGGTACGACGGCGGCACGCGGCCGCCGTCGTACGCCTCCAGTTTCCGCCCTAGTGCTCCCGGCGGGTCTCCTGGAGCCGCTTGATGAACCAGCGCGACTGTTCCGGCCCGTAGGGCAGGACGGGGATGGCCTTGGTGGCGTCGCTGGGGGTGTCCCGGATGGACTGGCGTGCCTGGCGGACGGCAGTGGTCATGGTGTTCGCCATGGTCCTGACGAACTGGTCGCTGCACGGCTTCCCGTGCCCGGGAATCAGGAACTCGTAGCGGTGCCGCAGCGCCGAAATGTGCCGGAGTGCATCCGCCCACTCCTCCGGGTAGGAGTCCTCGAAGGACGGGTGCGCGCCCTGCTCCACCAGGTCTCCCACGAAAAGGGTGGTGGGTGTGCCCACCAGCAGGTCGCCGTCGGTATGGCCCCGGCCCAGGAAGAACAGGGTCGCGGTCAGCCCGCCGAGGTCCACCAGGACGGGCTGGTCCTTCACGATGGCGTTGGGGACCACGAGCTCCACGTTCTCGCCTTCGCCGGTCGACATCTCCGGTTCCAGCGTCCCGACGAAGCGGCGCTGGAGGTCCCCGCGTTCCTCAATCTCGGTAGCGCAGTTCTGGTGTGCCCAGAATTCGGTGGCGCCGTCTTCCGCGAACACCGCGTTGCCGAAGAAGTGGTCGTAATGGGCGTGGGTGTTGACGACGACGAGCGGCAGCTGGGTCTTCTCCCGCACCGCATCCAGGATCTCCCGGCCCTGACGGGGGCCGCAGCCGGTGTCGATCACCATGGCCCGCTCGGACCCTACGATCAGTCCGGTGTTCAGCAGCGATCCTTCGGTAACCAGCACATAGTTGTCCGCGCCGACTTCGAGCCATTCCGACATTGTTTCTCCGTACCTCCGGCAAAGCAGTGTTCGTTCGTCTAGCCGTTGAGTCTACCCACGGAACCCCATCAGTCCACGAATTCCCCGCGGCGGTGCCGTAGCTCCCGCAGTGTCCCGTTCAGAGGTGATCCGGTGAATGGCAGTGCCTCCAGGTTGATGGCCTGGGCAGCGGCCAGTGCCATCCTGTTGGCCGCGGTGGCCGCCCGTTGGGGAAGCCCGATGCTATCGGCGAACTCCTGCCAGTGCTTCGCCTTGAGGTTCTTCACCCGGCCGGTGATGGTTAGGGCCATGGTGTCGTCGCCGTAGAGGAGCGTGCACGGGATGTCATAGACGGGGGCAACCACCCAGCCGCCGCGCCCGCCTTGCAGCACGGCCGCGTTCTTGGCGTGCAAGTCCCCGTTGCCGGTCAGCCAGGCGAAGATGAACTGCAGGTAGAGGTTCCTCACGGCCACTGCGCGGGCCTTGCACAGGCCTGCCAGTGCAAGAATCACGTTTTCAGAGCTCACGGCATATTTTGATGCGGGGGGAAGGTCCAGGACCTGGGCGGCATCCTCCAGGGCCAGCCTCTGGGGCTCGCCGTCCGCGGTGCGGTCGAACCGTTCAACCAGCAGGCCGGGCAGCCCGTTCCGGTCCCTGACCACGCTATGCCTGGCAACAGGGATTCTCAGCGCTTTCGCGCCGGCGAGGTGCGCTGCTTCGTTGACCACCAGGTGCGGGTGCTGCGGCGGATCGAGCTTCAGCAGGTATCGTCGGTTCGCCAGGGCAAGCGGGGTGGTGAGCATTGACGCGCTGGCTTTGGCCTGGACCCCTGGCAACCCGTGCGGATCAACGGCCTCGGCCAGGGCAGCGAAGTCCAGATCCTCGGGCCGCGAGGTGTCCGCCAGCGGTAGCGGCTCCTTCGGGTTCTCCCCCGCGGGCACCACCTGGACGTCGCCGGGAACATCGGAGCCGACGGCGAGCAGGAGGCTGAGCTCGTCGCCCAGGCTCGTCTTCACGGCGTCCTTGAGCAGTGTCAGGCGGTGCCCTTCGGGCAGGAGGCCCGAGAAGAAGGACGGCAGGGCCCCGCTGGGCGCTTCCACCGGATCTGCGGTGAGGGGCAAAGTGGTGCTCACAGGGCCTCCGCCCGAAGTGAGATAGTCGGGGACATAGGAGAAAACCACGCTGCCGCGCGCAGTCCTGTTCAGATGCCCGGCCAGCACGCCTGCCTTGTAGACGTCGGCGTTCCGGACAAATTTGAGGCGGCGCAGGTCATCAGTCATCGATCGCCCTGAGGTGCAGCCCCACCGCGTTGGCCGCGGCCGCTACGGTTACCAGGGAGGGATTGCCTCTTCCGGTTTCGATCGCGTGGACGGTCCGGGAGGACGTTCCGATCAGGTCAGCCAGTGTGGCCTGGGTGATGCCGGCCTCCTTGCGGGCACGCCGAATGCTGGCACCAATGGCCACGACATCTTCCACCAGCAAGCCTTTCCGAAATATATTGCCGATACAGCTTCTGCACCGCCTACTATTCCGGACCTCAGGCCTGATCCGCAAGATATTTCCGAAATTGCTGTAATCGTCTGTGCGACCCCAAGGGGGAGATCCGATTCAGCAAGATATTGCGAGCAACGTCTCCACCTACAAACGCAAAAGACGTACGACGGCGTCGCGCGCCGCCGTCGTACCTCTCACCTTTCAGCCAGCAGGGGCTGAGCAGAGTTCACGATCTCGTAGTGTTCCACCAAGGGAAACGGATCATAAAACTTGTGCAGCAGCTCCCGCCACTGCTGGTACTGCGGCGATCCCCTAAAGCCAAGGGTGTGGTCTGCCAGGCTCTCCCACTGCACGAGCAGCAAGTAGGTGCCGGGAGATTCGACCGAACGCGAGAGAGATAAAGAGATAAAGCCCGGCATGGAGGCGATAATCGCACGGGCACGATCGAACGCCGCCTCAAACTGTTCTTCTTGGCCGGCGATGACGGGAAGCAGCGCGTGTTCGGTAATCATCGGGCAAGTCTCGCACAGGGCTATTTGCAGTGGCCTTCGGCTTTTTCTTCCGATGATGCCCGGCACTGCCGGAAGCCAGCGAAAAATTGCGTTGACCTCTCCATGGCCGCGGACCAGACTCGTAAATGGGGTGCTGGGGATCGACGCGGAGGGGACAGCGTGGCCCTTCCGCCTCTGAACCACATTCGGACACCCGCGTTCCTGCCGAAGAAGGGGATTCGGCTACCACGCGCCTCGGTCCGCGGGCTGAGGCGGCGTTCCATACCGGAATGACAAAGTGTGAGGTTCTCAGAAATGGGCATTGAAGAGTTGTGGGACCGGCTCGAGCCAGAAACCCGGCAATGGTTTGTCAATAATCCCGGGTGCAGAATCCTTCCCCGGGCTGTGGTGGCAACGATCGATAAGACCACCGGAGCCCAACTCGAAGAGGACCGGCACGGTGAAAGTGTCCTCTCTCCCAGCGACTGCGAGTTTATCCGCACCGCTGCGGACCTTGCCGAACGCCGGCGCGTCTAAGTCCTCCGGAAAGTAAGGCGTACGACGGCGGCACGCGGCCGCCGCCGTACCTCTTGGAGCCGGCGGTTGGGCCTGGGGCGACGCCCGCAGGGTTCCCTGACCGAGCTGGCGAGGTTAGGGAGCGGGTGGGGAGCGAAACCCTCTGAAGGGTCAGATGTCCGCGCGGCAAGGGGAAAGCCCCTCATAGGAGGGGCTTTCCAAGCCATTGTTAGCAGCGAAGTCGAGCCTCTCGCCCTGACGCTGTCTTGTTGGCTAGATGGAGGAATCGGAGCATTCCCTATGCAAGCAATGCGCAAATGTCCGTTACATCTCCGGTGCCGCTGAATACTCTCGCTTCAGTTCCGTCCTCGTTGAGGGCGAAGTTAAAGTTTCCCTCCAACAGGAATAGTCCCGGTTCGTCTGACTTTGCCTCTCGTGCATTAAGCACGACATTCAATCCGGTCACTGTAACTTCGGTTGTGCCATCAGCCTGCAACTGGCCATGAGTCGTCCCTGTAATCAGAAAGGTTGCTTCCTCTCCGGTTTTGAGGTTAATGACGGTGACTTCCTGACCAGGAGAGGCGACCAAGAATCGGTCACTGGGAAGCTCGATAAACTTTGACTTACCGGTTACGACCAACTGGACCGGGAACTTACAAACCTGATTCGCTTTGAAGGTCACGTCCAAGAGAACATCACCACTCGAGGCAGCGGCTACGGGGCCGGCACTGGCAAACAGGGCAAAGAACAGGGCACACATAACTATCAGTTTCTTCATCAGAAACTCCATTCCAAGAATTCAGTGGGGCGCGCAGACTGCCAAAATAGTCAGTGCAAATGCACGCAAGGAGGGTTGCTGGATACTCGGCATTGAATGTCCAGCATCCGCGGCATCCACCCAAAATAGGTAACTCCGCGGACGGATTGCGGGTGAGGAGCAGAGCACTAATTATTCCCGCATCAAGTCTTACTTGGTGAGTAAGTCGGGCTGTTGTATCGACTATGTTGAGATTACTAGGTGCCAGGATATTAGCCCGCGGGTTCCCGGCATGTGAAGCCCCGAATAGGGAATAGGGGGCTCAAATAGGGGGTAGGGGGTTCAAATAGGGAAGTTGGGGGTTTCACATCCAAGCTGTCCTGCCACTGCAGGTATTGGATACAGTACAATCTCGGGATCGCGGTCGTCGGCCGCGGGGGACCGATAGACGGATTCTACGAATGCCGGATGAGCGGCCCGGAGCCCCTGAACCAATGCGGAGGCTGCAAGCGAACTCATCGAGGGCTCCCCCTGCCCGGCCCAATCAGGCGGAGCCGCCCCTGTCCTGGGGCGAAAGGCGTTCTGCATGAGCGCTCCTGTGAATAAGAGGATGGCGAGGTCGCGATTACACCGAGCACGGGGCGGCCGCCGTACCTCCTGGCTCCAGAAGCCGGTGGTTGGGCCTGGGGCCACGCCCGCAGGGTTCCCTGACCGAGCTCGCGAGGTTAGGGAGCGGGTGGGGAGCGAAACCCTCTGGGGGCTTAGATGTCGGCCAAGAGGCTGTTCGGGTTCTCGATCGCGTCCGCGACGAAGCGGAGGAAGCCGGCGGCGGTGCCGCCGTCGGACACCCGATGGTCGAAAGTCAGCGTCAGCTCGGTGACCTTGCGGACGGCCAGCTCGCCGTTCACCACCCACGGCTTGTCGATGATCCGGCCGACGCCGAGGATGGCCACCTCGGGGTGGTTGATGATCGCCGCGGACCCGTCCACGCCGAACACCCCGTAATTGTTGAGCGTGAACGTGCCCCTGCCCAGCTCGGTGGGAGTTGCCTTGCCTTGGCGCGCGACGTCGGTCAGCCGGCGGATCTCAGCGTCCAACTGCCGGGCACTCAGCTTCTCCGCCCCGCGGACGGACGGCACCACGAGGCCGCGGTCGGTCTGGGCGGCGATGCCTAGGTTGATCCCGTCGAACGAGACGATCTCCTGTGACCCGTCGGTCTCGGTTTCGATCCGGGTGTTCAGCTCCGGGTACTTCTTGAGGCCTTGAGTTCCTCACGGAGTTCAACGAGTGCGGTGGCGTCGACGTCCACCCAGACAGTCGCTTCGGGGATCTCCGACCGGCTCCGCGACATGTTCGCCGCAACGGCTTTGCGCACTCCCCTGACGGGTGTGCGGGAGGCGATGGCCAGTCCGGTCCGGGCATCGGTGGTCTCCGGTGATCGAGCTTGTCGAGATCCAGGAGCCCCGGCGGTTTCGGTGGTTGAGCCTGTCGAAACCCGTTCGCTGGTTTCGGTGGTTGAGCCTGTCGAAACCCGTTCCGGCGCGTGAATCACTGCTTCTATATCCTTGCGCATGATCAGGCCTCCCTCGCGGAGCCGGGGAGTTCACCGAGGTCGACGCCGTGCTCCCGGGCCATCCGCCGGACCAGCGGGGAGATCACCGCGCCGAGCTTGCCGAGAACGACGGGCCCGCAGGCCGCCGTCGTACCCTCACGCTAGCAGGTGGCTGCAGAGCAGTTAATGACAGGCATCAGCGCACGCCGGAATCGAACGCCACTTTCACCTCCGTGAACGACCCGGCCTCGACGACCACATTCTCCGGCGGAGCGGACGGCATTGGAGCGCCGGATGGGTTCACGGCGTGAAGCTGGTAGGTCCCGGGCTGAAGCTCGAGCTGGAAATCTCCCTGGTCATTAGCTGTGGTTTCACGCACCATTGTCCCGGCGGCATCCCTGATGGTGATGCGGGCCGGCAGAGGAATCGCGGTGCAGGGGGTGGCATTGATGATTTCGGGGCATCCGGCATCGACGGTGACATGGCCTTTGATCCCTGAATTAGATGGGCCCGTTGCGCAGGAGGCCAACATCCCTGCCATGAACAGCGTGATGAATGCCGACTTCAAGACGCGGAGCAAAAGGCGCATACCGCAACAACGTCTCTACAGAGGCACAGGTTCCTGCATCTGCCGCGACTCCCGGCGCGGGGAATTAGGGACCGGTGTCAGGGCATCAAAAACTACGCGTCCGCGGCCACCAAAGTGTCCACTGATGGCCGTTCCAGTAACGCATCAGTAACGCCAGTGCAACTCTAATGAGGTGCGAAACCGTTCTTCGTCTGAGAAAGGGGCAGGGCATGAAAAGGAAGCTGAGGAGGATCTTCTGGTGGGAGGCGATCGGGGCGGTGGCAAGCGGGGTGCTCTTCATCGTCACGCTCTTTAACCGCGAATGGATTGAGATCCTGTTCCAAGTGGAACCGGACGGGGGTAACGGAACCATGGAATGGGCCGTCGTCATTATCTTTGCGGCGCTCACCTTGGTGTCGGGGATACTCGTCCGCCGTGAATGGCGGCATTCAGTCATCCGCGAGGCAACCTGAGCCTGCATCCAACACCACCCATCACCCTAGTCAATGTTAATTTCTCGTAGGAATGAGCCGAGATGAGCGAGCCAGCAGAGTCACCCGCTCCGCAAGGGTCAGAGCAATCCACGAAGGTTGAACTCTCCGGCCCAACCTTCCAGCCGGAAGAGAATGCTCCACGGGAGGAACCGCACCTACCCGACCTGGACCGACGGCAGGAAGCCATCCGTACAGAACGGCGCCCGGCAGGTCCGGAGTCAACAAACCAGGACCAGGAGGAAGCCGTCGAGAACGAGCTTCCCCAAAACAATGACGAGCCTGAAACTGATCCGGCAGAAAGTTCCCAGGAGTAGCCATGTCTCCCGTGTCGATTTTGTCCAACATTTCACTGGGCGACGGGCCCACGAGCAATAACACCTCCACCGTGGGGGAACCGACCGCGGCAGTCTCTGGCAACCACATGTTCATGACCGGGAACTGGTATGCCAGCCAGAGCACGGACGGCGGCACGAACTGGAAGCACGTGGATCCCTTCACTGCCCTCCCCTCCGCTGCCGGGGGGTTCTGTTGTGACCAGGTGGTGCTGTACGACTCGCGTCGAAAACTCTGGATCTGGATTCTGCAGTACATCCGCAGGAATGGATCCAACGTTTTCCGGCTTGCCGCCGTCCACGATCGCGACTTCGGCAACCCCGGCGCATGGTACTGGTGGGATATAGCGCCGACGACAGTGGATGGATCGTGGACACAGCTGTGGTTCGACTACCCAGACGCAGCAGTTACCGCCGATAACCTGTTCGTCACGTTCAACGTTTTCAACAATGTCGGAACCGGGCAATGGCAGCGGGCTGTAGTAATGCGCTTTCCCCTCGCGACCATTGACAACCGGGGAACGCTGATTTTCAACTCCTGGTCAACCACCCGAAACGGTTCCATCCGGCTCACGCAGGGCGCCGGACGGACAATGTATTTTGCCAGCCACAATTCAAATCAACAGCTGCGCCTGTTTTCGTGGGCAGACGGGCAAAACGGCGTCAGCTGGTGGGACATCAACGTCGCAGCATCCAGCGACGCGATTTCTTCCAACGCTCCCAACAACGTCAACTGGCTGTCCCGGGCCGACAGGAGAATCACCGGTGCCTGCCTAGGCAATGGCACCGTTACCCTGATGTGGACCGCCGGCAGCGGAGCGAACCGGCCCCACCCTTACTGTAGGGTCGTGCAGATCGCCGAGGCCTCCAAACAGGTCACGGCCCAGCCAGATATCTGGAGTTCCGTCCGGTCCTGGGCCTACCCGGCCGCGTGCACCAACAGCGCCGGAGTGCTCGGGTTCACGGCTTTCTATGGCGGGGAAGACCGCAACCCAGGACACATGGTGGGCGTCCGTGACGCCAACGGAACCTGGAGCACGGCTTACAGCAAACTGGGAAGCCACTCGCCCAATGAACCGAAGTGGGGAGACTACCTGTGCTGCCGTCAGCACACGCCCTCGGCCGAGACCTGGATCGCCTCTGGATACACGCTCGAAGGCGGCGAGACCCGCACCGACATTCTTCCCCGCCTTGTCCAATTCTCACGAGTGTAATTGATTCTTGAGTTTGAAGCCTCTACAGGAAAGGCGAAACGGTGAATGGAAACCGGAGCGAATGGAAACCGGAGCAAGTTCAGGAAAACCTCGGCGCGGCAAACGAGAACTTGCCTGAAGCACGGACCACAGACAGGTTCCCGGTAGCAGGCACAGCAAGTGGCATGGACTTGCGGGCAGGTGAGGATATGTACGTGGAGGATGCCGCCGGAACCATGGATTCAGCTATTGATCTGCGGATGCCCCCGGACCCGCCCCGACGGCCTACGGATCAGGCCGGTCGGTGATGGGCCTCTACTTCAGCAACGGCACGGGGGACATCCTCTTCGTGGCCTACGCGTACCACGCTCCCGGCTGCGAAGGCGGCACGGACTGGTCAAAGAAGGGCTGGTACCGCATCGCTCCCGGTGGCACCGTGAAGGTCTTCAGCGGGTGGGCGGGACCCGGGAAGTACTTCGTCTTCGCGGAAAACGGGTCCCGCACCAGAGCTTGGTCCGGCCCATTTTTCACCCAGTTGCCATCAAGGGCATTTGACTGGTGCTGGCAAACCGGGAGTACGGACAGCCGTACGCTTGGTCTCACCAAATTCGAGGTGGGGTGGGGGATTCTCGATCACACTGTCCGCTTGACCTGATAACCAAGGCGGATCTGCAACAGGCGTTGCCGCCATTACGTCAACTGAGAACCACCTTAGCCAGGAGCATGCCCACCGTCCCTGGCGCTTCCCAGGAGGCAGAGCGACTACGACGGCGGCACGCGGCCGCCGTCGTAGTCCTCGCCGTCCGGAGGGCTCAGTCCCGACATGGGGTGAGCGAGGGTTGCGGTTAAACCGACATCAAGTGAGAGAGGGTTTGGGTCAGAGGTCGGCCAAGAGGCTGTTCGGGTTCTCGATCGCGTCCGCGACGAAGCGGAGGAAGCCGGCGGCGGTGCCGCCGTCGGACACCCGATGGTCGAAGGTCAGCGTCAGCTCGGTGACCTTGCGGACGGCCAGCTCGCCGTTGACCACCCACGGCTTGTCGATGATCCGGCCGACGCCGAGGATGGCCACCTCCGGGTGGTTGATGATCGCCGCGGAACCGTCCACACCGAAAACGCCGTAGTTGTTGAGCGTGAACGTGCCGCTGCCCAGTTCGGTGGGTGTTGCCTTGCCCTGGCGCGCGACGTCGGTCAGCCGGCGGATCTCCGCGTCCAGTTCCCGGGCACTCAGCTTCTCTGCCGCGCGGACGGACGGCACCACGAGACCGCGATCGGTCTGTGCGGCAATGCCGAGGTTGATCCCGTGAAAGGAGACGATTTCCTGGGACCCGTCGGCCGCCGTTTCGATGCGCGTATTCAGCTCCGGATACTTCTTGAGGCCGGCGGTGACGAAGCGGGCAATGAACGCAAGAAGGCCTGGCACCTCTGAGCCGCCCGCCTTGAGTTCCTTACGAAGTTCCACGAGCGCGGTAGCGTCGACGTCCACCCAGACAGTTGCCTCGGGGATCTCCGAGCGGCTCCGCGCCATGTTGGCGGCGACGGCTTTGCGCACTCCCCTGACAGGCGTACGCGAGGAAATTGCCAGGCCGGTCCGGGCGTCGGTGGTCTCCGGTGATCGAGCTTGTCGAGATCCAGGAGCTTCGGTGGTTTCGACCGCATTGGTTTCGAGAGGCTCAATCACCGGCGGGTGGATCGCTGCCTCAACATCCTTGCGCATGATCAGGCCGCCCTCGCCGGAGCCCGGGAGCTCGCCGAGGTCTACGCCGTGTTCGCGGGCCATGCGCCGGACCAGCGGGGAGATCACCGCGCCGAGCTTGCCGGGGACGCGGGTGCGCAGGAGGGTGAGGTCGTCCGCCCCGGTGGTTGAGCTTGTCGAAACCTCAGGCTCAACCACCGACACAGAGCCCTTCCGTGCCCTGGTACGCCGGGCAACCCCGTGACCGCCAGGCGTTCCGTATCCGATCAGTACATTCCCGGACCCGGCCTTCTCCTCCTCGCGGTAAGTCTCGGCAGCAGCGTCCGCCGCTGCGGATGATGCCGCCCCGGGAGTGGCATCGGGCCTGTCGGAGCCGGACGGCGTGCTGCTTGCAGCATTGCCGTCCGGCGAAGGGGCGGGGGCGGCATCATCCGCGGCGGTCCCAGGCTCAACCACCGGGGTTTCGATATGCTCAACCACCGAGGAGGCAGGCTCAACCACCGGGGAAACCACCGAGATCAGCGGCTTGCCCACGTCCAGGGTCTCGCCCGGCTGCCCGTGCAGCTCCGCCACAATCCCGGCATAGGGCGAAGGCACCTCAACCGTGGACTTCGCGGTTTCCACCTCGGCGATCGGCTGGTCCACGGAGATCGAGTCCCCCACAGAAACATGCCACGAAACCAGTTCGGCTTCGGTGAGGCCTTCGCCCAGGTCCGGCAACAAAAACACACGCGTTTCACTCATGGTCAGTTCTCCCACTGAAGGTCGTCGACGGCGTCGAGGATGCGGTCCACGCCGGGCAGGTAGTACTTCTCAAGCTTGGGGGCCGGGTAGGGGATGTCGAACCCGGTGACGCGGCGGATGGGGGCGGCCAGGTAGTGGAAGCAGCGCTCCTGCACCCGGGCCACGATCTCCGACGACACGGACGCGAAGCCATGCGCCTCGGCGATCACCACGGCCCGGCCGGTCTTGCGAACGGACTCACAAACGGTCGCATCGTCGAACGGCACGATGGTGCGCACGTCGATGACTTCCAGCGAGCGCCCTTCCAGCGCCGCCGCCTCGGCCGCGGCAAGCGCGGTGGGGACGGACGGACCATAGGCGATCAGCGTCGCGTCAGTGCCGGGACGCGCGACGGCGGCACGGCCTTCGGTGGTTCGTCCCGCCGTCGTGCCTTCCGTGTGAAGGCGCCGCAACTCACCCAAGTCAACCAGGTCCTTGGACCAGTAGAGCTTCTTCGGCTCCATAAACACCACGGGGTCGTCCGAGTCGATCGCCTCACGGAGCATCCGGTACCCGTCCGCCACGGTGGCGGGGGTGAACACCTTCAGGCCGGCGGTGTGGGCGTAGTAGGACTCGGAGGAGTCGCAGTGGTGCTCCACTCCCCCGATGCCGCCGCCGTAGGGAACCCGGATCACCATGGGCAGCTTCACGGCGCCCTTGGTGCGGTTGTGCATCTTGGCCACGTGGCTGATGATCTGCTCAAACGCCGGGTAGGCGAACGCGTCGAACTGCATCTCGACCACCGGGCGCATCCCGTTGATGGCCATCCCCACGGCCATGCCCACGATGCCGGACTCGGCCAGCGGGGTGTCGAAGCAGCGCTGCTCCCCGAACGTCTTGGTGAGCCCGTCGGTAATGCGGAACACCCCGCCCAGCGTCCCCACGTCCTCGCCGAACACCAGGACGGACGAATCGGCGTGCATCGCGTCGGCCAGTGCAGTATTGAGCGCCTTGGCCATGGTGACGGGCTGGGGCCCCGCGGCCTCGGCAGACGCAGCGGCGGTGGCGGCTGCCCGGGCGGTGGCGGCGCTGACGTTGCCGTTGGCCTCGGATGATGTGGTGATGGTGGGGCTCATTTGCCGGCCTCCTGTGCATCGGGGTTCTGGGATGATGCGGCTGCTGCGTCGCGGGCGAGTTCGTCGGCGAGCATGGCGGACTGTTCCTTCAACTGGGGCGTGGGCGTGGCGAAAACGTGGCGGAAGAGCTCCTGCGGGTCCACCGGCACGTCCTCGCTGAGGCCCTCCCGCAACTGCCGGGCCACGTCCTCCGCCTTCGAAAGAATCCGCGCCTCTGCGGCTTCATCCAGCACGCCGCGGCCGGTCAGGTAGGTCCGCATCCGGTTGATCGGGTCCTTGGCCCGCCACTCGGCAACCTCAGCGCTCTCCCGGTAGCGGGTGTCGTCGTCGGCATTGGTGTGGGCCTGCATGCGGTAGGTGTTGGCCTCGACGAGCAGCGGGCCGGAGCCTTCCCTGGCCAGTTTCACGGCCCGGTCCAGGACTGCGAGGAGCGCCACGACGTCGTTGCCGTCCACGCGTTCGCCGGCCATGCCGTAGCCCACGGCCTTGTGCGCGAGCGACGGCGCCACGGACTGGTGCGCCAGCGGCACCGAGATGGCGTACTTGTTGTTTTGCACGAAGAAGATCACCGGCAGGTGGAAGACCGCGGCGAAGTTCAGGGCCTCGTGGAAGTCGCCTTCGCTGGTGGCGCCGTCACCGCACATGGCCAGCACCACGGTGTCCTCGCCGCGGAGCTTGGCAGCATGGGCAACGCCGACGCCGTGCAGCAGCTGCGTGGTCAGCGGAGTGCACTGGATGCCCACTTTGTGCTTAAGGGGGTCGAACCCGCTGTGCCAGTCGCCGCGGAAGATGGTCATCACCTGCACCGGATCCACGCCGCGGGTCATCACGGCGACGGCGTCACGGTAGGTGGGGAACATCCAGTCGCCGCCGGACAGGCACAGCGCGGCCGCCACCTGGCAGGCTTCCTGGCCGTGGCTGGACGGGTACACCGCCATGCGGCCCTGCCGGACGAGCGCCGAGTTCTGGTCGTTGACGCGGCGGCCGACGACGAGCTGCTCGTAAGCGGCCATCAGTTCGTCATCGCCGGGCAAAGGGTACTCGTGGCCCGGTTCGGTGCCCTGCTCGCGCTCGGAGATGAGCCGGCCGTCCGGGTCCACCATCTGGATCTGGTGCCGGGCCGGGAGCATGTAATCCTCGGCGGTGATGCCGAACTTTTTGGCAGCTTCGGAGAAGGCATCCTCTGGGGATGCCTTGCTGACCTGGTCCCGTGCCGCGTGGTCTGCGGAGATCGTCATTGTTCCGTCCTTCTGTTGCCACTATTCATCCCCAGTATCTGCCCGGGACAGGTTTCGTATCCAGCACCTTGATGAATGGTGGAGAAGTTGTCAGATTCTGGCTGGACCGAAAGACGAATTGCAGCTGTGAGCCACGTTACTAAAGGGGGCTGTGGACAATATGCCAGCGATGGAGGGTTGACTGGAGGTCATAACCTATTTTCCAAGCCGCATTTCCGGGACGGCGGACCGGAAGGCGGAGGATAATGGCGTTCAAAGGCCAAAGGGAACGGGGGACGTAAGGAGGCAGCCATGGATAGCCATCGCCCCCTGGCGGGCGAGCCGGTTGATGCTGTCCGCGTCGGACCGTCGGTGTCTGCTGCAGCGGACCTGTTCAAAGCCGCGGCCCATCCGGTCCGGGCGCACATCCTGGAGCTGCTCTCCCAGGGCGAGTCCTCCATTCCGGAGCTGTGCGAGGGTACGGGGGTGAAGGCTACGCACCTGTCCCGGCACCTGAACCAGATGCGCGGGCAGCACCTGATCCAGTGCCGGTGGACCGGCGGACGGCTTATGTATCGGCTGGCCTACCCGCAAGTCACCGAACTGCTGGCCGCTGCCCGGTCCGTACTTCAAGCCCGGGCCGCGGACGCTGTCAGTTCCCTGGGCATGGCGCCGGAGGAACAGCCATTCAGTGCCGTCGGGGATGGGCAATTCTCCGCACTCGAGGCATCACTGGAATCCCGTTCGGTCATCGCGGATGCGTACCGGGCGATAGCTGCAAAAGATGGCTGCAGCCAGGAGGCGGCGGCCGCCCAGCTCCTCAGCACAGCCCGCAACCGGAAAATCACCCTCCTGGAAGCCGCCCGCGACGAACTCCGCAACGGACAGGAAGGGTAGCGCCGCCCGACCCCGGCGGGGCTCCCGGCGCCTACCTTCGGACCGAGGAATCCGTGGCGCCCGGCCTCCCCGGCGGGTAAAAGTTCGTTTGTTTCGGAAGATGCCTTGACCTCTCCCTATGGCACGGATCACACTCTATGGTGACGGATTGACCAAAACGTCTTTTCGTCAAAGATTGGAAGTTTCTTCTCGCTGGTCTCAGGGGGAAGGCTCCGCACCCTGTGCATGGGGTTTCCCATAATTGGGGGGGCTACGGTGCGGCGATGGACGCGGAGGGGACAGCGTGGTCCCCTCCGCCCCTGAAACTCTTGACTAGATCAGCATTCCCTTCGGGAGACGGGGCCGGGATTGCCAGGCGCTATCCGTCTGCAGGGCCGAGGCGGCATTTCAAATCCAGGAATGACAAACGGTGGGAGTATCTGCAATGGGCATTGAGAAGCTGTGGGACCATCTCGAGCCAGACACGCAGCAGTGGCTGATCGATAATCCCGGGTGCAAGATCCTTCCCCGGGCGGTGGTGGCAGCGATCATGAAATCCACTGGAGCCGAGTTCGAACAGGACCGGCACGGCGAAACTGTCCTCTCCGCCGGCGACTGCGACTTCATCCGCAGCGCAGCGGACCTGTACGAAGCCCGGCAGTCCTGAGCCCCCATAGCCGCAATTCCTGATCGTTGCCATTATCCCTTCCCACAGTCCGCGCACCGAAGGTTTTGTATCCAGTACCTCGGTGCGCGTGGAGAAGCTGCCCGATTCTGCCTACACTGAGAGACGAATCGTAAGCGTGACCCAGATTACTGACAGGGGCCGTAGGCAGGAATGGCAAGCAGGGACGGCGGGACGGAACCCGTCCCGTTGGACGACATAGACCGCAGCATCATCTCCGAGCTGACCCGGGACGGCCGGATGTCCGTCACGCAGGTGGCGGAGAATGTCCACATTTCCCGGGCGCACGCGTACACCCGGATCGGCAGGCTTACGTCTGAGGGTGTGCTGTCCAAGTTCACGGCGTTGGTGGACCCGATCAAGGCCGGGCTCCGCTCCTCCGCCTACGTGACCCTGAAACTGAAGCAGGATTCCTGGCGCGAACTCCGCGACCAGCTAGGCGCCATCCCGGAGGTCCACCACGTGGCGCTGGTGGGCGGCGACTTCGACGTGATCCTGCTGGTCCGCGCCGTGGACAACATCGACCTGCGCCGGGTCATCTTCGACCAGCTGCAGTCCATGCCCGGAGTCCTCGATACGCAGACGTTCCTGGTGTTCGAGGACCTGGATACGCGGTAGGTTCTGGCGCCCAGCCCGCGACCTGACCCCGCTCCCGCTACTGCAAGGCCCGGTGGCGTCGTGGGGTTAGATGTCCGCCCGTCAAACTCATCCAGTACGAACCGGTGATGAACTTGCCTCCTTCGCGTCTTCTCCGGCCGGCGGCAGCGCCGGCTTGCGCGAGAACAGGTCGCGGATGAGCCGTTCGCTGGGCTTCTCCACGAACCTATAGGCAACCGCTGCAATTCCTGCGGCCGCGATGAGGGTGGGCAGGACGATCCACCAGGGCAGGGTTTGTGCGCCCTCTCCTATCAGAAGGCCGACGAAGCCCAGGACAAGGTAGTGGACCATGTAGAAGGAGAACGAGCGGTCTCCGAGCTTGACCAGTCGCGGGTTCGTCAGGAGGCGGCTGGCGCCGGCGAGCTCGCGCCGGGCCGAGGTCCAAATCAGGACGAGGATAGCGGGCAGCAGGAGGGCACTGCCGACCCACGACAGCGCCATGTGGAAGAAATCGGCAACGAATACCAGTGCGACGCCCGCGGTGATGGTCGCTGCGGCCGCGAGCTGACACGCGCGTGAAGGAATATATCCGGCTTTCAGGAGCAGGGCCAGGGCAATACCGATGATGAACTCAGGCAACCGGTACGGGGGGAAGTAATAGGTGAGGAAATGAGCCACAGATGCGCTGACGTTCACGCCGATCGTGAGCTGCAAAACCAGTCCCATTACCGGCTGAAGGACTGCAAGGAACACTATGGAGCCGACAAGTTGCCGGGTGCTGAAGCGCCGCATCACACTCACGATGGCTGGCAGCAGCAGGTAGAAAAACGCCTCAGCGGAGAGAGACCACGCGACAGGGTTGAAAGACAACGCCGCTGGTAGCCACCACGCTTGGGTAAAGGTAAGGCTTTGAAGGAAAAATACGGGGCTCGAATTCGGTGCCACGGGCACAAACGCGGCGACTGCCAGGGTCACTGCGCTGAGAGGAAACAGCTTCGCGAAGCGGTCTCGCAGGAACACGACCGAACCCTTGCCCGCTGTGTAAGCCCACGTCAGTACGAAGCCGGAAAGCATAAAGAAGAAGCTCACACCCACGAAGCCCAGGTCTACGACTGGAAGCTGGTACCGGCCGAAGCCATGCATGAGTGCCACGGCGGCAGCAGCAAAGAACCGCAGGCTTGTCAGCGAGTGAAGCCGCCTCATGGGCTCTTGAGGCTGCAGGCTTTCAGTCATGCCGGGTTACCTCTTCCTCGAAAACATCTCCTTCCCCATCCCACACTGTCCACGGGGAGCTCGCTGCAAACTTTGGCTAATCTTGCGCGAATCCTTGCCCGATGGGAGGGACTCGGCGTTGAGTGGGCCGGGAATGACGCGATGACAGCGCCGTCATAGCCGAGGCTGATTCCGTCGGCCGCATCCCGACAATCCTTTGAACCCGTCCGATGCTGTCCAGGCCCGGTCGTTACGACCGCCTTCTGCAGCGGGCATCCCAGTCAAGGCTTCTTCCAGACGTGTGCTGTCGAAGTTCACGGCGCTAGTGGACCCGATCAAGGCCGGGCTCCGCTCGTCCGCGTACGTGACGCTGAAGCTGAAGCAGGATTCCTGGTGCGAACTCCGGGACCAGCTCGGGGCCATTCCTGAGGTACACCACGTGGCCCTGGTGGGCGGCGACTTCGACGTGATCCTGCTGGTCCGCGCCGTGGACAACATCGACCTGCGCCGGGTCATCTTCGACCAGCTGCAGTCCATGCCGGGCGTGCTGGATACCCAGACGTTCCTGGTGTTCGAGGACGTGGACACCCGCGGAACCCGGCCGCAGTTCGTTCTGCGGGCCCTGCCTGTTGCGACGGCTTGGTCTAATTAGTGGTGTGCCCTGGCCCGGATGAATCCTGCCGCCAGGAGGCCCGCGGCACCAAGAGATCCCAGCATGCCGCCAAGAGCTACAACGTATTCGGTGACAGTCATTTTCTGCTCCCTCCGTACTTCCCTGTACTGCCTGGTAGCCCTCAAGCTACGCCCGAAGGCTCAGGATCCCGTGCAGAACCGCCCGCAGATTGGGTCAAGGTTTGTGCAGCACGAGGTTCGTGGCCGGGGTTCCGTTAGCCGCTCATGGGGTCTCACCGGCGAACGCAGGAAGACACCCTGGAGAATCCTGGGCATCGGCCGTTCAGGCTCTACTGGGGAAGGATGCCCGAACGGCTCAGCAAGGCCCGGGTTTTCGGATGCTGCGGCGTGGTGAAGATCCGGCTTGGAGGCCCCTCCTCCACGATCACCCCTTGGTCCATGACCACAATGCGGTCCGCGATGTCCCGGGCAAACTGCATTTCGTGGGTGACGATCACCATGGTGGTGCCCTGCAGGGCGATTTTCTTGATGACGGTGAGGACCTCACCCACCAGCTCGGGATCCAATGCCGATGTCGGCTCGTCGAAGAGCATCACGCTGGGCTCCATGGCGAGAGCACGGGCGATGGCAACGCGTTGCTTCTGGCCGCCGGAGAGCTTGCTGGGATAGTTCTCCATTTTGTCTGCCAGGCCCACCATTTCCAGGTTGGGTACGGCGATGTTCCGGGCCTCGGCCGAAGAAAGCTTTTTGACATCGCGCAGCGGAGCCATGACGTTGCCCAGCGCCGTCTTGTTGAGGAACAGATTGAAGTGCTGGAAAACGAAGCCGATGTCCGTGCGCTTTTGGGCAGTGACGGATGCTTTTTCAGCAACCAGCTCACCGTCGCGTTCCTCGTAGCCGATCAGGTGCCCGTTGACATAGATCCGGCCGGCATCGATGGTTTCGAGCTTGTTGATGCAGCGCAATAGCGTGCTCTTGCCCGAACCGCTGGAACCAAGAATGGCGATAGTCTCTCCGCGATGGACCACAAGATCCACGCCCTTGAGCACTTCAACCCTCTTTTCCACGTGCGGCCGGCCGGCCAGCCGGCTCCAGAGGGTCCTTTTGGTCTCCGAGATAAAGGTCTTGTGGACATCGCGAACATCGATAATGGTCTCGTCAGCCATTGGCCCGTGCCTTTCCTTCAAGCACCACCACGACGCGCGAGAGTGGGAGGCTGATAATCAGATAGAGAACCGCCGCGGCGGTGTAGATGGCCGTGGTCTGGAAAGTCTGGCTGTTCAGAATGTTGGCGGTCTTCAGGATCTCGGTTACGGCGATCACCGATGTCAGGGCGGTGTCCTTGATCATGGCAATGAAGTAGTTGCCGATCGGTCCCATGGAGACGACAAAAGACTGCGGGATCACCACTTTCCACAGGGTCTTCGAGGGCGTGTAGCCAAGGGAAAGTGCGGCTTCGGTCTGGCCGTGTTCCACCGACAGGATTGCCGAGCGGAAAACCTCGGAGAGGTAGGCAGCATAGTTCAGCCCCAAGCCCAGGATGCCGGCGGGAACGGGCTCGATTTCCACGCCGATGCTGGGAAGGACGAAGAATATGTAGACCAGTTGCACCAGCAGAGGCGTACCGCGGATGACCTCCAGGTAGAAGGTTGCAACCCCGCGGAGGATCTTGATCGAGGAAATGCGTGCCAGGGCAATCAGCAGGCCCAGTACCAGTGCCAGCAGCATGGCGCCCAGCGCCAGTTGCACCACGACGGGTACGGCCACCAGTAGTGCCGGAAAAACGGCGAGGGTGTTGTTGATGAAGTCCATTAAGGAATCCCTAAATTAGGGTCCGGCCGGCGGACCGCGCTCCCATTAAGCGGTGTCCGCCACCCTGCCCGGAACCGTGCTACTTGGACATGTTGGCTTCGCCAAGGCCGTACTTCTTGAGGATCTCAAGGTACTTTGGCGATTTCTTGAGCTCTGCCAGCCCGGAATTCAGGTCCTGCAGCAGTTGCGTATCGTCCTTGCGCACTCCCGCGCCAATAATGCCCGGGTAGTACGGCTCATAAGGGGATACAAGCTTCAGCTTGGGGTTGGGCTTTTGCACCAGGCTGTAGCCAATCACCGCACTGTCCGTGAACACGGCGTCCACCTGCTTGTTTTCCACCGCAGCGAGCAGGGCGGCCTGCGAATCAAAGAGCTTGACCTGGCTGCCGCCCAGGCTGTCCACCAACTCCTTGAACACAGTGCCGGTCTGGGCGCCAAGCACCTTGCCCTTCACGTCGTCGCGCGAGGCCAGGGTGGAGTCGGCCGGGACCACCATTGCCTCGCCCTCGGTGTACCAGGGGTCAGTGAAATTGATCTCCTTCTTCCGTTCGTCCGTGATGTACATGGCATCCACGATGGCGTCGGCCTTCTTCGCGTTCAGCGCGGCGATCAGTGTGGCGAACTCGGAGGTGAAAACTTTGATCTTCCAGCCCTTGGAATCGGCGATGGCCCTGATCATCTCCCCGTCTATGCCTTTGAGCTCACCGGACCCCTGCTCGGTAAAGGAGAAAGGAGCATCGTTGGACGTTGCGATGGTGATGGTCTTTTGTTCACCACCGCCCGTGCTGCCGCCGCCCCCTCCGCCTCCCGAGCCACACCCCGTCAAGGCCAGGGCAACAGCAACGCCCATGGGCACCAGTGCGGCGAAGCGCCTGCGGAGCATCTTTGTATTCATGATGGAGTGCCTTTGTTAGTGATCGGTTCTATCGGTTGTAGCGTTCGAGTCGAAGTGTGGCGGTCGCCTTATGGGCTTCCATTCCTTCGAAGTCGGATATCGTCGCCACGTAGTTGGCAAGGCGCGGGGTCGCGTCCTTTTCGATCCGCTGGTAAGTGAGCGGTTTGAGGAACCTGGAGACGGAGAGGCCTGCTGATGATCGGGCACCCCCTCCGGTGGGCAGCACATGGTTGGTGCCGGAGGTGCCCTTGTCGGAGTAGGCCACGGTGGACCACGGCCCCAGGAAGATGGAGCCGTAGTTCTGCAGGTTGGCGTGATAGTAGGAATCGTCCGAGGTCTGGATTTCCAGGTGCTCCGGGGCCAGCAGGTCCATGATCTGCACTGCCGTTTCCCGGTTCTCTGCGAGGTAGACGGTCCCGTAGTCCCGCCATGCGGGCCCTGCAATGTCCCGAGTGGCCAGCGTGCGCAGCTGCTTGTCGATGTGCCTGATGACTTCTTCACCCAGCTCCCGGGATGTGGTCACGAGGGAGGCCGGTGACTGCGGGCCGTGTTCGGCCTGGCCCAGGAGATCGGCGGCAACGAGTTCCGGGTCCGCGGTTTCGTCGGCGATGACGGCAACCTCGGACGGGCCCGCCAGGAGGTCGATGCCGACGCGCCCGAACAATTGGCGTTTGGCCTCGGTGACATAGGCGTTGCCGGCGCCGACCAGGATGTCCGCCGGTTGCTCTCCGAGCAGGCCGAAGGCCATGGCGGCCATCGCCTGCACGCCACCGAGGACGAAGGCCCGGTCAACTCCGGCGAGGTACGCTGCGTACAGAACGGCCGGGTGTCCGTGGTCCGGCCCTGCGGGCGGAGTGCAGGAGATGACGCTGCGGACGCCGGCCACCTTCGCGATCCCCACCGTCATGAAGGCACTGGCAAGGATGGGGAACCGGCCGGCGGGCAGATAGGCCCCGACGCGTGGGACGGGAATGTACCTGTGCCCGGTGAAGACGCCGGGGAGGAGCTCGGCCTCGAAATCGGTGAGGCGCGCGCGTTGCTCGACGGCGAAAAGTCGCGTCCTCTCGGCACCGGCCATCAGGGCCTCCCGTAGTTCCGGCGAGAGCAGGTCGCCGGTCTTGGCCAGTTCATCCCGGCCGATCTCCAGGCTTTTGCCCTGCCACCGATCGAGCTGCTTCGAGTACCCGACGACGGCGTCAATTCCGGTCTTCTCTATCTCACCAAGCATTTCCGAGACCCTTTGAATAACCTCCGGCAGCCGTTGGGTGGGGACACCCGGGACAGCGGCGCTCTTGAGGGTGACGACCTTCCCCCGGATGTGCCCTCGGTCACGTTCAGTCAGTTGCATGCGCTAAACGTACGTCTAGTCGGACTATCGCACAACGGGACCTGAACACGGACTCCAGGTGCATGCCCTGCAGTCCGTGACGTTCTTTGACAACGGAGTGGAGGCGTTGAAATGCGTGTCATCGCTGGAAGGGGCGTCTGCACCTTTGGGGTCCTGCGGTATGGGGCACACTACGATCTTGCCTACCTCGTCCAGCGCTTCCACCGCGCTATCCAAAGGTGAAAGTGCGGCTGGTAGGGCTGAACTCCGTCGCCGTCGCGGAATCTGTGGCATCGGTGAGATTGAAGCTGACCTTATCGTTCTCCCCGTAGTGGAAACGGGGCTCCAGGTCCGGCCCCTCTTCCGGGATGACCTAACAATTGACAAGTCATCTCAAGCAGGGGTTGATGATGTTCTACCCTCTAGGCTCCCCGAGGCCTGAGCTCTTCGGGAGAGTTACGGTAAAGGTACTGCCCATGTTCAGCCTGCTGCTCGCCGTGATGGAACCTCCATGGTTTTCCACGATCCGCTTTACGATGCCCAGGCCCAGCCCTACACCGGGTATTGCCGACTCGCGTACGGCATCAGACCTGAAGTACCTCGTAAAAATCTTCGGAAGGTCTTCTTCGCTGATTCCGATTCCAGTATCGGTAACCGAGAGGGAAATGGTTCCGCCCGTGTCCCACGAACGGACCGTCACGGTCCCCCCGGACGGGGAGTACTTGATCGCATTGGACAGGAGGTTGTCCAAAACCTGGGCGACGCGGACCGGGTCTGCGGTCAGCCAGAGGGGTCGGTCTGCATCGTTGACGATTTCCACACCGCGGCTTCCAGCCTTGGGCGCCGCGGACGCGACGGAGACGCGGATCAGGTCCAGGAGGTCCATTTTCTGGGGATGGACCCCCATGGAGTCGGACGAGGCCGCGAGGAGGTCAGAGACCAAGGTGAGGAGTTTCTCGCCATTGCTTTGGGCAGTTCGCAGAAACGCTTCATGCTGGCCAGGCTGCTCTTCGGGAGAGTCCAGGACCAGATCTAGGTATCCGAGGATTGACATCAGCGGACTCCGGAATTCGTGCGAGATGTTGGCAACGAAGTCGTCCTTTATAGCCAAGGCGTTGACAAGTTCCGTGACGTCGCTGAAAGCCAGGACGGACCCAGCAAAATTCCCCTCCTTGTCCGTCATTGCCCGCGCTGTGGACGACAGCACCCGGTTATCCGTGGGGCTGCCCAAGCGGACGATGTAATCGGAAAAGGACTGGCCCCGGGTCGCACGGGCAACCGGGCCGTGTTCAACGGGAATAGGGGTAGTCCCGTCGCTCGCCAGAAGATTCAGGTCCTGCTCCTTGCCCGACGGCTGGGACAGTGAGCGGTTGCGCCGGTGTTGCTGGTTGACCAGGATGTCCTTGCCGGCCGCATCCACGGCTTGGACTCCAACGCCCACAACGTCCAGCATGGTGTCCAACAGGCGCTGGCGCTCAAGGCTCTCCTCATAGGAACGCCGAAGTTCTGCCTCCTGGAGTTTCAGCCTGGTGTCCTGGCTGACCAGGCTGCTCACCAGGATGTGGACCGCCAAGGCGATCACGGCCATGATCAGTGGAAGCAGGAAGGGGCGAGCTATATCGGATGGAGTGGCTGATGCGCCGCCAAGGAGCGGCACCCCAACGGTCAAGAGAGTTGCCGCAAAGGACAGGGCCACGCCCGTCCTGCCTTCCCGGGCCGCCAGCCAAATAACGGGGAAGGCCAGCAGCAGGCCCAGACTGGTGAAGGAGGAGGCTGTAGCCTCCCGCGCCAGGCCGACAACCACAAAGTCCAGCAGCGGAACCAGAAGGAAGGTCTTGGCTGGCAGCAGGTTCCAGGGAAGCAGCCCGCATAGGGCAGTGAGGCTGAGGGCCAAAATGAACGAGAGCTGCAGGCCGGCGTCCTGAAGTGTTGCCGGACGGACAAGAGCCAGCATTACAGCGACTATCAGCAGGGAACCCGTCAGCGGAAGTTGACTGATCAGCATGCTCCGCCGCTGGGTCACATCCCTGAAGAATCTGTCTTTGACCTGGTGGGCCAGGTCGTCCCCAACGCTTTGCTGTATTGCCGTATGGAATGCCGTGGCCGTAGTCTGCATTATTTCCCCCCGCTTTGAATGATAGACGCGGTTCCGGAGCCGTACGCAAGGAATCGCACTTTAACCGAATTATTGCCCCCTACAATGGGGAAAAGTTCTTGTACTGGGGAAAGAACGGGGAAATATACATGGAACGGTCTCGCGTTGCTGTGATTATCGAGGACGAGGAAGACGTCCGGGAGCTCATCTCGGTGGTATTTCGGCAAGCTGGGTTTGTGACCCATGGTGCACCAAGCGGCGAAAAGGGCGTGGACCTGGTCCGCCAGCACGATCCCATGGTAGTGACACTCGACGTTGAGATGGCCGACATGGACGGGTTTGAAGCGGCCCGGCGCATCCGCTTGTTCAGTGACAGTTACGTCATTATGCTGACGGGCCGGGACGATGAGGCGGACGCGATGATGGGGCTGGATAACGGAGCCGACGATTACATCGTCAAGCCTTTCCGCCCGCGGGAATTGCGGTCCCGGATTAACGCGCTGCTCCGGCGGCCCCGCTGGCAGGACGGCCCGGCGTCAACTCTCAACCACCACCACGCTGGAGGCAGCGGGCGCCGTTCCACCGATCGGCTTGAGCACAACGGCCTGGTGCTGAATGTCCGTACCCGGAAGGTCGAGGCGGACGGAATCGAACTTGACCTCAGCGGGCGTGAATTCGACCTCCTTCACACGCTCATGGAAAGCACCTGGGTCCACCGCAGCAAGGCGGACTTGGCGCAGAAACTGCGTGCTGCGCATTACGAGACCGGTGAGCCTGTGACGCGGAGGGAAGAATGGGCAGTCGATTCCCTCGTAGCCAGCCTGCGCGAGAAGCTGGGGGACACCGAGCGCCCGTATCGCTGGCTCCGGGCGGACCCCGGGGGTTACTCGCTGGCGGTTTCGTAAACCCAAGAGCGGAGCGGCCCGGCATTCCCGATCCCGACGAGGGCGGCACGGCGGCCAAGCCGTCGGGTGGGGGTTAAAAGTGCTCCACGACGGCAGGGGTTTCAGGTACGACGGCGGGCGGGTGTACTCGGCGTGAGCGCCCGCGAGATTTGAGCGGCAACGGAAAACTCACTGCTACGGACGCTTCATTAGGCAATTGGCGTGGCAATATGTGTGTGGGCGGGGTGGGTATCTTTGTCGGCGTGGCGGTAGTGTCCGCGCAGGACCTCAGTTCATGGGCGAGCCGCCGTGCCAGCCGCCGTTCCAGTCGCCGCACAAGATGGTCATCACCTGCACACGCTCAACGCCGCGGGCATCACGGCGGCGCCTTGGCAAGAGGTGGGGAACATTCCAGGCATGGTCGGAGAGGCATAGGGCGGACGACGACAAGCTGTTCCTACACTGCCATGAGTTCATCGTCGCCGAGCAGGAGGTATTCGTTGCACCGTCTGGATCTGGCGCGGCGCGGCGAAATGTGTCGTCCTCCACTGATCCCGCTGTGGGCGACGAATTTGTGAGTGTGACCCAGATTACCGACGGGAGCCGGGGAGATACTGGCGGGCAAGGACGCTGCCACGAAACAGGTGTGCTAGACGAGATCGATCACAGGACCATTGCCGAGCTGACCCGGGACGGTCGGACGTCCGTCACTCGCGTAGCGGAGAACGTCCATATTTCCGGGGCGCGCGTACACCGAATCAGCAGGCTCACCAGCGAGGCGGTGCTGTCCAGGTTCATGGCGCTCGTGGACCCGGTCAAGGCCCGGCTCCGCTCGTCCGTTTACGCGACGCCGAGGTTAAAGCAGGATTCCTGCGGGCAACTCCGTGACCAGCTCGGCGCCGACTTCGTGGTGATCCTGCTGGGCGCGCCGTGGACAAGATCGACCTGCGGCCCGTCATCTTCGACCAGCTGCAGTCCATGCCCGGGGCGCTGGATACCCAGACGTTCCTGGTGTTCGAGGACCTGGACACGCGTTAATTCTTAGTGGCGGGCTTTTACCGTCATGAGTCCTGCGGCTAGAGGCCCATCCCCCGCGAGTGATGCCAGCATGCCGCCCAGTGCTACTGCGTATTCGGCGATAGTCATTTCCGCTGCCCCACCCCAGTCCTGCCTGATTGACCCCAGCTACGCCCGGAAGTTCCGCATTGCCTGACGGCTCGGCAGTAGCTTTGGTAAAGATACGTACACGTCCAAGCACAGTAGCGTTCCTACGTTATGAGGTAGCTGTCGGGCTCCTGCTGCCGGCCATTAGCATTCTTGACGAACGGAAGCCTGCTGGCGAGCGCCTTGAGCCCGATAATAGGCAGCAGGATCAGTGCGCCAGTCACGGACAGGGCGGTGAGGCCCGCCATCTCCAGGTTTTCCCGCTTCGGGGTACGGCCACGCAGCGGCCCACCATCCATAAGGTTCATCATGGTCTGAGGGTAGGTTCCGACGGCGGCACGGCGCCCCAGTATTGAGTACCTGTTTTTCCGGTGGGAGACACTCGTGGGCAGACTGGCAAGCCCCGTACTCCAGTTCCGTGAACGCGAGCGCAAGAGCTACCCGCAAAGGCAGTTCCTAGCGGTACCCGTCGACGATTGCGGCGGCAATCTCTTTGTATGCCCGTCGGGTCTCAGGCTTCAGCACGTCAAGGGTGACCAGGTCGCCATCCGCAACGCCGCGGTCGTGCGGAACGGCGATCAGCTCGCGGCAGATGCCGGAGAGGTGTTCCTCAATGGCGTCCTTGTCCACCCGGGAGGACACCTCGTCCTTGTCCGTGATCACCACGATGGCGTTCCGAGCCAGGTCCTCGTAACCGTGGCTGGCCAGCCAGTGCAGCGTGCTCCGGGCACGCTTCGCACCACTGACGGCGTAGCCGGCGGCGATGACGAGGTTGTCAGCGGACTGCAGGATCCCGCTCATGGCGTTGTGCGTGACGCCGGTACCGCAGTCGGTCAGCGCCACCGAGTAGTAGCTGGAAATGAGCTTGCGGATCCGCAGGTATTCGGCGGCGGTCAGGGAGTCCGAGACCTCCGGGTCCTGCTCCCCCGCGATCAGGTGGAGGCGGCCGGCGTGATGCATGTAGCGGGCCAGTCCGGTGAGGGAGTCGATGGAGTCGATGTTGCGGAGCAGGTCGGTGATGGTGCGGGGGCTGGCCTGCTGGTAGATCCCCTCCCCCAAGGCGCGCTCCACCAGGTCGCCGGAGTCCGGGTTGGCGTCGATCGCGCAGGGTGCGTCACCCCGGTACTCCGCGAGGGTCAGGCCGACCCCCACGGTGGTGGAGGTCTTGCCGATGCCGCCCTTGAGGCTCAGGACCGCGGTGTTGTAACTGCCCTGCAGTTGCCGGGAGATGCGGCGCCCCAGTTCTTCCTCCTGGCGCTGCTTCGAACCGGGACCCATGTTCCAGGCCCCGCCGGTCATCTTGTAGATCGCTCCGCGGAAACCGCCCACAGGGCGCGGCTTCTGCTCTTTCACGAACAGCCCGGGAGAGCTGATGAAGTCCGGCATGGGGCTCTCAGCAATGGCGTCGGCAACGGTGGGCCGGCTGCGGCGGAAGGCGGGAGTTTCGGGGGGATCGTCCGACGGCGGCGGTGCGGCTTCAGCCTCAGCGCCGGCTGGCACGGAGGTAATGGTGTCCTGGGCGGCAGACTGCGCAGAGACAGGCGCCCGGGTGGGGGCCGGAACGTGGGTGGCCGGCTTTGCCTCGTCGGCTGCGGCGGCCGCCTCGGCCCAGGAAGTCCTTCTCGTCACGGGCTGGCCGGCGTCGGGCTGGCTGGAAGTGCTGGGTGTTACGGCTGGCATGGTTCCTGTCCGGGCATCCGTCAGTTCGCCGTCGGCGCGACGAAGGTCACGGCGTCGGCGCCGCTGCGGCTGCCCTGCATCCTCTGCATGGGCGCGTGCGTTCTGATCCGCCGGATCGGGCATGTCTGTCCCCCCAGGACGTTCGGCAAAATGTTCTGCAGCACTGGTTCAAACAGTAAGTCTAGGGGCTTGGGCAGAGAATGCCCGGGTCAGACGCGGGCAAGGGCGGCGGCAACCACAGTTGTCGTGAGAATCAGGAGAATGGCCAGAATGGCGTACCCCTGCCACTTGGGACGGCCTTTATGGGGATTGATGTCGACGTACGGCATGGCTAGCGGCGGTTACCTCGGGGTGCGGTGCGGACGGGAATCCGGATGGCGCGGCGCTTGAGCCGCAGCATCTGGTACAGGACGAAGAACGGAACCAGCAGCGTGCCCAGGAGCGCGCAGAGCGCCAGGGCGAAGTCGGATATAGCCACGAGAGCCTCCATTGGTCACAGTGATCCCCATCGACCATGACCTAACCATGTGAGATGCGGATTGACAAGTTAAGTCAACGACTGCCCAGCAACCGCTTTCCTACCTAGACGGTCGCAGGAGGCGCTTCTACCGCGAGAATCCAAGGAAGTAAGGGTACTTTGCACTTTCCTTGCATACGTAGCTTCCAGGATCAAGTCACGCCGTAAATGACACTTCCTCCTTCCCACCGAACTAGCCCCCGCCACCCTTTCCCTTGGTAATTGGCCAGCCACTGGCGCAGTGACTGCTGGTCCCCAACACTGCTTCGGCCGCAGCTTCCATTCGCTTATGCACGTGGCCTCGAGCCGTCCCGGCCGGATGATGAACACGTGCCCGCGGCGGCAAGGCACACGATGAGGATGATGCCGGCGATGGAGAAGACCAAGACGAGCCCGCTCGTTCAGCGCAGAGGCCGATGTGGTGTTCGCTTCGATCACGATCCGTGCGGCAGCCGCTTCGGAGGCCGCCGCGGAGGAACTGACTGATGGTGAAGCCGTCGGGGACGTGCTTTCTGCGGCCCCTGTGGTCTCCTCGGCGCCGCAATGTCCCTGTTCGTCCTGTGGTTGGCACGTCGCGACCAGGACGAACGCCGGACCTTCATTCCTACCGCATTCGAATCCAGGCCCTGGTGATGGCAGGAAATTGGTCCTACAGCCTCTACCTGATCCACAGTCCCATCCTGGGTGTCTAGCGGACGAGTGACGCGCGGCGTTTCTGCACCATAACCTGGAAGATTCTCCAGTAGTCCAGCGGGCCTCGCTGATAGATGAAAGTGCAGTTGCGCTGGCAGGAGAATGTGCGGGATCGTAGCTGCCGAGCAGCCTCGCTGCGAACGATCGTGTCGATGCTGTCGGTGAGGACATTCCCCACCTTCTCTGAATACCTTTCGCACAACTTGACGGAGCCGTCGTGCTGGATGAAAAGATTCTCGATGGCCGTCGGGCAGTGGCTGCGCTTGGTTTCCCTGCCGTCGAAATAGGTGGGCCAACGGCGTATGTGCGCCGGCGTGTTCGTGATGTTCTTGGCTAGACCTGAATTGATCGCATCGGTCAGCTCCATGATCTGGTCATCGAGCACGTCGCGATCGACCTTCATGATCCGCGCAGCAACCTTATTGTCGGCGAGCACGGGCTGGTAATGGACGCTCATCCCGACGTCGTCAGCGAACCGCGCGATGTCGTTCAACTCTTCAACGTTAAAGTTGGTCACCGTCGTCTTCAATCCCAAATGGGGAGTCAGGGCACGGGTGCTGGCGGCCGCGGAGAGTGCGCGAATATTAGCTTGCACCCGTTCGGTCTCGTCGACTCCGCGCATTCGCTTGTACGTCGTGGGTCGAAGCGAGTCAAACGAAACATGCAGCGCCAGAGGTTCCACGTCGAGTATCTCCTCGATTTTCTTTTGGTCGAGAAGGATGCCGTTCGTCACCAACGAGAACATGACATTTCGGTCGTGGCAGTAACGAAGCAGGTCCGTGAGACCTTCGACGAGAAGGGGCTCACCTCCCACGAAGGAGATCTTTATGTCGGGGTTATGGACCACGAGCTTATCCACGACAGTCCGCCACTGTTCGACGGTAAGAGTTCCTTCGAGGGTATGTCTGGCCCAGGAGCTACACATACCGCAGCTCGAATTGCAGTACATATCGAGAACGATCACGGCATTTCCGTACCGTTTCGGAGTGACCCTGAAGAAGCGGTAGATCTGAAGCTGCCCCCAGTTGCGAAACAGGGTTCGGGCCAGCCGGAAGTGCGAAGCAAGCATGCTCATCCCCCAAGTCTCTTGCGACGTTGCCTCTCACTGTACCCGAGATTCTGTTTCAAAATAGCAATAGGGGCGTCTTCGCCTGATAGACACGCACCCCATCTTAGCCATCCATCTCTTTGGGGATGGCGTAATACCGAAGCATAAGCTCCTCCGGGGATACATGAGATGAGTTAAGTTCCCGAACTAGGGTCTACGACAATTTCTGTCCTACAAGCTAGATCAGGTTATGTTTGCAAATAAAAGGGCAGCAAGCTGTACCGCAGGGCGTTTAGGCTAAACTTAAACAAGCCCAAAACTCAACAGCAGACGCTCTAGTATCGTGGATACGTTCGGGAATGTCATCGTGCATTTTGACCGCTTGGGTCAAATCGCAAGTTCAAACAATCATCTTGCCTTTGAAGGCCAATCGGGCAGATCATCATCGCCCTGCTGGACCAACAGCAGGTCTCTCCAAGGAGTCGGCCATCAGCTTTGGATTAATCGGGGGACGCGAAGTTATACCGCTCAGCAGCGGCAACTCTCGCGGTGAGTCCCGGAACCAGACTGTGGAGTGCCAGGGGTGACCTTAGTTACGCGCGTCTTCAACCAGTTGTCTATTGCTACGTTCACGACAACCTGGAAGGCGTTTGTCGATGTTGACGCCTCAAACGCGTCTGTAACTTTTAGCCTCGCTCTCTGGAAGGTAACTTAACCACTTCCGTCCTCCTTCGTAACCTCACGGCCGGTCACGTGGTGAAGCTGAATCTCCGTAACTCAGGGGTCGACATTCCGGGCTACGGACAGCCAATGATCAGGAAAATGTCGCAGGGCGCCGCCAGTTTGAGGTGACGTTTCAGCGCTTTTACCGGGCCGAATATCACGCTCACGCCTCTCCGCATAAACGTCACTGCGGCATAGGAGTTGAGATGGAAGGCATTCTCTATATTCTTAGTCAGATTGGGATGGCATTGGCGCGAGCAACTGCAGAGAAATCGCGACTCAATGCCGAACTTGCTCGGCTAAACGCTGATAAAAGCGGGACTACATTCAATGAGAGCAACACGTTCTCCGGGACTTAGACAGCCCAATCCCGAACGACACCCGCAAGTTGCGCCAGGTTGCGGCATAAAGGCACGGTAGCGGGCGAGGTCATTCTCTGCAATGTTTTCCCAGAGGAGCATTTTGCTAGTCCTGGGCTAAGACTAGACTGCGCTCAGGGGAATCGGTGCGGGCGGCTGGGCGTGCGGAACTGGATGCAAAGGTCAGGCGAGCTTACGAGGACTCGACCGGGATCTACGGGGCGCCGCGGGTCCAAGCGGTACTGGGCCGGAACGGTAGCGGCGTTGACCGGAAGAAAGACTGTCTGACATCCAGACAGCGTGCAAGGCCCCGCTGTCCCACTTTCTGACCACCAGATCCGGATCGAATGCAATGCACCCGGGCCTCACCGATCGGCACTATCGACCGCAATCGCCGCGGCGAGATCCCTTCCAGGCCCTGCCGGCGCATCGAGGCGGCCACCCAGCTCCGGGGCCACCGGCGCAAACCGGTGTGGTGACAATGCGCGCCGCCTCCCGCCGATACTCCGGGAGTGAATTTACGTCGTGTCGTGCTCACAAGAACACCTTCCCGCAGAATCCAAGGATCCCGCTACTTCAGGTGTCCACCAAAAGAGGTTAACCCTACTCTCTTCTGACGACCTGGCCGTTCGGGCCGAATGTTAGGAACACGACATAACTCTATCGCCTTGATATGTGCGGGTTAGGGTTAAGTCATGCAGCGGTCTAACGCGTCGACAGTCAAGCGGCCACCTCAAGGACACTCGTCAGTGGGGGACATCGTTCCTTTCGTCATGGTCGTCTTGGCCATTATTGGCATTGTGGTTGCCGCAGAGATAGGTACTCTGGCTCTTCTCAGCGTGACCGGTATCGCCATTGTTACCCTCCTTGTCCTACTTGCGCCCAGTTTCGGCGCCGAGAGACCGGACATTGCACTCTTCTTGATAGTGCCGACGATGATCTCCGCTTCACAAAACGTTTATCTTTCTTTCGTTGCAGAACACATTGAAGGCGCCGAACTCCAGCTCGTTGTAATCGTTAACTTCATCTATTCGGCGGCTCTCTACTTGGTCCTCCTACTGAGGGACGATCCGAAGATGGACCCTGCGCGGACGCAGCTTTACCGCAAAGTGACTGTCTACCTTGCCGTCCTCATCAGCTATGGACTCGTTACGGTGGTGCTTTTCCGGACTGAACCCATAGCAGCCCTTGCATCCGCCCGCAATATCGCCGCACCGCTACTGTTTTTTCTTGTGGGCATCCACGCCAGCCGCATAGTTTGCCTCAAAAACTACCTCCGCTACCTTGTATGGCTTGGCATTCTTGCAATATCTTTTGGTTTTCTGGAATCGAATACGCCTGATTTCTGGCAAACTATTGGCCTGCAGACATTATGGGAGAACAAGGGTATACCTATCAGCCCTGGCACTGGATTGCCGGGTAACTTTTATGCCTCGGAGCAGATAGATGGGCAGTTCATTCGTCGTATGGTCGGACCATTCGCTGACCCTGTAAACTTCGGCACCTTTCTATTTTCTGTCTTTATGGCAGCATGGTTCCTGAAAAAGCGCGCGGCTGTGCTGGTGGTCATCGTTGCATCCGTCCTGACGGTAAGCAAGGGTGCGTTCCTCGGAATGCTCGTCCTCGCAGCGTTCTGGACCCGCTACTTCGCCTCGCGGACGGTCCACGTTTTAGCGATCATGTCTGTGGCCGTAACCGGCATGCTCTTCTACGGATTCACACTGACGTCGTCCACTGGCTCGACCACCGCTCACATTAATGGCTTCTTTGCGGCTTTCATTGAGCTTCCGGCGCACCCGCTAGGGCGCGGAATGGGCGGAACCGGAGTTCTCGCTGGTCTCTTCTCAGAGGGCTCAGAATCCACATCTGCCATCACAGAGAGTGGCATCGGGATGATCTTGGGCCAGCTCGGCGTGATCGGGTTCGCGGTCTACGTGGCATTCTTCGTTGTGCTCTCGAAATACGCCCACCGCATTCAAGACACGCGGCAGAAACTCCTCGCCTGCGGACTTCTCTACGGCTTCATTCTTAACGCGGCCTTTAATGAAGTGGCGCTTAGCCCAAACTCCTCCGCGACTTATTTCATCATTCTGGGGCTCGTTATAGGTGCCGACCTTGTGGGACGAGAGGCCGTCATCACGAAAACCGGGGGGACTGTCAGCCCAACGAACCCCTGGATGTCGGGCAGGGCTGCACGCAGTCCCGCTTTCAGGGCAACTCGTCAAAATCGTGTCCTCGAAGAAACCCGAAGTCGGGCGACCGGCCCATCCGAAGACGCTGATTTTCCCCCTAAAGACCTCTAATGTTGTGACCTATTGCCGTAACGGAGTCTCACGCCCTAAGTCGTGACTGTAACTTGTCACTTTAGGTCAACTGAGTAAGAGCTCCATCAGCCGAGTGCTCGCTCGCCCCAAAGACGCGTAACCTCCACTGTGGCCTGTGTCCAGTCCGAGAAATAGCGTCTACCCATGGCTAACGAGACTGGACGGCAAGACCCTCCGGGGCCCCAAGACGAGACCGATGTAAAGCGCCGGGGGCTCTTAAGACTGGGCACCCTAATTACAGCGTTCACGGGAGCTTCCGCAATTTCCGCGTTTGACGTTAGCAGCGCTCACGCCGGCCCCGGGGATAAGACAACTACCGCCTACGTGCCGGCCGCGGAAAAAGGTGCGGCGTCTGGCGTCGCAACTCTCGACCTTCAGTCAAAAATCCCCTCCGTTCAAATTCCTGACCTTTCCAATTCGTATGGTCCAAAGTCCGAAGACATGAGGGCGGCGTTCGCGGCGGGCAGTAATGGTAACCGCTACTCCCATTTTGGGGCGCCCCAGCACGAAGACGGCGCGGTCTACAAGTACCCCTCGCTCATCGTCTTCGGCTCCGTTGAACCGCCGCCGCCAGCCCTTGCGCCTGCAAGCAAAGGTTTTGATGTCGTCGCCCATTGGTATAACGACTTCGGGCTTGACTCCACGGCGCTAGCCACGGGATCGGCGAATGGCTGGTACGGGTGGTACGACTGGAATTGGAACTTCCCAACTAATACCGGAGACGGCGTAACAACAAAAGGCTATGATCCATCTCGCCACCCGATTCAAGGCTTCTACAAGGGGGATGATGCAAATGTGCTCGGTTGGCAGTGCCTCTGGATGGCGGAAGCGGGCATTAATGTCGTAAGCATTACTCAAGCGCCAGGATTCACAAGTGCCGGTTGGTCTTCCCCCCGCAGCATCAATCATTGGGTATATCAACTTTTCAATAACACCCCGAATTTCGCTGCCCTCCAGTACATGCTTTGGCTCAAGTACAACGGGACGCCGTCCGACATCGAGGCTCAGAATGATGAAGTGGTGGCAGCCTACGCCACTTATCCAGGAGCCTACTCATACAGTGAAGATGGCAAGACATATGCGGTCGTATACACATGGGACCTCGAACGGACTCGTGGCGTCTACGACGCATACATCGGACACACGGCCACCCTAACTTACCTCAAGACCTTGGCGGCCAAGTTCAGGACCATCGGCTACGACGGGATACTCCTGATGGCGCGCAATGGTGGCGTGATCACTTCGACTACCAGCATTCAACAGGATCTGCGTACCGGGGGTGTGATTGCCGTTTCCTCGGAATACAGCGCGCGCTATGGCTCGGACGCAAGTTATGGGAATTCCTATGCGACCTATGCCGAGAACGTGTCGTTTCCGACAGCAGGAATCGTCAACGTTGTTACGTCTGCCCGCTCGGCTGCTCCTCACCTCTCCGCGTTCAACCTCGTAGGCAACACCCCTGCTCTGTTCAAGAAGGTACTTCAAAAGGCTGTCGGCCACATCATTCGGAACAACATGCGCCGTATCGTGACAATCTACAACGTGTCCGAATGGGCCGAAGGAGGCTCTGGTCTCCTACCCAACAAAAAGGACGGCTTCGGCTATCTCGACGCGGTTCGTTCGCTACCGGTCGCACCCATCCCGAGGAGCACCACGTCGAGGCCTGGCACAATCCTTGGGATAACGAACTATCGACCGAGTACCGACGTAGTATTCGGCGCGACTGGGGCATCCCTGCAGGACGCTACCCCGGGAAATCTTTCAGTGACGTTTATTGCACCGGAAAGTGGCAGCATTCGGGTATGTATGTCCGGGGTCGGGTACTCCTCTACCGCTGACGAATCCGTACGTGTGTATTGGGCACTCCGAGAAGGAGGCAATGATGTCCCCGCCTCAACGACGCTTGTTACGTCCGGTACGGCCAAACGGCGGAGTTCAGCAGAGATCCGCATCACAGGGCTTGTCCCCAAGGGCGCCTATACATACAAGTGGACGATGAGGGCTGGAGACTCATCCCAGAGTGTCGCGCTGGCCCAGGGCCCAAACTTTGGCGCATCATCCATGGTGGTCATTGCTACTGACTAGGGAAAGCGAAGGAGGCCGTGCATTGGCGAACTGCCATATCTTATGACAATCGTTCCCACTGAGCTTGTGGATGCATTGCTGGCGTTTTGCCTCCATCGCCAGTATCGGTTCTGTCGCGTTGTAATGGTGTGGCAAGCTGCTGTAGGTAGCAGTGCAGTTGAAAGGCTGTGGAGCCGTGGCGGGCTCCACTACCGGGTCCATCAGGGGCCAATACTGCCTTGACGATTGCGAAGGCTGCGGCATCAACCACCTCAAACGCACTTGCCCGCGGCTACCGGAACCCAGCCAACTACAAATCGATTATTCTCATGAGAAGTGCCGCCTGGACGGCGGCATGACACTCATCCTGGATTCGCTTCCCCATGAACTGTAAAGAGCCTGCAAGGTCGAAGCCAACATTATCCGGAGCCCTCTTTTGGCTGTCATTGACGTGCCTGACGGATGCCGGAGGCCATATGGGCGACACGTTATCTGGCTCTTCGCGGTTCGTGGGGACGGAAATGGATCCCTGAAATGAGCGTCATACGGGACTATCTCATTAACGGTGTATCCGGCGGTTTCTTTTAGTAGCTTTCAGCTGCCGGGAATCGGTCGCTGAAAGTGATGGCGAAGGCGTTCAAAGCGGGCTTCCAACGCACGGCCCATCGGGTCTTGCCGGCACCGGTCGGATCGAGGGATCGGGTAACCAGATAGAGGCACTTTAGCGCAGCCTGCTCGGTGGGGAAATGACCCCGTGCCTTGACGGCGCGCCGGTACCTGGCGTTCAGGGATTCGATAGCGTTGGTCGAGCAGATCACGCGCCGGATTTCCACGTCGTAGTCCAGGAACGGGATGAACTCCTCCCACGCGTTCTCCCAAAGCCGCACGATCGCCCCGTATTTCCTGCCCCAGCGCTCCGTGAGCTCCTCAAACGCCGTTCTGGCCGCCGCAGCGTTCACGGCGGTGTAAATCGGCTTCACGTCCCGTTTGAGCGCGTCCCAGTCCTTCTTCGACGCCAGCCGGAAAGTGTTCCGGATCAGATGCACGTTATGCCGACATCGGCATAACGTGCATTATGCCGATGTCCGGATTATGCCGATGTGGCCGCGGGTTCCGTTTCGGGGCGGGGGTTTTGTGCTGGCGAGGTCGGCATAATCAGAGGGCTTCGAGCCAGGCGATGAGGCTTTCTGGGGGCTGGTATCGGCCTGCTCGTCCGTTGGGTGGTTTGGTTCTGTCCAGCGCCTTTTCCTTGAGTTCCAGATCCGCGTGCAGGTAGATCTGTGTAGTGTCGACGTTCTCGTGGCCGAGCCAGAGCGCGATCACGCTGGTGTCGACGCCGGCGTGCAGCAGTCGCATGGCACAGGTATGCCGGAGCACGTGTGCGGTGATCGTTCTGCCGTGTAGTGATGGGCAGGCGACGGCCGCTGTGCTGGCGTAGTGCGCGATCCGGTGCTCGATCGCGTCGCGGCTGAGTCTGGAGCCGCTTCGGGTCGGGAACAGCGGCTCCTTGGGATCGCCGTGTTGGCCGTCGAGCCAGTTGCGCAGGACGGTGACGGTGCTGCTGGTCAGCGGGGTGATCCGGTCTTTGCGTCCTTTGCCATGGCATGCGACGTGCGCGCCGGCGCCCAGGTGCACGTCAGTACTGGTGAGCCCGGTCAATTCGGAGATCCGTAGGCCGGTCTGAACTGCGAGGAGCAATAGTGCATGGTCGCGCCTGCCGGTCCAGGTGGTTTGGTCACAGGCAGCGAGAATCGCATCAACCTCGGCCTCGCTCAGGTACGTGATCAGGGCCCGGTCGAAGCGTTTTGGCGGGATCGCCAGCACGCGGGCGATGCTGGCGGCGTGCTCGGGGTGGGCCAGCGCGGCGTACCGGAACAGGGAGTGAATCGCGGCCAGGCGGGCGTTGCGGGTGCGGGTGCTGTTGCCCCGGTCGTGCTCGAGGTGATCGAGGAAGCTGGCGATCAATACTGCGTCGAGGTCGGAGAGGTCCAGCGCCGACGGTGTGAGCCCGGTTTGCGCTGAGGCGTAACCGAGCAACAGCCGCAGGGTGTCCCGGTAGGCGGCCACGGTGTGTCCGCTGGCATGCCGTTGCCGGATGAGACGGTCGGTGAAGAACGCCTGCAAAGTCGGGGCGAGTGCGGTCATGACCGGCCTGCTGACTGGTCGGCGAGGTATGCGTCGAGACGTTGCCCGGCGGCGGCCATGAGCTCCGGTGACGCAGACAGATACCAGTACGTGCTGGCCGGATTGACGTGCCCCAGCCAGGTGGACAGCAGCGTCAGCCGGGTCTGCCCGTCCTGGCCGGCGGCGTAGGCATCGAGCATCGACTGGACGGCGAAGGAGTGCCGCAGGTCGTGAATACGGGGTCGGCACGGCCCGGATCGCGCTCGAAGGCCGGCGTGATGAGCCAGTTGTTTGAAGGTGTGGTGGACATTGCAGTAGATCAGCCGGGTTCCCGCGGTGGACACGAACAGCGCCCGCGTCCCGGTTGCCGGGGCATCTCGATCGCGCAGCAGCTGGTATCGGTGCAGCGCGTCCACTGTGGTTGGGTGCAGCACCAGCGCTCTGGTCTTGCCGAACTTACCGAACCGCACCAGCATCCGCTGTGACGTGAGGTCGAGGTCGTCTCGGTTAAGTGCAATCGCCTCGCCGACGCGCATGCCGGTCACGGCCAGTAGACCGATCAACGTCGCGAACGTAGCCCGCCGCAACGGGGTGCGCAATATCGTTGTCGCGGTGAGCAGCGTCGAGATCTCAGCGTCGGAATACAAGTACGGGCTGGCTCGGTGCGGCCGTTGCGGCAGCATGTCCGGGGCCGGGACCTGGTGCACCGGATCAACGGCGTGAAGGTAGGTGGCGAAACCGCGCACCACCGAGAGCCGATAGGCGTGCCAGTTCGACTCCGCGTTGACAGGCAGCCGGGACCAGTCCAGTGCTGCCTCGGTCGTGACGACGTCCGTGCCGGACTGCTCGAGATGATCGAGGAACTGGCCGAGCAGTTTCTCCGGCCGGTCCAGCCGGTAACCGAGAGCACGGCGGAACCTCAGGTAGTCGGTCAACTCCTCGCGCAGAACCGGGCTCATGACACACCGCCGGCCTGGTTGAGGGGCCAAGGGCGGGCCAGTACGGACAGCCCCGCATGGTCAACCTTGGCGTAGATTGCCGTGGACATCGCTGACCGGTGCCGAAGGACTTGCCCGACTTCGGCCAGCGGCACGCCCCTTCGCAGCATCGCGGTCGCCGCGGTGTGCCGCAGCCGATGGGCGTGCATCTTGGGCAGCCCGGAGCGCTGGGCGCAATCGAACACGATCATCGTCACCCCACCGGTCGTCAACGCCCGGTGCGGGGCGTGAACACGCACGAACACACTGCGCCCCTGGGCATCGGCCGGCCTGCCTCGGCGAAGGTATGCCGCGATCGCACTGCCGATCTCATCCGGCAGCGGCAGTCGTTCAGCTCGGCTGCCTTTCCCGACGATCACGAGCTCGCCGCGGCGCCAATCGATGTCGTCCAACACGAGACTGGCGACCTCGTCAGCGCGCAGGCCCATCCGTGCCAGCAACAGCAACACCGCGAAGTCGCGTCGCCCGGTCGCGGTGCGCCGATCGCAGCCTGCCAGCAGCCGCCGCAGTTCGGCAGGCTCAAGCCCTTTCGGCAAGCCTGACAGGCGCCAACCAGCCACCGACGGCACCGCGGCGGCAAACGAGACCGGCACCTGACCGGTGACATGTAACCAGCCCAGCAGCGACCGCAACGCGCACACGATCAGCTTCGCCGACCCGACGGCCCGCCTAGAACAAGCAGTCAAAACGAACCCCGTGACATCGGCTGCAGTCAGGCTGGCAAGTTCGAGCACCTCACCGCGCAGGCGACCCACAACGAACGGCCGCACGCAGTCGACGTAGCCGCGCACCGTGCCCGCGGTCAGGCCCCGCTCACGAAGCAGCCAGACACGGTAGCGGGACAACAGCTCCTCCACCGGTCCGAGCGGAACATCCGGCGGAACAGGCACCACTCCCAGCCGAGTGAGGTAGTCCAGGAGCGGCCGCAAGGCCTTCACCGACCGGTATTCCCGATAACCGGCCGCACGGCGCTCAACCAGGTAGACCTCCAGGACCTGACCGCTCAGATCGCCAAGACTGACGCCCGCGGCCTGAATCCAGCGATCCAGATGGGCAATGAAACAGACGTGCTGCTCGGCCGAGGACCGCGAATACCCTTGTCTAAGCAGTTCCTCGGCGAACCCCTCAACGTGCGGTTCCAACGGCCCCCGCACGAACGACCGCAACACCTTGACCATGACGCTCTCCTCTCCAGAAACGGAAAGGCCAGCATGGATCAGCTCACCGGATTATGCCGACCTCGCCAGCACAAAACCCCCGCCCCGAAACGGAACCCGCGGCCACATCGGCATAATCCGGGCGTCGGCATAATGGATAATGCACGTCTGGACGGTCGTCAGCGGCCAGACGTTGGTGACGACTTCGGGCAGGCCCTTGAGCCCGTCGCAGACCAGGAAGAAGGTGTCCTTCACGCCGCGGTTCTTGATGTCGGTCAGCACGCTCATCCAGAACTTCGCACCTTCCCCGCCGGTCCCGGCCCAGAGTCCCAGGATGTCCTTCTCGCCCTCCAGGGTGACTCCGATCGCGGCGTAGACAGGCCGGTTGGCGACTTGCCCGTCCCGGACCTTGACGACAATGGCATCGATGAAGATCGCCGCGTAGACCTCGTCCAGCGGACGGTTCTGCCACGCGGCCATCTCCTCGAGCACCCGGTCGGTGATCCGCGAGACCGTCTCCTTCGACACGGACGCACCATAGATCTCGGCGAAGTGCGCGCTGATTTCTTCCGTGGTCAGGCCCTTGGCATAGAGCGAAAGGACCATCTCATCGACCCCCGTCAGGCGGCGCTGGCGCTTCTTGACGATGACCGGCTCGAACGTGCCTTCCCGGTCCCGCGGCACATCCACCTCCACCGGCCCTGTCGTCTCCGTCAACACCGTTTTCGGGCGCACTCCGTTGCGGGAATTGGCGGTCTGCTTCCCCGCAGTATCGTGCTTTTCATATCCGAGATGCTCGGTCATTTCCTCATCGAGCGCGGTCTCGATCACGGTCTTGGTCAACTGCTTGAGCAGACCATCGGGACCAGTCAGGGACAGGCCCTGTTCCTTCGCCATCCGAACCAGCTCGCGGGCAGCGTCAACCTCGGATGATTCTGTCTTCTTCTCAACGGTTTTCGTACTCGGCACAGCCTCAAGTGTTGCGGCCGTATCGGGCTCCTCCCCGCCAAGCTTACCGCCCGGCGTGTCGAGCCGGATACACCGTTATTTCCACAGTCCCCACATCAAGTCATAAACTTTGAACCCTACTTCAGCCCAAATTTCGCGGCCGCGCGCCGTAGCATCCGACTCACGCGGCCTATTGTCCGCCTGACGGACGGCTTAGAATCTATTGCGCGATATTCGGCCAGAAGCGGATCAATAGCGGACAAGAAATATGGCAGCGACCCTCGTTTCTTTGCCTCGCTAAAAAGGACGTGGCTTCTAGCTGAAATCTCACGGCGCTTTCTAATTATGGCAAGCCGGCGCTGGTCAACGCCTGCTAGTCCCGCAGCCACTCGCTTATTCGGCACCCATTTTCCAGCCGCCAGGTCATCCGCAAGCCGAACAGCAAGGCCAATGCGGCGGTGCCTGTAATTGCCATCCTGTGAGGTAGCAGCACGGGAAGGGGCGAGGGGAGAAATCTCGATTTGGCCCGATGATTTACCCTCAGACAATATACCTTCAATAATCGAATTCCGATTGACTATAACGTTCGTACCTCTCCAGTCCCCCTCAAACTCGGGCAACCAAGCATCGCCAAAGACGACGTCGGCAGTTTCCGCAAATATGTCGTCGCAATAGTTGCAGGCATTGAGTTGGAACATACCATGACCCCAGTTTCCGCCAATCAATGACGGAGTTGGTCGTGTAAGCATTTCATTCGAGCTACGGCTGACGGCACCAAAGTCGTACTGAGAAGCGCGGCGGTTCGGATTCTTAACCCGGAAGTCCACCGCCTTCAGTTCGTCAGGTGCCACCCCTGTTTGCCAAGCCAAGAGCTCAGCAAAGGCATCGGACTTCAGGTGTCCGCAAACTAGCCCCAGGAAAAATTTGAGCTGCGCACCAAGGTCAGGCATTTCGTCACTTAGAGAGCGGGCAGCTCTGACAAAACACGGCACTCCAATGAACGCATAGGTTTTGCCATCCCCTACGATCGAGATCAGGGCATCGGCAAAACTAGTCGAGTAGTAAAACGACTTCCGCTTTTCCCGGAGCTCCTCGACCGTATATGAAACAGAATATGCAAAAAGCGCGCTATCGCCTGGGCCTACGTGAATGACCCCATCGATTTCGCCACGCTCCATAAGCTGAATGGCCGTCCAGCTCGTCAATCCGCCTGAGCTGCTTTTGCGAGCATCTTCCGCCTGGCCAACCCGGCCGGCGTTGACGGACGTATATTTTCCTAAAATCACATCTTGATTCGCAACTTCACTGAATACCTCGTCAGCAATCTGGTCCTCATTCTTTGACTCTTTAGCCCATGGGCATACTCGAGATCCCTTTGCCAAATCAGATTCACTAACACCTTCGAGAGAAGCACGAAATGAGCCGTATCGCCCAATGGTGACTGGAATCGCACCGGACGTTGCTACGGAGCAAGCTCCACAGCCAACACACATACCTTCATTTACGACATGCGTTATTGTAGGTAACGACCCGCTCATTTCGAAGTTCCTAACATGATTGCGTTTCTAGTTTAGTGAAGATTCAAGGTTTTTTGGGCTCTGGGCAAATCAGTAGCTGGCTATTCAACTCCGTAACCGCGATATAGTCCTGAATTTCATTGCACGAAGATTAGCGACCATTTAGCTAAAGCGACTGCGCGCAAAGGCAAAAAGATATATAACGGAAACCTCGAGTGAGCGTTTGAACAAGTCAAACGTGTCTTGACTAATAGTCCACTCGATTGTGGGTCGGTCCGTCCAGCGTATCGTCAAAGTTTTCGACAGGATGGTGTATCAATGCCTCTGGGCGCCTGCTATGCCGTACACCATCCTCATTTCGGGCCTGGCCCTCTTCCCGCCCATATGAGTAATAATCATACGAGTATGCATCAGGGCCTTTCGACGGAAGCCGATTCAACACTACGCCCAGCAGAGTCGAGCCAACGAGTTCCAACGCGTCCAGGGACTTTTGGAGGTCTTGCCGACGAAGTTTCTGTGAACCAACCACCAGCACTACGCCGCCAACGTGCTGTGAGAGCACAGCTGCATCAGTAACCGGCAACAGGGGCGGCGCGTCGACAATTATCGTGTCGAAGACCTGTTCAAGCCGCTCAAGAAGATCCTTCATTTCTTCGGAGCCAAGAAGCTCACTTGGATTTGGTGGAATCTGACCGGAGGTCAGAACATACAAGTTATTTGCTCCCCAAGCTTGCAGTAGGTCATCAACATCGGCTCCTCCAACTAGCGCAGTAGTCAGACCCGCGCTGCGGTCAAGTCCTAAGTATTCGTTGACCATTGGACGTCGGAGATCCGCATCAATAATGCACACGGCCTGTCCAGCATCGGCAAGAGCAATGGCAAGATTAGCTGCTGTCGTACTTTTTCCCTCGCCTGGAAGCGACGAAGTCACCAGAACCGTCTTAGCGCGGCCTGAGACGTTTGCAAACTGAAGGTTAGTTCGGAGCTGACGGAAAGATTCCGCTCTTGGGCTCTGGGGCCCCGTCTGAGTGATAAGAGGAGTTTTTGAGGCCTGCGCGTCAAATCTTATGGCCCCAAGAAGGGGAGCGTCTGTAATCTTGCGAAGATCAAGTTCTCCACGAATTCGGTTGTCTAACGTGGCACGCAAAACAGTAATCAGCACTCCGAGAAAAACCCCGCCGATCAGGCCGACGAGGAGATTGGTGCTGGCGACTGGCGCTGACGGGCTTATAGGAGCTGTGGCAGGTGCGATCAACGAAAGCCTAATCGGCGATGCCCCACCGTTTGCCGGCTTTTCAAGAGCGTCGACTGTCCGAATCAAACTGTTCGCCGTTGACTCGGCGATCGCTGCCGCCTGAACTGGCGAACGGTCAGACACAGCGATAGTGATGAGAACCGTACTAGGTTCCGAGGTTGCCCGCACATTTTTTCCAAGCTGCGATGGCGATACCTCCAGCCCCAACGAGTCAATAACTGGCTGTAACACAGCCGGCGAATCCACTGTCTTCACATAGGACAGGACGCGCGACTGACTAAAGCTGTTCCCCTGCTGGAGTTCCTGAACAGATCCAGAATTTGATATGGCAACAAAAAGCCTTGTTTGCGCCGTGTATATCGCTGGCGTGACGATCGAGGCTGTGCCTCCAGCAAGCAATCCAAGTAGTGACGCTGCTGCAATCAGTATCCAATTACGGCGCAGGATTCGTAGATAATCACGTAAGTCCAAACCGGGGTCCCCCTGTGTCGATTGCGGAAGGGAGCACCGTGAGTCTCCACAAACGGCAATATCCGTGCGTTCATTTCCATCCTACCGTGAGAAGACAACGTCGACGTCATTTGAAGGCCCAGTTAGAACATTAGAACGCACGTCCTTGCCCTTTCGTCGCAGCCGAGACGCGGCGCACCAGCGCATTCTGTTGGAACTTTGATTGGGGCGCCGGCGAGGGTGCAGTTCTTGGGGTGACTTTGACCCGACGGAAGCGAGTCTCGTCGCAACGCCGCTGCCTAAGTCCAAGTAAGCCCGCTATCAGCTCATGCCTGCAGTCGCAACAACGAACCACAAGGAACGGGCCCTGAGCGCGAATGCTCTTCCCAGCGTCAGCCAAGGAGGAATCACATTTTTCTTGCGGGAAGAGACTCCGGCTTCTGCGACACGCGCGACTGACGCTTTAGCCATGCCCTCGCCCAGCAGGCCCCCCATGCACCGCGTAAAAGTTCACCGATGGCAAGGCCAATCTGGCTTCCGGCAACGCCCGCAGTAAGCGAGAAGAGAACTACTCCGCCGGCGGCTACTGGCAGAGCAATAATCTTACCCAACAGGGTGGTTTTCACCTGCCCTGCAGACTTCAAAATCAGATTCGGCCCAGCAGCCACACCTGCGGCTGCGGTCGCCAGCGCAACATACGGAAATACCGCCTTTGCGCCTTCCGCCGAATCGCCTAGGAGGAAGACCAAAACTTCGGCGGGAACGACAATAACCAGGGGAATCCACACGATTGTTATCAACACAGCGCTGATCGACATGACAAAGCCGATCTTGCCTACTGCGGCAAATCGTCTTTCAGCGATCAACCGATTCGATTCCGCAGCAACTGCGAGAAGCAACCCCCTAGTTAAGAGGAGAATGGGAAGTACCAGCATAGATGCCGCACGGATCTGCCCAGCGGCTACAGCGCCCAGGAGCAACGCTATGAAGTAGACAGACCCGGTAGATACAGCATTGGTTAAAGCATACTCACCGGCGAAAAATCGCGACTCTGCCCAAGCCAAGCCTCCCCATGCGCGGGCATTTCTGAATCTCAATTTCGGCTTCAGCATCAGCAGGCCGAAAACAGCCGAAACCCAGGCGGCCGCACCCCATGCAACCACAAACCAATTTATGTTATCGAGGAGCGTGGCGACGACTAGGAAGCCAACCGTGCCCACTAACGTAAGGCCGTCAAGCAAAGTTGCACCCTTGGTTCTACCGTGAGCCATCAAGACGAAACGTACATTGTCCTGAACCACGAGTCCCACCAGAGAGGCTGCAACCAATATCCACAAGGTCGAAGACGTAAGGAGGCCAACTCCCAGTGTAAGCAGCGCCACGACAATGGCGAGGAATATGCCGGCACTCAAGCATTCCCCCGACATTCGCTCGCGGTTCGCCCCGGTTGCTGATGAGTGCCTAAAAACTAGAACTTCGGACGTCATCGCGCGAATCATTCCGGTGACAAAAAAGGCAGTAGTAAGAGCTAGGGAAAATAGGCCGTACTCAGTTGCACTAACAGCTCTGGCAGTGAATATCGTGAGCGCCAGACTGATGGCACTCGCAAATATTTGGGATGACATACCCCAGAAAATTCGGGAAAGTCCATCAGATCTAAAATTCACTGTTCCTTCCTAAATAGCGACATCCGCTCAACTCAGGCCAACAAAGTTATGCTTCGAAGAAGAAATGATTCCAGGCAAGGCTTTTGCGATAGAATCGCGTGCAATTCCTGGTTCCTTCTCAAGTGATCGGATTATCTCGATCGCCTTTTTTCCTACATGCCGTTCAGGACTGATACAAAACTTCTCAAGGTTAACCAGTTTATAGAGGCCCTCCACCTTGCCCTGAGTTCCAAAGGTTATGGTGGGCACTGCTGCTGTCAAAGCCAGAACAGCGAGATGCATCCGCCCCGTGACCACTAGGTCCACCTGAGACACGAGACCCTTCACCTGTCCAGGCGTAAGGAGCTCCCGGACTTCATATATCGCATCCCCGAAGCCTCTGCAGGATGCGGATAGAGACCGAATGGCTTCAGAATCGTCATCCCCGGGTCTGATTACATGGGGGAGCAATATCACGCGGTAGTTCGATGCTACGAGAAACGCGATAATTTCATGGTAGTCCTGAGATAGATCGATCCGACGTGAAATCAAACCGCTCGCATTGAAAATGGCCACCTTGCGGCCTTTGCTTTTCTGCGTTCCGACCCATTGATCTATATGCGGAGAACTTTCGAGTGTACCGAAGGAGAAAACCGTGTCACTTACAGGCTGACTGCCTGTCACTCCATCGGCCTTCAGCCGACTCAGGCTCTCAGGGTCACGTGCAAATATTTGTGCACGATTATTGAGCCTCCGCATCCCAGCTTTTGCACTTCTCACAGCATTTGGGGACCAACTGAATCCGAGTATTCGGGAATTGACACCCATTGTGAGAGCGCAGTTGATGGAACTGATTCGGGCAATCGACTGCTCCGGGCTATATACACCATCCATAATGTCAGCACCAACAACTGAGTAGCTCTTTGCGCGCCGAAGTACTTTTATGAACCGGCGCGTGTCCGAAAGCCGAAGAACGGGAAGCCCGCTGACCAGTCGTTTTATTTCGTGGACTGCAACCCGATTTGCGTGTTCCTCGGGAATAGCAAGACTATTGGAATCAGAAGTAATGATAGTGAGTGGACCGTCAGCGTTCTGGATGAATGATTCCAACATTGCTTGGTCACCGATATTTCCACCTCCTGTTGCAGCCAATAAGACATGGTGGTCGCGCTCGGGGGATGGCCGCATGCTGGCCAGTAGCGCCAGCAGCGCGTCAAGCCGCCAAACAATTTCAAAATTAATATAGGAGGCACGCAGTGTCCTAACGATTTTCCGAATCAAATTTTCTCCCATTTTTCGTACCGCCCCACTTGCCGCGCATACTACGACCTATGACCGGTCATCGATTGGATTTCTTGTACAGAATTGATGGCGCTAATTTCAATTAATCACTGTGCCTGGTGCTCAAAAGTTCGGCCCAAGAGGCATCAGTTCGACTCCGATAATCTTGAGCCACATCGACCGCTTTTATTGGCGCTTCTGCAACGCCCATCACATGCTCGAGAACTTCTCCTGCGGTTGCTTCGGGGCGATACACTGCTTGCGGGACCGCACCAAACACATCCCGCGCGAATGAGTTTTCCGGAGATACGCTCAGCGTCCCACGCTCAAGAGCTCTAATTGCTATCCCACTTTGAAAATAGTTTCGATAGGGAATAAGCACGACGGCGGCAGCGTCGATTCCCGCATCCAACTCGGCCTCGCTCAAAAACCGGCTTTCTACTTCCCAGCCCGGTATGTTTTCTGGCCACCCTCGCCCGTAGATGCGGGGGCGAAGATTTTTAGCACGGAGCATTGGGCCGATTTCAGCGAGGAGGGAAAGATTTCGCTCAGGTTTGTATTGACCAGCAACAATGATGTCACTCCCGGCACTGGTCGGAGCTGTTTGTTCGCTCAGTAGCGGATGAAGGGCTTTTTGGACAGACAAGCCAGGAAAGAGCCTTCGAGCCTCAGCGCCGGCGTCATCCGAGTGGACCAAGATGACTGGGGCGAAGTTTGGCCTGTATAAAGATGCAAATTTGCGGCTGAAGCGGTCAAAGCCGATCTGCTTGCGAATGGGTACCGGGTCGTGAAATACGATGAAGTTTAGGCGACGTGAACTATGCCACAATGCAGGTTCTAGTAGACCCAAACTCGGCCAGCATTGTATAACCCGGGAGGATACTGGGATTTTCCGACGAGAGTTCCGAACCGCATTGGAAAGTTTTACTGCTTTTCCCCAAAATCCGGGCTTATCCTCAACAGCGCGCGAAGCTGCTGAAGAATGCCCCGCACCAACCCGGGATAAGGTCTGAATAAGTTCAAGCTCGTAGTGTCTCAACGCTTGAGGGAGCGGATTACTGATGTAGAGGGTCATAGGATCTCCAATCCGGGCTATGAATTTGCCTTGCCCGCAACGGGCGACCGCTTTGACTCCCGAGAAATCGGTGCACTGATTGAGTCAACGAGTGTCTCTTGGTATAGGCGGCACACGAGCTCCCAACTGTAGTGTTCCCGCGCGCGGCTTAGGCTAGTCGAACTCAGGCTCGACTGAAGTTCCGTATCGTTCAAAAGCGAAGAAATTGCGGCGGCTATCGCTTCCGGCTGTGGTGCAACGAATTTAGCCCCATCTCCCAAGACTTCTCGGTTATAAACCGTGTCTCGTGCAACCGTTGGAGCGCCGCAAGCCATGGCCTGCACGAGAGCCGGATTAGTACCCCCCACGCTATGGCCGTGAAAATATGCCCCGGCATGCTGCCACAGCGCCAGCAACCTGCGGTCATCGCTCACGTGGCCGAGCCAGGAAACATTCTCGTATTTCCGGGCGAGTTCGGCTGCTCGCTCATCGAGAAGTCCGCCGTATCCAGACGATCCGACTATCACAATCTTCGTTGTAGCAGCTAAAACTTCCGCTGCATCGAAGAATTCAGCAACGGTGTTTTCCGGCACGAAACGGGCCACCAATAGTGCATAAGAACGAGATTCCAGACCCGGTTCCACGGGCAACACCCCAGGTACGTCGCCCCCGTAAGGAATGAACACGCTTTCACGGGAAAACCCTTGGATCCATCGACGCTGAATCTCGGCCGCATCTGCCACGAGTGTGCCACCAAACCAAGAAGTGAAGCGAGCGGCAAGTTTGAAAATGCCCTTTGCCAATCGGCCCCACTTAGCCCGTTCCCATTCGATCCCGTCCACGTTGACTACCACGGGTATTCCTCGGAGCCTAAGCAGAGGCAACCAGAAGCCGTTTGCCACGTTCATCACCAGAGCGACATCTGGTTTGCTTCGCATTGCGTGGAGAACAGCAGTCAACCCATATGACAAGGTGCTGAGCGATTTGCTTTCGATGCCTGATGTGACCACGGTGCGCACACGATGATCGCGCCCATCGTCGTGGTCCCGTGTCGCGCCGTGTCGACCATAGACAGTCACGTCCCAGCCAGCATCCGCCAAGTATGGCGCCAGTTTCCGCACAGCGGTTTCAAAGCCTCCGTAATAGCTTGGATAACCTCGAGTGCCAATAATGGCTACTGATACAGACATGGGTCCCCCTTTTTTCTTTTAGGCCGGCTCAATCCGACCGAGTTGCATGGCGTCTAAGCGCTTGTCCGTCGTCGGACCAATTCCAGGGTGCCCTTGCATACCGCCGTCAGATAAATACCATAGCTACTGCTACTTAGCACCCTTAAGTGAGGCATCAGTCTTAATCGTGCGCAGCGCGGAAGGTGGCAGGAGGAGTATGGGCCAAGAACAGTTCAATGGTATCCCTTCGTCAGACTGGCAACACGACCACCTCGTGCAGTAGCTGTACCCCGCCTGATCCACTGCGGCTGGATCTTCCCAACGCAGGTCTTGCTCGCCGCTAGTTCCGGTAGATGTAAGTGCAACATTTTTTGGCCTTCCACAGGCACCTGTAGCATATGCACGGAGTCACCCTCAGTAGGGGATGAATAGATTACGGGGATGCTGAGTGGGGACAATGTCTGGTTGGCGGGTGCGTACCGCACGCACCCTGAGGGTAGTAGACGCGTTTGTCATTGCTTGGGCAGTAACTGGCGCATACGTAGTCCGGTTCGGATTTGAACCCAACTTCGTGATCTCAGGTCAGGAAACCAACTACGCTTGGCTGTCCATCGTCTTATGTTTCGCTTGGTGGTTCATGCTAGGCGCTTGGAATAGCCGCCAGAGTCGCATTCTGGGTTCAGGGCCTGACGAATACAAACGGGTGGCAGCGGCATCTCTTTGGCTATTTGGACTGCTTGCGATTTTCTCTTATGTTTTCCGAATTGACACTGCCCGCGGATATGTTGGTATTGCGCTGCCTGTCGGGCTCTTAGGACTCATTCTCGCGCGGTGGTTGCACAGGCAGCATTTAAGTGTCAGTCGTCAAAAAGGCGCGAGTATGTCGCGATTGCTCATTCTGGGTGGACCCAACGCCGTAGCTCATTTAGCATCGAGCCTCACCCGGGCAAAGGAAGCTGGTTATCTTCCCGTCGCCGCGTATACCCCAGGAAGTAAAGTCAACCAATCGGACCAAGACATTGCCGGCCTGCCAGTGCTCGGAGCTAGTCCTAACACCTCATCCATCCTCGAAGCAATATCGGACTGTGGCGCCGATGCTGTTGCTGTATCGGCGGGCGTACAACTGCATCCACAAACGCTAAGGCAGCTTGGATGGGAACTCGCAGCGCGAAATGTTGGACTCATCATGGCCCCAGCCCTGACCGACATCGCTGGCCCCCGGATTCATACACAGCAGGTCGCCGGTTTGCCACTGATTCACGTCACCACGCCGACACTTGAAGGGGGTCAGCGTGTTGCCAAAAGGCTGTTTGATGTTGTTGTGTCCGGTGTCTTGATCCTGGCTTGTTCACCAATGATGCTGATACTTGCGCTTTGGGTCCGCTTGGACAGCAGGGGACCTGTCTTCTTCCGGCAGGAGCGAGTTGGCATAGAGGGGGCCCCTTTTGAAATGCTTAAGTTTCGCTCCATGGTTGCCGATGCCGAGCAGAGACTCGCTGAATTGGGGGAGCGCAATGAAGGAAATGGCGTCCTCTTCAAGATGAAGAACGATCCCAGAGTCACGCGCGCGGGCGGCTTTCTTCGAAAATACAGCCTTGATGAGCTCCCACAGCTATTCAACATTTTCGCGGGAAGTATGAGCTTAGTGGGCCCACGTCCGCCGCTACCTCGTGAAGTCGCCGAGTACGAGCACGATGTGAGACGCAGGTTGCTAGTAAAGCCAGGCTTAACCGGGCTCTGGCAGGTTAGCGGTCGTTCGAACCTTTCGTGGCAAGACTCTGTCCGGCTTGACCTCTACTACGTAGAGAACTGGTCCCTGGCCGGCGACATGGTCATCATTCTTCGCACAGTGCGTGCAGTATTTCAAAGCACCGGCGCCTACTAAGCATTACGACCACCGCTTGCACTCTGTTCCGGAAGGACGCCGCTCAGCATGACGAAAAGTTTGAACGAATCACAATCCTCAAAGAACAGCTCGCGCCAAACTGGCGGACGGGCCACGCGACCGCGGAACCGCCGGCGCATTCTCATTACCGGTATTTGGACGGCAACGGCCGCCGCAATACTATCCGTCGCGGCGCTATGGATCGGAGGACGAGCTGAAACAATCAACACTGAGCTTGATGCTGCAGCACAACTCGTTCCGCAACTGAAGAACCAAGTCGCTGGCAATAATGCACAGCAGGCTGGAGCATCTGTAAACCGGTTGAGAATTCATACGGCTGCAGCACGCAACGCCGCAGAAGACCCACTGTGGACCTTGGCCTCCGCCGTTCCTTTTCTCGGTCCCAATTTTGATGCCGTATCTGAAATAGCGCGTACGGCCGACGATGTTGCGACGTTGGGTGCTGCTCCGCTAGTTAAGGTCTTTGATTCGCTCAACTGGGATATTTTGCTGCCCACTGTCAGCGGTACGGATTTAGAACCGCTCAAAAAGGCTGCCCCTAGCGCCGCTTCCGCCGCCCATGCTGTGCGCATCTCCGTCGAGCGACTGGAACGCATCGAAACCAGCCGCCTACTGCCCGAAGTGGCTGATCCTCTGATCAGAGCCAAAGAAGAATTGCGGTCGGTGACCGACACCCTCGATGCATCGGCTGATGCTGCGCTGATTATCCCCGACATGTTGGGAGCGGAAGGGGGCCGCAACTATCTACTCATGATCCAAAACAATGCGGAGTCCCGCGCCTCCGGCGGCATCCCCGGCGCACTGGCAGTCGTAAAGCTCGAAGACGGAAAATTGACCCTAGGCGCTCAGACCACCGCTGGTGAAATAGGCACCTTCTCGCCGTCGTTGCCCGTTGACACCCAACAACAACAGATCTATACAGCGCGCCTCGGCAAGTACATGCAGGACGTCAACCTAACCCCTGACTTTCCCACTGCGGCCAGCAGCGCCGTAGCGATGTGGGAGAAGAAAACTGGCAACAGTCTTGACGGCGTTCTCTCCATCGACCCGGTCGCGCTCAGTTACATACTCGCAGCTACTGGTCCCGTAGAAATCGCAGACTCGGACTGGTCCCTTGCCAACAGCGGGTTGCCCTCGGAGCTGAACGCCAAGAATGTTGTTTCAACATTGCTTTCCGACGTCTACGCGAAGATAGAACGCCCCGAACTTCAAGACGTGTATTTTGCCGGTGTCGCTCAGAAAATATTTGCAGAGCTCGCACTTGGCAACGCAGACGCCAAGCGCCTGATCGTAGGCATTACGCAGGCAACCTCGGAGGGGCGAGTGCGAGTGTGGTCCGCGACGTCCGATGAACAGAAAGTAATTGCCAAGTATCCGCTCGGCGGTTCGATCGCTGGCGAAAGTGTCGGTCCGGCAGAATTTGGCGTTTATTTTAATGACGGCACGGGCGCCAAGATGGACTATTACGTCAAGAGAACCGTGCAACTCGTGAAAGAGTGCCCGGTAGACGGCTACGAACAAACGTCGGTGAGGATAACCAGCACCAACTCAGCGCCACTTGACGCGGGAACTTCCCTGCCCGCTTATGTCACGGGGAATGGCGCCTTCGGCGTTCCCCCAGGCTCTGTACAAACCAACATCGTTGCCTACGGACCCGCCCAGGCACATGTTGAGACTGCCGAGCTCGACGGGCAGCGAACGGGCTTCGCTCCTTATTTTCACGGTGACCGACCTGTGGGCGTCTTGGCCGTCCTTCTAGCGCCAGGCGAGAGCAAAACCGTAGACATAACGTTCGGCAAGATTCCACAGCAGTCGGAACCTAACGTTGTTGTCACACCGACTGTCCAGCCCGTAAAGGATGTGACACTGCCCACGGAAAATGCTGTCTGTAGCTAAGTGCATAGGCAGCACGTTAACACTATGTAAACCGACTGGATTGAGATTGCTCACAGGGAAGAGCAGGTGGTAACGTCTTTTTGGGATATCTATCCGTAGTTCTGCACAAAGGTCTCGTGCGGAGGGGAACACTCCCCAAAATCGGGTACAACTAAACTTAAACGTCTCCGGGGGGACACTCATGAAGAAAACACTTGCAGCACTCGCACTTGCGGGTTCCATCGCTCTTATCGGCTCGGCTCCTGCCATGGCCGCCACTTACCCGGCACTCCCGCCTCAGGCTGCTGTTTCTGACGGTGTAGTTGGTCCGGGCGAAGACTTCATTTTCAGTGGCCAGGGCTTCCTGGCCGGTGAAACCCTCACCATCACAGTGACTCCAGGCGATGCCCCTGCGTCTGATGGTGCAAGCATCGCCGGTGGCGCCGCAGTGGCAGGCAAGATCAGCCTGTACCTGGCGCCCTCGACCCTTAGCACCACCGCCGATGCGCAGGGTAAATTCTCCCTGCCGATCTCCATCACCGAACCCGGAAACTACAGCCTGACGGCTACGGGTAACACCTCTGGGGTGACCGTTGGTCCCCTCGCGGTAACGGTGGCAGCTTCCTTGGCCAACACCGGCTCCATCACGGGCGGCGCTCCGCTGGCCAACACCGGTTCCGGCCTCGCTAACACCGGCGCCGACTCTGGCCTGGTTCTCTGGACCCTGGTTGGCGCAGGCGCACTGGCCGCCGGCGCAACTTCCGTAGTGGTTGTTCGTCGCCGTGCCAAGGCAGAGGCTGCTGCATAACCGATACACCTCCTAGCACCAAAGAAGGTGGGTGTTCTCCGGAAGCGGAGAACACCCACCTTCTGCATTTAACTCAGTGTGATATTTATTAGGGCTATGGGGAGACATTGGCGCAGAACACCACGAGAGCTGGACTTCTCAATACCACTCCGCCCCCAGGTGCTCCGCTACATCCTTCTCGGGCTCCTGGCGGCCGCTGCCCTGGGTACTGCCGTAGTTGCCCTCTTACGGGCTTCCTGAGGAACCCTTGAGACTCCTCCATAACCGTAGTGTTTGGCGTCTCGTCCTCGTGGTCATGTTTATCCCGCTAGCCTTCATCGCTTTCTGGCCGAACCCCGTGGATCAGCCCGTGCAGGGGCAACTCGCAAGCGTCCTTTATTTTCTTCAGCTTCACGGCATCCCGCGATGGTTCAATTACAAATTCATCGAAGCCTCCGCCAACATTGCCCTTTTCGTTCCGCTCGGCTTCGTTATCGCACTTTCTTTTCCGGAGAAACGCTGGTGGCAGGTCGGAGCGTTTGGCCTGCTCATTTCCGGCTGCATGGAACTGGGCCAACTCCTGTTTCTTCACAACCGCTTTGCAAGCTCCATCGACATCCTGACAAACACGTCAGGAGCTGTCATGGGAGCTCTGCTGGCCCTCTGGGCGCTCAAAAAACAGAGGCCCGCAACCTCTCGGCAGCGGACCTCTAACTAGCAGCTAGAACCTCAGCTAGTTCACGAAGCCCTTCATCCAGGTCTTCAGGTCCTCGCCGAACTCGACCCGCTCGGACGCCAGTGTGATGACGGCCTTGAGGTAGCTCAGCTTGTCGCCCGTGTCGAAGCGGCGGCCCTTGAAGACCACGCCATACACACCGGAGCCTTCACCCTCGCCGGCAGCCAGAGTCTGCAGGGCATCCGTCAGCTGGATCTCTCCGCCGCGGCCCGGCGCGGTGTGCTCCAGGACGCCGAACACAGACGGGTGCAGCACGTACCGGCCGATCACGGCCAGGTTGGACGGCGCGTCGCCGACGGCAGGCTTTTCCACCAGGCTGTTGACGCGGACGTACTCTTCGCCGTCCACAGCGGTGATGTCCGCGCAGCCGTAGGCGCTGATCTGGGACGGGTCCACCTCGATCAGGGCGATGACCGAACCGCCGGTCTTCTGCTGGACCTCCATCATGGTGCTCAGCAGGTCATCGGCCTCGTCAATCAGGTCGTCGCCCAGCAGCACCGCGAAAGGCTCGTCCCCCACATGCTGTGCAGCGCACAGCACCGCGTGGCCCAAGCCCTTGGCCTCGCCCTGGCGGACGTAGTGGATGGGGCCCAGCTCGGAGGCGTACTGCACGGATTCCAGGCGATCGGTATCGCCCTTCAGTTCCAGCGCACGCTCCAGGCCAGGCTCGCGGTCAAAGTGGTCCTCAAGGGAGCGCTTGTTCCGCCCCGTAATCATCAGCAGGTCGGTGAGGCCGGACTTTACGGCTTCCTCCACGACGTACTGGATGGCCGGGCGGTCTACCACCGGCAGCATTTCTTTCGGCATTGCCTTGGTGGCGGGCAGGAAGCGAGTTCCCAATCCGGCAGCAGGAATGACGGCTTTGGATATTGCTTTCCCCGTAGTCATAGGTGAACCTTACAAATCAGCGGTAGATAAAGGCAATTTTTGATGGCTGTTCCCGGGTTTCGACAAGCTCAACCACCGGGGCGGACCTCAACCACCGGGCCCTTTGGTTTCGACAAGCTCAACCATCGAGGCCTTTGAGGTTCCGCATGAGTTGGGGAGCCGAACGCAGAAACCTGGCCCATCTGGCACGGTGCTGCAGGAGTCGTCCCCGTAGGGACGTGTCGGCGTAGATGTTCACGCTCAGGAGAGCCTCCTGCTGCGGGAAGGCTGCGAACCACAGCATCTTTGGTTTGATCTGCCATGGCGCCTGCAGAACAGCGATGAGCCGGGCGCTCCCTGGCTCCTGGGCCAGGAGCCGGTTGCGCCATTCCATGGATGGCTGCGGCCACGCTAATACAGCAGTCTTGGGAAGGAGGTCCTCGAGAAAGGGGCGCATGGCCGCCAATGAGCCCGTGGCGATGGCCATTTCCAGGACGGAAGACGCCTGCGCTTGCCGTTCTGTTAAGTGGGCCAAGAACTCAAGCTCCTGCCGGCACGCAGGCAACTCGGGCGACCGGAGGGCATGCAGTGCCAGGATCAGGATTCCCAGCGCCGTTGACGGGACTCGCACCTCTTGTCCTGCAAGCTCCAAGTCCTCGGTATTCACCAACATCACCTCGAAGCAGTCGCTGGCCGGATTTTCCATTCCCGGAAAGCGAAAATGGACGTCGATGCAACAAGGCCATTCAGGGTGGTCGACGGTCACCGAGTGCTTTGGAAAGGTCCTGCTGTCCGGATCCACGGGGCGCTCCCGCCAACCCCGCTCTCGCAGGCCTTCCAGCATTTGCTCCAGGTTGGAGGGGGCCACGAAAATATCCACGTCACCAGACATTCTGGGCTGCCTCAGCCCCTGGATTACACTCGCCGGTCCCTTGATGAAGAAGGCTCTGATTCCCAGGCTGTCCGCTACCCGAGACGCGAGCGCGTGGCCTAGGAGCACGCCTTCGGGGATGCTGAGCTGCGTTTCATTGGCACTGTCCGGCACGGGGACCCTTAGCCTTTGGCCCTGCGCCCACCGCGCACGGCTTCGAAGAAACCATCCGCTTCGTGCACGTTCGGGATGGCGATTCGCTGCGGATCGGCTTCAGCCGCCGGGGCGGGCGCCGAGGTATACGTTCCGTAGTACGAATAGGCATCTGTTCCCCTGGTTGGAACGTAATTGAGGACGGCGCCAAGGACGCGGCCCTTGACCTTCTCGAGGTTCCCCAGGGATTGGGCCAGCTGCTCCTGGGTGGTCCTGCCCGTCTGGATGACCACAATGGCACCGTCCGCTGCACGCGAAAGGACTGCGGCATCAGTCACCGGAAGCAGCGGCGGCGCGTCAATCAGGACGATCGCATCCTCGGCCAGCGCATTGAGCATGTTCCTCATGGCCCGGGACCCAAGCAGCTCGCTCGGGTTCGGCGGAACTCGGCCCGAGCCAAGGACTGAGAGGTTCGGCAGGGCACCCCACGGCTGCAGGACATCCGCCAATTCGGCGGTGCCGGTGAGGACAGTGGTGACCCCGGCTCCCGGAACCAGATTGAAAACGTCCACCAGCGTGGGGCGGCGGAGGTCGCCGTCGACCACCACGACGTTTTGACCAGCCGCTGCCATGGTGACCGCAAGGTTGGCCGTGACCGTGGACTTTCCTTCGGACTGAACGGAACTGGTCACCACAATGATCCGCGGCGGTTGGTCCACGTCAAGGAAGCTGAGGTTGGTGCGCAGTTCACGGAGGGCCTCACCCATCGCTCCGCCGGCGTCGTGGGCCTGGGCTCCGGTGCCAGCATCCAACACGGTGCTTTTCCCGTCCAGGCGGTGGTCCATGGGAAGAGTGCCGATCACAGGGACACCGAAGAGCCGTTCGATTTCGGCGGCTTTGCGGATGCGCCGGTCTAGATGCCGGCGGATCACCGCATAGGCGACACCGAGCGCTGAGCCGACGAGTGCGCCCAGCGCGAGGTTGAGCTTGACGTTGGGTGACGTGGGACTGGTGGGAAGGACTGCCTTACCCAGCGGAAGTACCCGGACAGCCGTCGCGGTGGTGTTCGCCGACGACCCGGCGCCCGGCGTTGCTGCGCCCGACTCAACAACAGCCTCACCCGCAGGTACAGTTTCTATCGCTTCCACCTGGGCGGCCAGGCCGTTGACCCAGGCATCGGCGACCCGTTGCGCTGTAGCCGGGTCGGTGGACTCGGCAGTCACCCGGATCTCGGCCGTGTCCAAGGGGACCTTCACGCTGATGGCGCCCAGCAGGGTGTCGGCGGTGGTGTTCAGCTCGAGGGCCTGGATGACCCGGTCTGCCACGAGCCGCGACTTTGCCACGGACTCGTAGTTCTTGACCTTGGCCTTGGCCAGGCTGTCCCCGGCCAGTGACAGGCTCACGTTGTCCGAGCCTGGCGTGACTACGATGCCGCTGGAATCGGAGGAGTAGATCTTGGGCTGGAGGATGGTCCAGCCGCACGCCGCCAAAGTGGCCAGCAGGGTGAAGGCGACAATGGCCTTCCAGTAAACCCGAAGCAGCCGGAGGTACTCTGTCAGGTCCATGCCTTCGGGCGCTTCTGGGGGAGCGGCTGTTGTGCTCATCGTGATTCCTTCCACGCAAGTTTTGTTCTTTCCTGTCCCGGTCTTCGTTGCCGGCGTACTGCTTCGAGTGGTCCCCCACGCGATAGGCGGCTAGTCGCGGCCCTGTTCCAGAACTGATTTCGCGATGAGCTGCGCTGTAGCTGCGGCGACGGCGTCCCGGTAGCCTTCCGGGGTGCCGTGCGCCTTGCCGACTTCTTCAGCGAGCTGGTGCACCGGGACCGGGTTGGCTGATGCTTCCCAGATGGCCGGGCCGATTCCGCTCAGCCTTACGATCTCGTTGTCGAGCATGACCAGCAGCTCGTTACCAATGGCCACTGCATCTTTCGGTGCGGCGCGGCGGATGCAGCCGTACGGGATGAGTGCCGGCCGGGCACCTTCGGCTGCCCGGGCTTCCCATTCAGGCTCCGTTCCGGGCTGCTTTTCCAGCTGCGTCCGGAACAGCGGTTCCAGGGCTGCCGGCAGGTCAGCCGCTTCCGAGTAGGTGACCTTCCAGACTCCCCCGACGCTGTCTATCAGCCGGCAGAGCGACTGCAGCGGCTCCTCCATGTCCCCCTGCGAGGAAGAGTCCGGGATCAGGGCGAGCACCGCATCAGCCAGCGGAACCCTCTCCAGCACTGGGGCCGCGGTTTTATCTTGGACCCGGTCCAGCAGCACGATGGACTGGATGAAGGGGTTAGCGGGGACTGGCAGGAGTGCGAGCTCGTCAGGTCCCACCTGGCCTTTGGGTGCGCCAGGCTCCTGCTTTACAGACAGCGGTTTGGGATACGGAACCACCCAGCCATCGGGTGCGATGGCTACGGTCTCGTCCGTGACATATCCATAGGTCCTGGCCAGCACGGAAACCGCAGTGGTTTTGCCCGTTCCCGACTTGGCCACGAGTGCCACCACTGCACCCGTTTCACGGTCTGCCACGCCGCATGAGTGGAGCATCACGAGGTGGCCGGCGTTGGCCAGGATGGCCGCTACCGTGAGCCGGGACGTGAGGTTCTCAGCCAGCTCCTCGAAGGAAGCGGCCTGCAGTTGGAACGCGCCGCCGTCGTGCTTTAGGGCCTGCGAGGCCACGGACGCCGTGAACGGACTGCAGTCTGTGGGTTCCGCAGCCAGCGGCGGAAGCAGCGGCTTGCGGCTGCTGGCACACCGTGCCCATGCCAAGCTCATACTCTCCCGCTGCTGCCGGGTAACGGCACGGCCCCAGCGGACTACGAACTGGATTCCCAGGACGTCCAAGGGCAGCACGTCACTGCCTCGTGCCAATTCCGCGAACAGCCGTTTCCTCCAAGCCAAACGTGTGTTCCCCCTGATTCCCGCGGACCTCATGCTCTCAACGCGCAGCGCCGGGGGCAGCCTCAATCAGGCGCCGTGCTTCGAGGCTGGCGAGGAAGTCTTCCAGCTGGGCCTGCATCTGTCCGGACCGGTCCTCAAAAGTGGCCTCCAGCTCAGCGAGGATGGAGTGCTCTGACCGTTGGCCGTCGATGAGGTTCCAAATGCTTGCAGCTGTCCCTTCCAGGACCACGGGCTGGGTCGCGTCCAGATGGAGCAGGGCAACCCGGGCAGCTGAGTCTGACAGCACCTGAGCAACCAGCCTGCCTTGGCGCCAGATCACGGGATGACCATTGTGATGCCAGGAATGACGAAGGTGGCGGAACCCACGCTGAGGGTCATCGTAAAGGTGTAGGTCTGACCACTTGTAGGTGTGGTTTGGCCTTTGCCGTCCAGGTAATAGAAAGAAATGGCTTGAGCCGCCGATTGATTACCAGCAATGGTAATAGTCGCAGTCGAGGCATAGGCGGCATCGAAGGTCGCTGCAGCTACCGTGTTTCCAGTCAATGATTTCACAGCGATACCTGAAGCGATCGTTCCGCGGTCTACGCCAGGAACAATTCCAACGGTTACTGTCTGAGCCGCTGGGGAAGTGTTCTGAACAGTGAGGGTCGAAGGACCTTGACCAGTTCGTGTGCCACCTGCCCCCTGTTGTTTCGAATGGTTGATTGTGCCAAAAGGCCCGGCGGTGATGGACAAGGTAGGCGAAGCCGCTGCCGCCGGAGCTGCGATGGCGGTTGCGATCACAGGCAGCGACCAGGCCACACCTGCGACTACCCTGCGGCGGCTGAACCCGTTCTCTTCGCCGCTGGTGACCTTTTCGTTCAAAACCGCAGACAATGACGCCCCCGTTGTAGTCTTCAGCCGCGGCCGGTCCCTAAAAGACCGGCAGCGGGGATCGGCCGGGCGATTCCCGGCTTCGACTACTCTTGCGAACGCGACTTAAGATTCCTGCAACCCACCTGCAAGGTTGGGTCAAGATCTGCTTGTGAGGGGTTTCGACAGGCTCAACCGGGTTCGGCCGAGAAGGTAGTTCCGCCTTCATCCGTTACCGCCTGGTCCGATTCCCCCAGGCCTGCTGACGCGGAACAGTCATCGCACCGGCCAACAAATTGATGGGGGCAGGTGGCGAGGTTAACGCCATCCCCCGTGGCTAATCTGTGTCGCATTGATCCCGCCGTTCCTGAATCGTCCCGGCTCGCCGGCGGACTCATTGTTTCAACCGCCGCGATGCTGGTGCCGGCGAATGCTGGAGCGGGAACCGTGATCGCGAAAGCTCTCTCCTCGCCGGCACTTTCAGTGAACAACGAACCGAAGCCGGAAACACGAGTAGGCAATACCCGATTCTTCAGGCCGACCGTACCCACCTAGCCCAGGTAAGCGGAATCTACCTATGCCCCTACAGGTTTTCGCTCCCCACCGACTCAACCACCGGGAGGGGTTTCGACGGGCTCAGCCGCGGAATTGCGGCTCACGCTTCTCTTGGAATGCCCGGAAACCCTCGGCATAATCGTCCGTCTTGCAGAGCCGCGCTTGCTCGGTGTTCTCCTCCGCCATGGCTTCCCATAGGCCCAGGCGCTGGTCGCGGATGTGGGCCACCAGCTCCTTGCTTGCGTTGAAGGCCCCGGTAGCCCCGCGGGCCACCTTGGCGACAATTGCCTGGGTGGTCTCCAGCAGCTCACCCGCCGGCATGGCACGGCTGAACAACCCCTGCGCCACGGCCTCCGTGCCGCTGATCAGCTCCGTCGTGTAGATCAGGTCCAGCGTCCGGTGCATCCCGAGCCGTTCGGTGAAGTACCAGTGCCCACCGGAATCCAGCGTTGCCCCCAGCTTCGCGAACGGCGAGCCGAACTTCGCGTTCTCCGCCACGTACACCACGTCCGTGGCCAGCAACAGGCCCAGACCCACGCCCAGGCACGCTCCGTGAGCTGCCGCGAACGTGGGAGCCGGGAACGCACTCATCTTCTTCAGCAGCGGCTCCACCAGCCCGCCCAGGTACATAGCGGCGTCGTCATTCTCCGGGTTCACCCCCGCGATGTCCCGGCCCGCGCAGAAGGCGCGGCCCTCTCCCCTCAGCAGCAGCGCCCGCACCTCACCGCGGGAGGCGGCGGCAGCAGCGTCGTCGTACGCCTGGGACAGCTCCGCCAGCGCCTGCTCATCCAGCGAGTTCAGCTTGTGCGGGGCGTTGAGGACGACCTCGGCGACGTTGTTGCTGATGGAGAGGGAAATCATGGGGCTCCTTCGTTCTGGGTTCGACAGGCTCGATTTCGACGGGCTCAACCACCGGGTTTCGCTCCCCACCCGCACCCTAGCCTCGCAAGCTCGGCCAGGGAACCCTGCGGGCGTGGGCCCAGGCTCAACCACCGGTACTTACACGTCGAAGTCGACGGTGACTTCCTTGCTGGTGGGGTGGCTCTGGCAGGTCAGCACGTACCCCTTGTCCAGCTCATCCTGCTCCAGCGCGTAGTTTTCGTCCATGGTCACGCTGCCGGTGACCACCTTGGCCCGGCAGGTACCGCACACTCCCCCGGCGCACGCGAACGGCACATCCGGGCGGACCCGCAGCGCGGCGTTGAGGATGGACTCGCGGGCGTGCGTGGGGCTGGCCACGTCGCCCTGCAGCCCGTCCAGCTTGAAGGTAATCTTGTACGTCTCCTTGGACTCGTCCACCACCACCGGCCGGCCCGCGTGCCCCTCCGGCCGGTCCGGCTTGCCGCTCGTGAATAGCTCGAACCGGATCTTCTCCGGCTCCACCCCGCGCTCGGCCAGGGTGTCCCGGCACAGCTGCACCAGCTCGAACGGCCCGCACAGGAACCACTCGTCCACATCGTCCGCGTGGATGGCGGTGCCCAGCAGCTGCTGGAGCTTCTCGGCGTCGATCCTGCCACTGAGCAGCGGCGCGATCCGCTGCTCGCGGGACAGCACGTGGTGGATGGCCAGCCGCTGCGGGTACTTGTCCTTCAGGTCCGCCAGCTCCTCCAGGAACATCACGTCCATGGCGGCCTTGTTGGCGTAGATCAGGTCAAACCGGCAGTCCGGGTTTTTGGCCAGCAACGTCCGCGCGATGGCGATCACCGGCGTGATGCCGCTGCCCGCGGCGATGGCCACAAAACTGGCTTCCCCGCTGGAGGCCACGTCCCCGGCCAGCTCCTCCGGGTTGTTCATCGAGTTCATCCGGTTCTGCTCCACGGCCTGGCCGTCCCGGCCGTGCCTGGACACAAACGCGCCCATGGGGCTCATGACGTCCAGCGTGTCCCCGGCCTTCAGCTCGGCGTTGGCCCAGGTGGAGAACACCCCGCCCAGGTCCTTCTTCACGGCCACCCGGATCTCGCTGCTGCCGTCCGCGAAGCTGCGCGGCTCGGCGCAGATGGAGTAGCTGCGGCGCACCTCGTGCAGTTCGCCGGTCTCATCCGGGAGCTTGGTGCGCAGCGCCACGTACTGGCCGGGCAGGTAATCGAACTGGCCGGCGAGCTCTTGGGGCACGTGGAACGCCACCTCGATGGCGTCCTCGGTGAGCCGGCGCACCTCCTTCACGGCGAGCGTGTGGAAGGACGGACGACGGCGGCCGGTGGCCTGCGCCGTTTCGGCGGCGGTCTGGCGGACAACAGGCATGGGGCTTCCTTACAGCACTTTGAAGTAGTCGAACGGTTCCTTGCAGTCCTGGCACACATACAGCGCCTTGCAGGAGGTGGAGCCGAAACGGGTGAGTTCCTTGGTGTTCAGGGACGAGCACTGGGGGCACTTGACCGCCATCTTCAGGCGGATAGGGCCGGCGTGCCGTGCGGCGTTCGACAGGCCCGACGGCGGCGCGATGCCGTACTCCTGCAGCTTTGCCTTGCCTGCCTCGGTCATCCAGTCCGTGGTCCAGGCCGGGGCGAGCACCAGGTCCACCTCGACGTCCTGGTAGCCCTCTTTGGCGAAGGCTGTTTTGAGGTCGTCGCGGATGGCGTCCATGGCCGGGCAGCCCGAGTAGGTGGGCGTGATGGTGACGATGACTTTTCCGGCTGTTCCGTGTTCCTGCGTCACTTGGACGTCCCGGAGGATGCCGAGGTCCTCGATGGTGAGCACGGGGATTTCGGGATCGCACACGGTGGCGGCGATGTCCCACGCCTTCTGCCGCCCCGTTTTCTCCCTTGCAGGGGCGCTGGTTTCGAAGTCGGAGATGTACATGGCCATGGCCGTCACCACTTCGCTCCGGGATACTCGCGGGCCAGGACCTGCATCTCGGCCAGGATGTAGCCCAGGTGTTCGGAGTGCTTGCCGTGCCGGCCGCCGCCGGGGGCTGCCGGGACGTCCGGCACCTCGAGTTCGGCTTCTTTGAGGACGTCTCCGGTGAGCCGGTCAAAGTCCTCGCGCAGGCTGGAAGGCGCGACGGCGGCACCCGCCTCGGCGAGGCGGCGCGTCAGGTCGTCCTCCTGGAACAGTTCGTTGACGTACGGCCACATCAGGCGCAGGCCGTGGATCATCCGGGTTCGGGATTCGTCCGTGCCGCCGGCCAGACGGAGGATCCACTGGGCGCTGTGGTCCCGGTGGTAGTCCACTTCCTTCACGGCCTTCGCGGCGATGGCGGCCAGCGTGGCGTCCGTTGATCCGGTGAGCCGGCGGTACAGCTCGAACTGGTAGTAGCTCACGATGAACTGCCGGGCGATGGTCACCGCGAAGTCGCCGTTGGGCTGCTCGAACAACTGGACTGACCGGAACTCGTGCTCGCGGCGGAAGTAGGCGAGGTCATCCTCGCTCCTGGCCGAGCCGTCGTCGTTGGACATTGCGCCGCCGGCGTAGCTGAGGAAACTCCGGGCGTGGCCCAGCTGGTCCAGGGCGATGTTGCCCAGGGCCACGTCCTCCTCCAGTTCGGGGGCGCGGGAGATCCAGTGACCCAGGCGCTGGGCGAGGATCAGGGCGTCGTCGCCCAGTCTTAGGGCGTATTCCGCGACGTCCTCTGTGGGCTTGGCCAGGCCGGTGCGGACCTCGAGGGCGATGTCCTCCGGGCGGAGGGCGTTGCCGGGCGTGATGCGGGTGGCGCTCGCGTTGGAGTCGCCGCTTCCGGACGGGGCTGCGACGCCGGTGGAGATGTCGCCGTGGCCTGTTGTGGCCTCGGATGCAGGGGCCACGCCGGCGAGGGACCCGCTGCGAGCTTGCGAGCTGTGGGAGCCGGTGGGGATCACAGGTGCTTTACCCCTTCGCTCTTGGTGTAGTACGTGGCGTGCCGGTAATCCTTGCCCTGGGGCGACTCGAAGAACGAGCCCTTGGCATCCGGATCGCTGGCGGCGATGGCCTCCGCGGGCACGACCCAGATGGAGACGCCCTCGTTGCGGCGGGTGTAGAGGTCGCGGGCATTCCGCAGTGCCATGGCGGCATCCGGTGCATGCAGGGACCCTGCGTGCACGTGGCTCAAACCGCGGCTCGACCGGACAAAGACCTCCCAGAGCCCCCAGGCGTTGCCGCCGGTATGGGTTTCGCTCCCCACCGGGGACGGGTTCTCGATCGGCTGTGTCATGCTGGCGGGGACTTCCGGGTTGCCGTGGGGGCTCATGCTGCGTATTCCTTCGTCGTCATTGACTGTTTTGCCTGCTGTTTTGCTGCATAAGCGGAAGCTGCCTCGCGGACCCAGGCGCCGTCGTCGTGCGCTGCCCTCCGGCGCTCAAGGCGCTGGGCGTTGCAGGGGCCGCGGCCGGCCAGGACTTCCTGGAACTCGTGCCAGTCCAGCGGGCCGTGCTCCCACTTTTTGCTGTCCTCGTTGTAGCGGACATGGCTATCCGGGAGGGTGAGGCCCAGGACGCGGACCTGCTCCACCATCATGCCCACGAAGCGGCTGCGGAGTTCGTCGTTGCTGAACCGCTTGATGTTCCAGGCCATGGACTGCTTGGAGTTGGGCGAATCGTCGTCCGGCGGGCCGAACATCATCAGGGCCGGGGCGTACCAGCGGTTCACCGCGTCCTGGGCCATCTGCTTCTGCTCGGGGGTGCCGTTGGAGAGTTCCAGCAGGATCTCGAAGCCCTGGCGCTGGTGGAACGATTCTTCCTTGCAGATGCGCACCATGGCGCGGCCGTACGGGCCGTAGGAGGCGCGGCACAGGGGGACCTGGTTGCAGATGGCGGCGCCGTCCACCAGCCAGCCGATGGCGCCCATGTCCGCCCAGGTCAGGGCGGGGTAGTTGAAGATGGACGAGTAGCGGGCCTTGCCGGCGATGAGGTCTTCCGTCATCTTGTCCCTTGTTTGTCCAAGGGTCTCGGCGGCGCTGTAGAGGTAGAGCCCGTGGCCGGCCTCGTCCTGGACCTTGGCCATGAGGATGGCCTTGCGCTTCAGGCTGGGGGCACGGGAAATCCAGTTGGCCTCCGGCTGCATGCCGATGATCTCGGAGTGGGCGTGCTGGGAGATCTGGCGCAGCAGCGTCTTGCGGTAGGCCGGCGGCATCCAGTCCTTGGGCTCGATGCGTGAGTCCTCGGCCATGACGCGGTCAAAGTTGGCCTGGCCTGCCGCCTCTTCGTCCGGGGATAGCTCAGCTGGCACTGACTGCAAGTTCTGCGCTGCCATGGTTGCTCCTCTGCAAAGACCTTCTGGGACGTGCCGAATTATTTACCGACCGTTCGTTCAGGATATGCGGAAGCCTCGGAGGGCGTCAAGCGTCCTTCCCCCTTGCGACGCTCTCTCACTTGATGCGCGTTCTTCGGAAACGCTCGCTCACTAGATGCCGCTCCCGCGCATGCTCAAGTTTTCATGAAAGTTTCGCAAAGGGGAGCGAACTACTGATTGCTGTGGGGCAGGATGAAAGCTGTTGAGGTTTAGAGGGACTTTTACTGCCGGAGAGTGGGAACGCATGCACATGGAGAACGCGGGTTCAGGTCCTGGGGGCGTGCCGGCAGCCCCGGGCGCCGGTGGCACGCTGGTGATCCACACCTGGCTCGAATCCGGCGAAGTCCCGCCAGGTTTTCGCGCCAGGATTACCTACGGACCCGCAGTTGGCGGTGACCAAACCACCGTTTACGCTGCCAACCCCGACGGAGCATTAAGCGTTGTGCGTCAATGGCTGCAGACTCAAACTGCTGGCCACGGTGGACGATAACTGCTCCACTGTTATCCGGCCTTGGCTGTGCAGTGTCTCCTGGACCAGATGCCGCAGGCCTTCCGACGGGCCAACGCCCATGTCCGCCTGCAGCTGACGCTGGTACCTGTCGTACGCGGACAATGCCGACGCAATGTTTCCCTGGGCCAACTCCGAGGTGATGAGCACCCGGACGGCGCTCTCATAAAGGGGTTCGATTTCCAAGGCAGCATTGGCCGCATCGGCAGCGGCCTCATAATCGCCACGAGCAGCAAGCTGGCGTGAAAGCCAGGTAAACGCCCTGACCCGGTCGTGCTGCAGCCTGCTCTGCTCAAACACCACCCAGTCTTCGTACCAGCCCGGCAGGAAGTCCACATCGCGGATCTCCGGCAGGACGGACGCCGGATCGCCTTTGCCCGTGCTGGTCGCTTCCGCCAAGGCGGCACGCACCCGGTGCAGATCCACATCGACCCGTTTGTCCAGGGAGAGCATCGCACCGGTCTTGACGAGCAGCCCCGGCAACTGCCGTGTTACCAGGTGAACCGCTACCCGGAGGCTTTCCAGCGCGTTGGCCTCAGGACAATCCGGCCACAGCATCCCGGCCAGGTAGTTTCTGAGACAGGCCCCGCGGACCGCAAGTGCTGCGATAAGCCGCTGCTGACGGGCCGCCACATAGACTGCTGTTCCATCTTGGCGCAGTTGCCAGGAATGCATGAGGTCCAGTTTGAACATTCCACAGTCATCGTTGCCCATGGCTACCCGATCTCTGTTTTTACACTAAACGTGCAAGTTCGAGGATCCTCATCCTGAAGTGGAAAGTCAATGCACCCAATCCCCCTATTTCAGTAGGGGGAGGCGCCTATCAGACGCCGAATTCGTTGTCCGCGGTATTCAGCAGCCACTGCCCGAACCGGGTGCCGTTAGGCTTGATCACCGGGTTTCCCAACGTGTTTCCTGCCTGCTCCAGGATGCCGATCCCCCAGGGACTGGTCACCAGGATCTCAGCCCGCCCATCCCCATCAAGGTCGGCAAGCGCCCCTGGGCGGTTGTCCGCTGTGTTGAGCAGCCACTGCCCGAAGCGGGTCCCGTTGGGCTTGATCACCGGGTTCCCCAGCGTGGTTCCCGCCTGTTCCAGGATGCCGATCCCCCAGGGACTGGTCACCAGGATCTCAGCACGCCCGTCCCCATCGAGGTCCGCAACGGGACCGAACTGGTTATCGGCGGTGTTCAGCAGCCACTGCCCGAACCGGGTGCCGTTGGCCGCGATCACCGGATTGCTGAACGTGTTGCCCTGTTGCTTCAGGATCCCGATCCCCCACGGGCTGGTCACCAGGACCTCAGCCCGCCCGTCCCCGTCGAAGTCGGCGACGGGGCCCAGCTGGTTATCGGCGGTGTTCAGCAGCCACTGCCCGAACCGGGTGCCGTTGGCCGCAAGCACCGGGTTGCTGAACGTGTTGCCCTGCTGCTTGAGGATCCCTACCCCCCACGGACTGGTCACCAGGACCTCAGCCCGCCCGTCGCCGTCGAAATCACCCACCGCCGCAATATGGTTATCGGCAGTGTTCAGCAACCACCCGCCAAAGCGCGTGCCGTTCGGCGCAAGCACCGGGTTCTCGAACGTGTTGCCCTGCTGCTTCAGGATGCCGATCCCCCACGGACTGGTCACCAGGACCTCAGCCCGCCCGTCGCCGTCGAAATCACCCACCGCAGCGATGTGGTTATCGGCAGTGTTCAGCAACCACCCGCCAAAGCGCGTGCCGTTGGATGCAATCACCGGATTGCTGAACGTGTTGCCCTGTTGCTTCAGGATGCCGATTCCCCACGGACTGGTCACCAGGACCTCGGCCCGCCCGTCGCCGTCGAAGTCAGCCACCGGTCCAATGAGGTTGTCTTCAGTGTTCAGCAACCACCCGCCAAAGCGGGTGCCGTTGGACGCAATCACCGGATTGCTGAAGGTGCTGCCGTGTTGCTTCAGGATGCCGATCCCCCACGGACTGGTCACCAGGACCTCAGCCCGCCCGTCGCCGTCGAAGTCTCCCGCCCGGGCACTCACGCGTTTCATGGCGGTGAGCAGGTGTTTGGCGTCAGGGCGGCGGCCGATGCGTTGCGTGACCGGACGGGAAGGGGCGGCCTGTTGCGGAGTTCCAACCATCCTCAGCAAGGACCGTGCCCGTGCCGGAGTCAGGCGCAGCGGACCCCGGCCGGTGGCGATGCCCTGCACAGCGGCCAGGGCACCAAGCACGATGGGAGATGCGCTGGAGGTTCCGGAGAATCCCGCGGTGTACCGGCGCTTCGGATCGCCTCCCTGAAGATCTCCGTAGCCGGCCGAAACCACTTCACGGCCCCAGCCCTGGGCATCAACCCGGCTACCGTAGTTGGAGTAGTCCAGCCGCGACCGGTCCGGCCCCCAGGCGCTCCCGTTGAAGCCAGTGGGAGGTGCGCCGGCCCCGACCATCACGGCGCCGCACTGCGGGTTCGCGGTGTTGAACGGGTTGCGCCAGGTGGACGGGAACCCGCTCTGCGGTGTGTTGTAGACGGCGTCATCCAGGTTTTGAAACCCGTTGCCGGCTGCCTCAATGACGATGATGCCCCGGTTGCTGGCTGCACGGATGGCGGCAAACAGGTCCGGCCACCATTCCAGGGCGATCAGTCCCACATCCGAACCCGGATTGGTGTGGTTGGGTCCGCCCAGCTGGCCTTCGAGGAGCAGGAAGTCCCCGGGCCGCAGCTCCTCTGCAGCTTCGGTAATCGCCGTGGCTGCAGCCTGGCTGGTCCAGGACGACGCCGCCAGCCAGGCATCTGCCGAAATACCCGTGATTCCCTTGGCGTCCCGGTCTCCGCCGATGATGCCAAAGACGGCGGTGCCGTGATCGTTGGAGGCGTTGTTTGTTCCGCTGACAACGCCCCCGTTGTTGAGGAGCAGATCCTCATGGTCGAGCAGCCAGCCATGCTCGCAATCCACGATCCGCAGCCGGGCGCCACGTCCCCCTGCTATGGTCCATGCAAAGCGTGCGTCCACTCCGGCCGGCGCCGGATCCAGGTAGCCCTGGCGGGGAGTGAAGTCCGGGGTGGTTGCTGCCGGTTCTTCCGTCCTGGAAACCATCGTATTCAGCGGAGCGGACGTGGCCTGGATGGTGGGCAGCAGGATGGCTGGCCGCACGTATGCTCCTGCCACGCCGTCGCTGCCCCGGAGTTCCTCCGCGATGGATTCCAGCTCTCCGGATGGGGCTTCGACGCGGAAGAAGGTGTGCAGTTCCTCCTCGTTCCCGGTCCCGGATGTTCCGGGGCTGCCGCCGGCGTTGCCCTCCGGGCTGTCCTCGGCTGGCCCGGAGGGAGCCCGGCCACTGTCAGCGAAAGCCTGGGGGAAGAGCGGGGCCAGAGCCGCACCATGCGCCCGGAGCACATCCGACAACGCCCCCGCCACGGAAGAGAGTGCGGGGCCCGACACATCCCGTGACTCGGGAGCAGCCTGGGCGAGCCGGCGCGCGTTCTCCGGTTCCAGCACGACAATCAGTTCCGGTTCGGAGCGGGGAAGCTCCCTTTGGTCTTCGTTGAGGGGTGTGCTCACAGCGTTTTCTCCCGTCCGTTCGGCTATGCCAACTGCTACGGCACCAGAGTGCACAGGAGCGCGTTACCGCGCCGTTACGGGGAAACCCGCCGTGGAAAGCCCGACGGCGGCCGTGCGGCACACAGCCGCGCGCACCCGCCCGGGGCGCGGGCCGCCGTCGTGCCTTCCTGCGTTCCTGCCTTCCTGCGTTCCTGCCTTCCTGACTTCCCGGACAGGCCTGCTCAGATGCCCGAAAGGAGTTTCACTATGGGTTGTCCCAACGGGCCCAGCCATGTGATCAGGCTTTGGATGGGTCCGGCGAGCCCGGCAAGGGCACCCGCCGCACTTGCGATTTCCGTTAGTTTCCTCAGGGGGCCTGCCACCTTGTCCGGCTCGGGATGGGCGCGGCTGATTTCCTGGTCAATCTCCTTCAGGTGCCCTGACATTGCCGCGAGCTGGCTGCCGGAAACGTTCGATGCGGCAACGCCTCGTTCCAGTTCCTGCACCGCTGCACGCAGGGCGCCAGCCTGGACCATCCCGCTGTGCTGACCCCCGCGGATGTATTGGTTTCCTTCGACATTGTTGACCACGCCGCCGGTTTGATTGTTGATGTTGAATCCCACCCTGATCGTTCTCCTGACTCGTTACCCGCTTACGGGCCTCCCGGACGCGGCAACGGGAATTCCCGGTCCACTCTCTTGCGCCGGGACGTGGCCACCACATGAAGGACAATGCCGATGATCATGAAGAGTTGGCCCCCGCCTACGATGTAAATACCGATGATGTAGCCGCGAAATGCGGCAGGAATAGCCCCGCCGGTGTAAGTGGGCATACCCTCCATAAACTGGAGGAAATTGGCTCCGACAATCACGAGTCCGGCGATGGTCAGGCCTAAACCAACCCAGATCAGCCAGCGGGCCCAGGTTTTTGTGGCGGCAATGTCCCGGAGGAAGCTTTCGCGTTCCTGCCGGACATGGCTGACGTAGGCGGTGTATTGATTGCCTGCCACGTTGCTGATGTTTCCCGCATGCTGGTTCTCTATGTCGTATCGCCCCTGGATGTGCTCGGCGCGCGGGAGCGGCCGGTCTGCGCGCTGAAGCGGAAGGACGGCTGTGGGCTGCGCTTTTTCGGGCACACCCTGATACTCGAACCGGGCACCGCCAAAGGCAACGACGTCACCCGAGTGCAGGACCACCTGTCCGGATGCGGGCCGTCCGTTCACCGTTGTTCCGGCACTGGATCCAAGATCCTGGACGGACACGCGCCCACTGCTGTCCACGGTTAGTGACGCGTGCACCCTGCTCACGGTTGGTTCCGAAAGCACGAGGTCATTGGTATGGCTCCGGCCCACAGTCTTAAAACCGTGCGTCAACTCGTAGTCGCCGCCCAGGCTGCCGCGCGGCCCGAGGGCGATGAGTCGGGAAACGATGGCGTCCACTGTGTGGGTTTCCTTTGGGACTGATAACTCTTCCCTGTGTTTGTCCGCAGGTGGGCATCAGTTTAGGGATGCGGCGTTACAGCGGCGTGACCGGACCTTTCCGGCTGGTTGCCTTGGTCAACGGTAACGCGGCAATAACGCGGTGGGATGTGAACTCCCACTTACAGCCTCCGATCTCAGGGGTGAGTAAGGGGAGAGGACCATTCCATGAATGTGGGAAGAAACGGTGAGCCTGGCGGCGGGGCCGCCCTTGACCTTCGGCTCCTGGGCGACTTCCGGCTGGGGCATGGCGAATCGACAGTGGAACTGGCCCCTCGTGCCGAGCATCTGCTGGCCTTCCTGGCGTTGCGCAACAATATGACCCGGACAGCAGTCGCCGCCCAGTTGTGGCCGGATCTTGACGAAGCCCAGGCACGGGGGTGCCTCCGCTCAACGTTGTGGAGGCTGCCGAGGCCGGACGGGCTAACGCTGGTGGTCGCGTCCGGTGACAGGCTCTACCTGACCACCTTCGTGCAGGTGGATGTGACCCGGTTACGCGAAGGGCTGGATCAGTGGTTGCCGGGTGACTCCCCGCCGGTGCAAATCGGCCCGCTCAGCGGAGATCTGTTGCCGGGCTGGTACGACGACTGGCTGGTGATCGACCGCGAGCGCCAGCGCCAGGTCCGGCTCCATGCCCTGGAGCGAATGTCCGCCTGGTACGTGGGCGCAGAGAGGTTTGACAGGGCGATCGAGGCAGCCTTGCAGGCGATTGCCGGAGATCCGCTGCGGGAGAGCGCGCACCGTTGCCTCATCCAGGCCCATCTGGCCGAAGGCAATATCAGCGAGGCCCGCCGGCAGGTGGATATCTACAGGAGCCTCCTGGCCGAGGCCGGCATCCCCGCGCAGCTCTCGGCGCGCATGCACGAACTCATGCGGCCGGCCCGCGTCATGCACACGTCTGCAGTGGCCCCGCTGGTGAGAGGCCCCAAGTGTGAAGTCGCATTTTGAGGTTGCGATCATCGGGGGCGGACCAGCCGGCCTGGCCGCCGCCCAGGTGCTCGGCAGGCAGCGCCGGCGCGTAATCCTGGTAGACAGCCGCCAAGGGCGCAACGCCGCAGCCTCGAAGGTGCACATGGTGTTGGGCCGGGAAGGAACGACGCCGTCAGGGCTGGTTCTCGCGGGCCGCCAGGAACTCGCGGGGTTACCTACCGTTTCCATCCTGCCGGTTGAGGCCATCAAGGTTCTCGTGGCGGACGGGAAAATCCTCGTGTGGGCAACAGCGCGTGAGATTACGGCGGACTTCCTCATCCTGGCTACCGGCGTTGTTGACCAGCTCCCACCGATCCCGGGCATCGACGCCGCCTTCGGCAAATGCCTGTTTCATTGTCCGCTCTGTCACGGATTGGAGGCCACGGATCAACGGCTGGTGGTGTTGGGCAACAGCGAACACGCGGCCTTCATGGCCGCTTACGTGCAGGACCGCATCAGCCGTGATGTACAGCTGTGCAGCAACGGTGAGCCGCGCTTCTCACGCGGGACCAGAACCCGGCTCCACCGGAACGGCATCCGGATCATCGAGGACGAAGTGGCGGGCATCCGGGCCCATGCCGGCGGTTTGACGCTGACGCTTGGAACAGCCTCATCGATGACTTATCGCGCTGGCTTTCTCTCCTCCACGCACCGGCAGCGGTCGCCTTTCGGCCAAGCACTCGGGTGCAGCCTGACTGACGATGGCCGCGTTCGCGTGGACCATTTCCAGCGCACGTCGGTGCCGCTCGTTTTCGCGGTTGGCGACATGGCCAAGGTGGGGCCGGCCACGGGAAACATGACCTTTGTAGCCACGGCAATCGCCAGCGGCGTGACTGCTGCAGCGTTCCTGGACGAGGACATCTTCGCGAGGAACTGGGACAGCCAGGACACCTCCCAGTAGGGAATCTGTTCTGCTCTCACCCACCGGCCAGCGGCAGTTCAGAGATCAAATTCATTACCCTTTACACCGGCAAGAAAGGCTCGCCACTCCTCGGCGGAGAATACAATCCGGGCTGCAGGATCCGCGGAATTCCGTACATACACTTTCCCCGTTGGCGGTGCCAGCGCCACCTCAACGCAGCAACTGTTGGCGCAATGGGAAGAGCGCTCGAAGGTCAGTTCACCATCCACTTCTACTCCTCTGGTTCGTTGGTGTGGCCCTATGGGTGGCCCGGCCAAGGTTTTTTCCCCGTCCGGGCCCTGGTTGAGCTGCCGCCACCCGCAGCGGGCACAGCGTTCAGCCGATTACGGGAAGCACTTGCTGGCGATTTGTTCGCCGGCGACGTACAGCTTGACGCAGACACCCGTGGGGATTCCCCACTTGGTGCGGGTACTCAAGCAGGCCTTGACTGCGGTGCCATTCGGGAGGTCAAACGGCACCGGAAGACAGACATTGCCGATTCCCAGTGGAAGCCTCAGGCAAACCCTGTTGTTGCCGGAAGTCACTGAAATGCATTGCGCGCGGAGTTCGAGTTCCCCGCCGTCCATGGCGGAGAGATCAGCCGTCGCCTGCAGGTTCCGGCCCTCGAACGGTTGCCTTGAGGCTTCAAGTGTGGCCGTGACCGCCTGCTCGTCGAACCCGGAGTACTCGTCGTTCGTTTCGTTTGCCATGGTTCTCCCCTTAGCGATTTGTGGTTAGCGATTTTTGGGCGGATCCGGATTGACCCGTTCCTGCATGGTTCCAACCGCTCGTCACCGGAGCGTCACGCTGACCGTGCTGGTTCACAATGCGGTGCTGCGGTGACGCCAATGTGACGGGGGCGCGTCAGACTCGTCTCGATTGTTCCGTCCCTTATGGTGCGGGCCACTCAACTGCAGGACACTGGTGTGGCCGGAGCGTTCCGGCCACCGGACGGAGGTGGACCATGATCCCGGACGATTACCACGCCCTCTATGACCGCGGCGTTCAGGCTGCACGCAGCGCCGAACTGCCGGCCGTGGAGATGCCTACCGCCGGGCGGGAGGAGTTGGCTGCTGACGTCCCAGACTTGATCATTGAGGAGGATGAAACCACAGGACTCCCCAACCGGGTGATCAGCCGGCAGCCCGCCGGCAGGTTGTCAGAACCGGGGCCCGAGGACCCGGCCGAAGCGGCGCGGCAGTTCATCCACCGCAGACGTGCCGTCTGGAACATGGCAGAAGAAGACGCTTCCAGTGTGCAGGTGCGCTCGGTCAGCCGCACCGGCCTCAAGACAGCGCAGTTGTACCAGAGCATGGACGGCGTCGAAGTCTTCGATTCCGAGATGACAGTCGCGCTGGACGAGGGGAACGGCGTGATCTCCTTGGCGGGCCAGTTCTTCCCGGGCGTCGGCGCCGCGATGCGGGAGTCCCGCAGGGCGCAGGCGCGGACACCGGAGGATGCGATCGCCCGGGCAGCGTTCGACCTCACGCGGGTGATTTACCAGGCAGCTGACTTCGTGGCCGCAGAAAGGCAACCCGAGGATGGCCCGTACCAGTCCTACGAGTTCAGGGCCGGCGAGAACGATCCACGGCCCAGGTTCGAGCGGCCCGCCAGGCTCAAGGACGTGATGTTCCCGCTGGGAAACCAGCAGTTCGCAACAGGCCATTACGTTGAGCTGTGGATCGCCGGTTTTCCGGCATTCAGCTACGTCATCGACTCGGTGGACACCCCCTATGTCCTTTTCCGCAAGAACCTCGCCAGCGAGAGCGCACCGTTCACCTACCGGGTGCACAACACCGGCGATGCTCTATTCCGGCCCCATGACGGCCCGGCCCCCGGCTCCCCCCACCCCACGGGGGCACCTGACGGTTTCCAGGCAGAACCTGTTGAGGAGCGCTTGGTCCAGCTGGAGAGCCTGCCGGGCCGGGATCCCTGGCTCCCGCCGGGTGCTACCACAACGCGGGGGAACAACTGCGTGGCCTACGCGGACTTGCAGGGACCAACGGGGCTGGGCGCGAGTGATGTATTGGGAAAGATTTCCGCACCCGGGACCTTCGATTACACCTACGACCACTCCCGCGATGCCAGCGAGGCAACAAATCTCCAGAACAGCCTCGTGGGCATGTTCTTCCATGTGAACTGGCTCCACGACCGCTGGTATGAGGCCGGCTTTGACGAGGCGGCCGGAAATGCCCAGGCCGATAACTTCGGCCGCGGCGGTGCCGGCGGAGATCCCCTGCTCGCGGAAGGCAGCGACTTCAGCGGCACCGACAACGCGAACATGTCCACCCCTGCAGACGGGGCCAGCCCCAGGATGCAGATGTTCGAGTTCCTCGGCCCGCAGCCGGACAAGCCCACCCGGACCAGCAACCATGAGGCACTGATCACTTTCCATGAGATGGGCCACTACATCACCAACCGGCTGGTAGGGAACGCCACTGGCCTGACCAACCAGCAAGGCCGCGCCATGGGCGAGGGGTGGGGCGACTTCTTCGCCATCAGCATGACCTCGCAGCCCGCGGACGACTTCACCGGCGGAGCCTTCCCGGTAGGCGGCTGGACTGACCTCACACCCACCTTCAATGACAACTACTACTACTCCATCCGGCGGTACCCCTACAGCGCAGACATGTCGAAGAACCCGCTGACCTTCCGCCATATCAGCGCCGGACAGATGCTCCCGGTTGGCGCGCCCATCAGTCCGAACGCCGGCGGGCCGAACAGTGCCGTGCACAACGCCGGAGAGATCTGGTGCGCAGCACTCTGGGAGGTCTTCGTGAACCTGGTGGCGAAGCACGGTCACGAAGAAGCCGAGCGGCTGGTTCTGCTGGATGTTGTAGGCGGCCTCAAATTGACGCCGTCCCGCCCCACCTTCTTGCACGCCCGCGACGCGATCATCTCCGCGGCCGCCGCCCTCAATCCGGATGACCTGCCCGAGATATGGGCAGGCTTCGCCAAACGTGGAATGGGAGCAGGGGCAGTTGCGCCCGCGCAGAACTCCACCGATCTGACCGGGGTCACTGAGAGCTTTGCCGCACCGGAGAACTAGCAGGTTCACATGACCTGCAATAACGCCCAACGGGGAGAGCCATGAATGGACAGGTGCCCGCTTCAGGTTGCCGCGGCCGGGCAGCAGGACGGCCGCGGCCAGTCCTGCTGCCGCGGACAGAGGCCGCCCCGCTCCGCGGCGCCGAAATGGCGACGACGACGGCCCTGGCCGACGGCGTCTCGGCAGACACATACCTTGAGGTCCTCAAAGAGCTCACCGCGCACCCCACGCGTCATTCGTTCTCGCCGTCCTACCGCGACGCGGCACAAAGGGCTGGTGAACGGCTTACTGCGCTCGGCTATGCCACCCGCGAAGAGCCGGTCTCCTTCGGTGGCCGCCAGACCCTCAACGTCATCGCTGAGAAGCCCGGCACGGCCGCCGCAGATGAGCGGCGGCTCGTGTACGTCGTCGCGCATCTGGACTCGATCAACGAGGCCGGCGGAACCAATGCACCAGCACCCGGGGCGGATGACAACGCCTCGGGTGCGGCCGGAGTCCTGGAAATCGCCCGCCTTTTGGCCGCCACCACCGCGCGGCACGACCTGCGCCTGGTCCTGTTCGGTGGCGAGGAACAAGGGCTGCACGGGAGCCGCGTCCACGTTGCGGGCCTGCCTGCAGCCGAAAGGTCGAGGATCAGCATGGCCGTCAACATGGACATGATCAGCCGGCTCAACACCGCGGCACCATCTGTGCTGCTTGAGGGCGCGGCAGTTTCCCAACACGTGATCGACGCACTGGCACAGGCCGCCCATGACACGTCCGACCTGGAGGTGTTCGTCTCGCTTGAGCCCTTCGCCTCTGACCATGTGTCCTTCATTAACGCCGGCCTGCCTGCCGTGCTGACCATCGAAGGCGAGGACCAGTTGAATACCGATGAGCACACCCCCAGGGACACCCTCGAAGGACTGGAATTGTCAGTGGCAGCGAGCATCCTCCGGATGAACACCGCTGCCGTGGCGGCCGAGCTTGGCGCGTCAGTTTGAAGGCTCCGTCCTGACATCGATCGAAAGGCAAGCAAGTGGAGGATCTCATCGGCCGCCTTCGGGCCGCCAACGCCCGGATCGAAAGCCGGGATGGCCAGCTGGGCGAGGAAATGCTCGAACGCCGTGCGGCCACACCGTCCGTTCCAGGAGGGGCCGTGGGTGACTTTGAATTGGCGCAGCCAGGCCGTGGCCCACAACTGGAAATTGGCGGACAGACGGTGGACCGGTTTGAGTTCGCGCAGGAGACCATCGTGTTGAGGACCGGGCGGCCGGTGCTGGCCGTAGTGGATGATGAGGCGCAACTCGTGTTCTCCGACCCCGAAAGCAGCGTTTGGGAATCACGGCTGCGGGACGCATCAGGGCACCTGCAGGCTGCTGCCCGTGCCGTGGGCCGGATCGAGGTTGAAGGGCACAGCCTGGCCTGGCTCGGCACTGGCTGGCTGGTGCAGCCCGATGTGGTGGTGACGAACCGCCACGTGGCGGCGGAGTTCGGGCGCCACGACGGCACCTCTTTTGTGTTCAAGCAAGGCATTGCCGGCACCCGGATGGAGGCCTCGATCGACTTCCTGGAAGAAATCGGCAGCACCAGGGAGCGCACTTTCCGGCTGAACCGCATCCTGCATATCGAGGATTCGGCTGGCCCCGATCTGGCGTTCATCCGCCTCACCCCGACCAGGGGGAGCTCGCTGGCAAGGCCGATCGGGCTGTCCAGCCATGAAGATGAGAACGAAATGGTCGCTGTGATCGGGTACCCGGCCCGCGACAGTCGAATCCCGGACCAGCAACTGATGGACGAAATCTTCGGGAACGTCTACAACAAGAAGCGGCTGGCGCCCGGACAGTTGATCGGGTCCGATCCGACGTCGGTCCGCCACGACTGTTCGACCCTTGGCGGCAACTCCGGGTCAGTAGTGCTGTCGCTCTCAACTGGCAAGGCGGTGGGCCTGCACTTCGCCGGCCGGTTCCTCCAGGGCAATTTCGCGGTACCGGGCACCGTTGTGGCGGAGCGCCTGGACAAGGTCCTCAGTGGGCGGCGCCTGCCGGTCCGGGTTGATCAGCAGGTTCCGGACAGTCCGGCGTCCACAGCTCACCTGGCGTCGCCGGACCCCCGTACGGAGACCAAATTCTCGTTCGTGGTTCCACTGCGGGTGACAGTAGAGGCCGGGAACCCTTATCCCGATGGCGAAGGCCAACGCGGCCGGGCGGCCGGCGCGTCTTCACAAACCAGCGACGGGGACGAGGACGTATTCACCGAGGCAGTTGCCGCGGACTACAACGACCGGCTGGGCTACGAGGAGGCCTTCCTGGGCACTCCCGTGCCCCTGCCGTCGTTGACCACGCGCCGGGAGGATGCCCTGGGCTTCACCGTGAACGGAAAAACCGAGGACGTGCTGCGGTACGAACACTTCGCCGTGATGATGAGCAGGAGCCGGCGGCTGTGCTTGTTCAGTGCCGTCAACATTGACGGGCTGCAGTCCATATCGCTGCCCCGCACGGGCTGGCGCACGGACCCGCGCATTCCACTCGAAGCACAGATCCACAAGGAGTGCTACGGGGCCGAGCCTAAGTTTTCGCGCGGCCATATGACACGGCGGGAAGACCCGGTATGGGGTCCCCAGGCGTCCGCAGCGAAAGCAAACGCGGACTCGATGCACGTCACCAATGCCGTGCCCCAGATGCAGCCGTTCAACGGCGGCGTCTGGCTCGAGCTCGAAAATTACGCCCTGCAGAACGCACGCAAAGATGACATGAGGATTTCCGTTTTCACCGGTCCGTTCCTGGCAGAGGAGGACCCCGTCAGGTTCGGCGTACGGATCCCCACCGAGTTCTGGAAGGTCATAGCGTTCATCCATGACGGGACGGGCCAACTCTGCGCCACCGGCTACACCATGTCCCAGCAGGATTTCCTGCGGGAAGAGGAATTTGTCTTCGGCAAGCATAAGACTGCGCAACAGTCTGTTGCTTCCATTGAGCAGCGCACGGGCGTCTCGTTCGGGGCCCTCACCGCACTGGACCCCTTCGAGGACACCGAAGGCCTGTTCACCGAACTGACGGATCTCCGGCAGATCCGGTTCGTGGGACGCTAGGGCCCCTGGCACGGGCGTCCCGAAACCGGACAGCGGAGGCTGCGCGCATGAACCCCCAACTAACTATCGAGCAACTGGCGTGGCTGGCCGCCGAGGACCTCCGCCAGGACCTTCTCAATATCGCCGCCAGCACGTACCTCCGTGCCACCATCGAGGACGCAGCGAAGGAAGACGCCCTGCTGGCCGCAGCGTTTGCAGAACTCCAACAAAAGCCCGCCGATGCGGGACTCCTGAAATCGTTCGCAACGGCGCTTGCAGAGGTTTTAAGGAAGGATGCAGGCCTAGCGGAACGCCTCGAAAACTGGGCCCGGCAGAGTATGCCGCCCCGCTACAGCGGCGACATCGAGGCTGAAGCAGCTCCGGCGGAGGCAACCCCAGACGCCGCGGCCCCGCTGCCGCCGTCGAACGCGGCGCAAGCCTGGCTCAACGCCGAACTTGAAGACGCGGACGCAGCCCAACCCCTGCTGGTGGGCGAAACGTACACCCTGGCGATCAGCCTCGACCAAGCGGCAAAAAACACGGTCATTGCCAGCGGCGCCCCGGTCAACCTCCTGTTTCCCCCAGGAACTGAGGAGCTGACCATCACGGTGCAGCTCGACAGTGACCACTTTGAGGTCCGCGAACGGAGCCTCCCCCTGCACTTCCGCCGGAGTGTGGCAGGCGGCAAGGCCGCATTCCACATCGTTCCGCGCACGGCCGGCCGGCACAACCTGGTGGCCACCGTGCATCACGCCGGGAACTTCCTTCAGCAACTGACAATAACCATTGACGTAGGGGCCGTTGCTGACCGGCCTCTGACGTCGTCGTCGCAGGGGCGGCCCATGGCGGATGCCGCGTCGCTGCAACCACGCGACATCGGTTTCGCCATCGAACCGGCACCTGGCGGAGGTTACAACTGCACCGCGTGGGGGGCGACGGCGGCCCGCGTCTACCTGCCTATCGAGGAGCAGGAACTTGCCTCCGCGATAGACCAGGTGCGGCGCGCACTTCTGGACGTCGTCGGAAAGCAAAAATTCCGTACCCAGCTGGACATTCCACCCGAGGACCGGGATGGCGCCCTGCGCATCCTCGCCAAGGAAGGGTTCCGTCTCTATCAGAAGATCTTCTACCATCCCGCCGGCGGCGCGGACGCCCGGCGCCTCGGCGATTGGCTGCGCCAACAGACCACCGGCAGGGACGAGGTACTTAAGATCCAGCTTTTAACCCGCAACTTTCCAGTGCCCTGGGGACTTCTCTACATCGACGACGAGTGGAAGGCCGGCGGGACGGATTGGCGGCGGTTCCTGGGCATGAGCCACATCATTGAGCAGATCCCGCTTCAAACGGCGATGACGACGCTCAGCGGTGTGATCGACAGCGGGCCAACGGGTTTGTCCGTGAGCGTGAACTTCAACGAGAGCATCGATGAGCAGATGCACGCCGATTTCGTGGCCCGACAGGTGCAGTACTGGGGCGCTGCTGCCGACTTCAGGCCGCCCATCAACCTGGTAAGCCGCACGAAACGCGCCGAATTGGTCGGTGCGCTCAAGGACGCAGCTAGCCCCGATCAGATTCTTTACCTGTTCTGCCATGCGGTGGCGGCGGGCCTGACTGGTGATGGCCCGGACGCCTCATGCCTGGTGCTCTCCGGCGATGAACGCATTACGCTGGGGGACCTGAACCTGGAAGCACCCACCACGGTGCAACTTGCAGGCAGCCCGTTGGTATTCATCAACGCCTGTGAATCCGCAGAACTCTCACCTCTTTTCTACGACGGGTTCGTGCCCTACTTCATGGCAAAAGGCGCCCGCGGAGTCATCGGAACCGAGTGCAAAACGCCGGCCCTGTTCGCGGCCGAGTGGGCCAAATCATTCTTTGACCAGTTCCTGGAAGGCGGCTCCCTGGGCGAGGTTTTCCTCCGGATGAGGCGCGAATTCTTCGAGCAGCACGGCAACCCGCTGGGCCTGATCTACGGCATCCACTGCGACGGCGACACGCGGGTCCACCCGGCCATGAGCCGCGCAGGTCACTGAATCCGCATCCTCTACCAACGCCCAGGAAGGACACCCCATGGTAATCAGGCACATCCCGGACCACCCGGACCTGACGTATCACCTCATCCGCTACGACAAACACGGCACTGAAATCCCGGAAGACGCAAACACGTGGGGCAGCGAAGCCGTACGCGCTGACCTGGAGTCCCCTGAAACTGGCATCACTGACGTTTTCCTCCTCAGCCACGGTTGGAACTCCGATGCCGAGGGCGCCATGGCCCAGTACGACGCCTGGGTGTCCATGACCAGGGACACCAGGCCGGCCGACATTGGACGCCCCTTCCGTCCCCTCATCGTTGGATTGCACTGGCCGAGCAAGGCGTGGGGCAATGACACGATAGTAGCGACCGGACGTGACGGACTGCTGGGAGCCGAAGCGCCGCCGTCGGACGCTATCACCGTGGACGATGCAGTGGACAGGTACGCCGACCTCCTGTCCGACACGCCGGACGCCCGGGCCGCCCTCCGCACCATCTTTGAAGCCGCCGCCGATTCCGGCGCGGATGAACACCTGACCGCTCAGCTGCAGACCGCCTACCAGACACTGTCCCGTGAACTGCAACTCGGTGAACTCCCTGATGATGACCACGCGCCCGCCGAGGCCTGGGACGCTGAGAGTGTGTTCCAGCAGGCGCTTGAAGACACCAGCGCCGCCTCGGGCCTCCTCGGCGGCGGCGCCTCATCAAGCCGGCTAAAGGACGCAGTTCTCGCGCCGTTCCGTCAGCTGTCATTCTGGATGATGAAGGCCCGTGCCCTGGCGTTCGGTGAGACCGGCGCCGCGCACCTGCTTCGTCAACTTCAGGACGCAGCGGACCAGGACGTGCGCTTCCACCTGATGGGACACAGTTTCGGTTGCATCGTGGTCAGCGCAGCGGTGGCAGGCGCGGAGGGGGCGCCTGAAGTCCGCCCGGTGGATTCACTGTTCCTGGTGCAGGGTGCCCTGTCCCTTTGGGCCTACGCCCGGGCCGTGCCGGACGAGGTTGAGCCGGGCCACTTCCACCGTATTTTGCGGGAAGAGCTGGTACGCGGCCCCATTGTGACCACCCGGTCCACCTTCGACTACGCGGTGGGGCGCTTCTATCCGCTCGGCGCCGGAATTGCCGGGCAGGTCCTCCTCGCGGATCTTCCCCGCTATGGCGGCCTGGGCGCCTTCGGTATTCAGGGTGTACAGGACGCGAAAAACCATGAAATAGGCGATGAGAACACCGACTACCAATTACATGCCGGCGGGGTCTACAACATCGATGCGTCCACGGTGATCAACAGGGTCAGTGGTCCAGGCGGCGCACACAGCGACATTTCCCACCCTGCCGTTGCGGCCCTGGCATGGCAGGCTGCACTAGCCAGCGCCTGACTTCCGGGCATCCTTACTGAAAGCCGCCTCCACGGCGGCCGTAACGCCGGAGTAACGGCCCAATAACGCCAAACGGCGTACGAATGGGGTGACTCGTCACCCCGGGGCTGGCAACGGCAGGCACAAAGGAGAAAGAGATGGCCGAGAAGAACCAAAGTCACTACTGCTCAATTCCGTCAGCACCGGCACACTCCAGCAAAGAAAAAGCGGCGGTGCTGAATGAAGCAAAGTGGCCGGAAGGCGCCACCATCAAGGTAGGTTTCCTGGGCGGAGATGTTGACCTTCAACGGCGCGTGCAGGACGTTGCCCAAGAGTGGACCGGACCCCAGATGGCACGGCTGCAGCTGAACTTCGTGGATGGCTCCACAGCGGATATACGGATCGCCTTCGAACAGGGCAACGGCTCATGGTCCTATCTCGGCACCGAAGCGCAGCAAATTTCCGCCGCAGACCCCACCATGAATTACGGCTGGCTGAGGCCGGACTCAACAGACGACGAACTCCGACGTGTTGTTTTGCACGAGTTCGGCCATGCACTCGGCTTGATCCACGAGCATCAAAATCCGGACAAACCGATCGCCTGGAACAAAGCAGCCGTCATTGCCGACCTCTCAAAACCTCCGAACTCCTGGACCCCGGAGGTGATCGAGAACAACATTTTCAAGACGTACGACAAGTCCGACGTCGACACTACCGCCACCGACCCTGCGTCGATCATGATGTACCCGATTCCCGCCTCGTGGACCACGGACGGGTTCTCGGCCGGGCTCAACAAGGACCTATCCACTACGGACAAGGATTTCGTCCGAACCGCGTACCCGTGGTGATGTGAAGGCGGGAGCTCAATCATGGCCGACTACGCTGTCGTCGTTGGCGTGGCACAGTACCCGGAACTTTCTGCCGCGGGCATTGCCTCCGACCTGGATGGACCCAACAATGACGCCACAGCGGTAGTGGAGTGGCTGCTGGACCCGGGTGGCGGCGGGCTGCCACCCGGCAATGTGAAGGTCATCAGGTCCTGTGACTACGTCCCGCCGGACCCGTACGATCCGCAACCGGCCGAAGCCGAAGTGGAACGTGCGCTGAGGTGGGTCGAGGCGCAAACCCGCAATGCATCCGGACACAGGCTTTACCTTTACTTTTCCGGGCATGGATTTTCCCCCGTCGCACAAGAGGGAGCGCTCTTCACCGCCGAGGCCACCCAGGTGAGCATGTCCTACGTCTACGCCCACGGCTGGCTGAAATGGTTCCGCACCGCTCAACGTTTCGAAGAATTTGTCCTGTGGATGGACTGCTGCATGAACTACCAGCAGTCCATCCCTGTCCGCCCGGTTAACATGCGTCCACAAATCGGGACTGGAACCCCCGGCCCGGAATTCGTGGCTACGGCGGCCGAAACCAAGAGCGCCATCGAAGGCAAGATGACCGACGGCCTGGTGCACGGCGTGTTCACCTGGACCCTGCTTCAGGGCTTACGCGGAGGCGCCGCAGATTATCGGGGGCGGGTCACGGCTGAAGGCCTGAAGAATTTCCTGCACACCGTGATGCCGGAGTTTCTCCCTGAACCTGTCAAGGCAGCCAACTCCGTTGATTTGCAGGCATCCGTGCGTACGGGTGGGGACATCCTCTTCGCGCGTTTCCCGGCTCGGCCAAAGTATCCCGTGCGCCTCACCTTTCCTGCAGCCGCCGCCGGGGAGCTCCTGAAGATCTGGGCGGGAAGCCCCCATAAACCTGTTGTCGAGGCAATCCTGACGGGCGCGGAATGGACCGGTGAATTGGTTCGAGGCCTCTACGTAGCGGAGGTCGCTGCGGCAGGACTGCGTCACGGCTTCCAGGTCACAGGGACCGGCAGCGTGACTTGTGCTGTCAGTGATCGAGGCAACGCCGTCATCGAACCACCCGCCGAGGGGCAGTTCACACTGGACGTCGTGGCACAGAATGCCGCCGCCACCATCACGGTCATGGACCACAACTTCACAAAGATTTACACGTCCACCGGGGAGCTGCACGAGCGCGACGTCCCCGGTGTCTACAAAGTGCGAACCCAGATCGGACGGGAGATGGGGACCATAAAGGAGGAAATCCTCCTCCTCGACTGGGATACGGCGCGGGACAGCATGGCGGCACGGGCGCTGCCATCCCCCGCCCCGATCCCGGGAAGCGCCTTCACGCATGAGTCCCACGTCCGGCAGTTCGCCGAGGCCGCTGCAGGCAGGGGGATGTTCGCGGACAGGAAAGCCGGCAACGCTCAAATCTCGGTGCTCTCGCGGTATTGGACAGAGGAACCGCTGACCAGTGTCCCGGCCCCTTCGTTGCATCCGATGCAGGGGCTCGATATCTTCCGGTTTGATGGACAGCTTCTGGCGCACATGGCTGCGGAATGCACCTTTGACGACAAATCCCCGGTGGACCGCGTGGCCGTGTGGGAACAGAACGTCGAGCCTGGCGTTTACTTCCTGCGGATCACGCCCCCATCCGGCGCGCAACTGGAAGCAAGCATCGTTGCCGCTCCCAGCTGGCTGACACAGCTGGCCATCAAGCGTCCGACGCCGATTGCCGGGCAGTCGAAAAGCAGCAGGCTGATGCCAACAGGCGATGCAGCCATCTTCATGCGTGACATCTGGAAACCGCCGGGGACGTCCGGGCAGGAAGCCGTCCGGGAGTTGTACGCGCTGGCCTCTACAGATGACCGGGAGCTCCCGCAGGCCGGGCAGGACGCTGTGATCGAGGCCGCGAGGATTGCCTTCACGCAAGGGCGCAACCTGCTCGGCGGTGCACGGGGCACCAAACTGCAAAAACTGCTGCTGGAAGAGTTTGATGACCCTATTGCCGGAATCATCGGCGGACACCTGCTGCTCATGGCCATGGACACTGCCACCGAACCAGACCCGGCACTTGAGGAGGTCTTCGCTGCCGCCGTAGCAAGGCTGCGGGGGCTGGTCCGGTCCTGGCATCCCGACGTCGAGGCTCTGGCCTTGCGGTCCGCTGATCCCGCTGCACGTCCGGACAAGCCCTTCACCGCGGCTCCCATGTTCAGCCGCAGCTGGCAGATCATCGTCGAGGCCAGTTACGACAACCCTGATCTCGTTCCCGCCAGCCTTTGGTCGCGGGTTCACGCGAACCGGAGCATTGGCCCGTATTTCGCCTGGGCCACCGACGAGGCCAGCCGCTCAGCGCACGCCCAACAACTTGGCCTGTGGAATGCAGCGCACGGACCGCGAAGCACGCGATCCAGTGGGCGCCGGCCACCGGCCGCCATGCCGAACCCTGCCGGCACGGCCGCACCCCGCATGCCAGAGGCATTGCGGGAGGACGCGCGCCGGCTTGGCATACCAGCGGTCGCAGCGGAGAGTATCTGGCGCGGGACGGTCTCAGGCGAACCGGGACAATAGAGCGCGTGTACGAGTTTGAGATCACCAAGGGCGTGTCAGTCTCGTTTCAGCGTTACCCCTACCCCGGAGCCGGTTCCCTGTCCGCCTTGCCCTCCAGCCATGGCGCCCTGCCGATTCACGTCTCCGGGCCTGCGCAGCTTGAGGTGCCCTCCCCGCCAAACGAGGCATTCTGGATTGCTCTTCTGGGTAGTTCCAGCGGTGCGGCCTCAGACGTTGCACTGCTGGCATACGGCCGAAAGGGAACGCCGGTGGATGTCCTCACCGGAATGCCCGCCGCAACACCCACTGGGCGGGTGACTTTGCCCCCGCATCAATTCATTGCAGGCATTCGCCAGGGAACCGGAACCTGGTGGGCCTTCGCACGTGATCCGTCCGCCCCTGCCCCGGTCACCGCCGCCGTCGATCTCTTTGTCCGGACCTGGTCCGGCCCGAGTGCGGCCACTGCCCGGCCGGCATCCCCCACTCCCCAGCACATGCCGGGACAAAAATCCCCGGACCATGGACTGGCGCCGCCCTCCGTAGCCGCTGTTGCTGAAAACCGCACCTTACGGATCGTCTTCACTGACGAAGCCCACTTCAGTTCGATGAGCGGCCGGCAGGTTGCCCCGCTGAGTCATGATCCAGGCCTTAGGGATAGACGACTCCCCTGAGAACCCCAGCACCGTTGACCACTCCACCCTGCGACGCGCAGATCCGGTTTCGACGCGGACGTTCCTTGGCGCACCCCATATTTCGGGTGCGCCAGCGCAGATGTGGTTCGGGACTGAATACGCGCGTCGACAGAACTTCTCCACATAGCCGTAGATACCCCTCCCGCCGGATGATGCCTAGCTGGCAACTTGGCTTTATGCCGGATCTGCCACCACTCCTGTTGTCCCGTGACCGCCTCCTGCACGGGCTGACCCCGAATGAGCTCGCCAAGCGCGTGAAGGCGGGCGCGCTGGTCCGCGTTCGGCACGGCGTCTACGTTGACGGGGCGGCTTGGAAAAGTCTGTTGCCGTGGGAGCAGTACCGCCTCCGCGTCCAGGCAGCCGGCGAAACGTTCGAGAAACCCACCGTCTTCGCCCGGCAGTCTGCCGCGAGCGTGTGGGGAATACCCTTCGTTGGCCTGCACCACCCGGTCCAGGCCCTCACTTTGAAGAACGACGGCGGACGCTCACGTGCCGGAGTCCGCCGCCACTTTGCGGCGGCGGCAGGCCTGAAGGTCGCCAGGCGCGACGGCCTGCTGGTGACCGACCGCATACGCACCGTCCTGGACCTTGCAGCCTTCACTCCATTCGCAGAAGCTGTAGTACCCATAGACCACGTGCTTCGGCCGGACAGAGCCCGGCGGCTGCCTGCCGTAACCAAGGCTGAACTGGAGGCAGGCATCGGATCGAACTATTCCGCTGCCGCCGGGCGGAGGATCCGGGCGGTGATCGGATTTGCCGATCCTGCTTCGGGGTCAGCCGGGGAATCGTGGAGCCGCGCATTGATCCATCTGGCCGGCTTCGAAGCCCCGGTTCTTCAACAGGAGATTTACGATGCTGCAGGCCTGGTGGGCTACACGGACTTCCAGTGGAAGCAGGCCAAGGTAGTTGGCGAGTTTGATGGCGAAGAGAAGTACGTCAAACCCGAATACCTCAAGGGCCAAACCGCGTCTCAAGCTGTTGTGGCCGAAAAGAATCGCGAAAACCGGATCCGGGCCACGGGACTGGGCGTGGTCCGCTGGGACTGGGCCGATCTCACGGCAGGGACGCTGGAACATAAGTTGGCAGCGGCCGGTGTGCCCCGCCGTCGTACGCGTTCTGCACTTATCGACGCGCAAACCCGATAGTGACGCGCACATTCCCTGGCGCGACGGGTATTTGAGGGTCGGCACGGAATATGCGCAGCGCAGACCGGTGCAGCGCAGACCGGTGCAGCGGAGACCGGGGCAGCGCAGGCCGGGGCAGCCCTGGTCATCTCTGCCACTGCTCTCCATGTCGGCCTCAACGGCCGGCGGTGGCAGCCGCACCCTTTCCCCGCCGGAACGTCCGGCCTACGATGAACTCCTGCGCGGCTCCGCATGCCGGGAGAGTAGCCGCGGACATCAGAACTGGCACCAGAAAGGAACCGACACCATGGCCGAAACACCCAACCCGATCCAGATTCAAAAGTTCCTCGGCGGCGTGGACTATCCCGCCAGCCGCGAGGCGTTGGTATCCAAAGCAAAGGACTCGGGCGCTGACAGCAACGTGATTAAGGCCCTCGAGGCCATCCCGGACCGGGAATACGACAGCCCAACGGCCGTAAGCTCCGCGGTTTCCGGCAACAAATCCTAGATAGGCCCGGCCGGGAAAAGTTCATCGGCAAGCCGTCCACGGCTTCCAGTCCCGTGGACCAGGATCTTGGGTCCGCATTTTTCGTCGTCGTCACATGGCAACGGGTAGTGCCAGCCAAAAATAACGAGTACCGGAAGCCCCCTGCCACGCTGGTTTTGCCTCTTATCCCCGGCATATACTGGCCGAGCTTCATGTGGCCTTAATAGCATCGGAAACATCTCACGGTTCGGTACGGGACGCCGGCGACCGGCAGAACGCAGGCGCGCAGCTTCCCGGATCGACATACACCGGCTCCGCCGGTCGCGGAATCCCGCAGGCGCCGAGGCGTCAATGAATCCGGCCATCATCGTGCTCGGCAGGCGATGGCGAGCCGGAGGATGGATGGTCATGAGACGATTCTTGGCAGTGGTATCTGGTATTGCGTTGACCTGGGCGCTCATGCCTGCACTGAGTTCCGGTGCTGCTCCGGCTGTGGCCGGCCCGTGCATGGGTGCACCTGCCGCCGAAGGCACCACGTACAACGAAACCCGGCAGTTCGTGGACACCCAGGCGTGGTGGATGCCGGACACTGACCAGGCCAACAACTCCATCACCAATACCGGCCATGCCCACCTGGGGGCGTGCATCCCTGAACGTGAAACGATTAGTTCGGGTAACCTCACGGTGAATGTGCGGGTGATCCTCCATGACAATCCGGGCACGGCGGATTACGTCGCTATGGTGTTCAAAACCTCCGACACCGAAAAGACTGTTCAGAAGTGCTACCTACGGGCTGCAGCAACGAACTTCACGTGTCCCGGCCCGTCCCGCACAGGCAAGGGCGACTTCACCTGTACCGGAACCTGTGAGCGCTGGCTGACGTTCTCGCGGCCAATCTCTGCGTTCAACCATTCAGGCTTGCAGGACGTGCGTTTTCGTGGGTTTATCCCGGAACCGGACGGCAAGGTCATGCAAACCAACTTCAACTGGCAAGTCGGCATCCAAAACGGCAAGTCCCCCTCCGACGTGTCGAGGGATGCGTTCCTGCGGGGCAAGGGATGGTACACCCACGCCAAGTATTGCGAGGCCTCCGTCCGTAGCGTTGCCCTTCCAGACAGTCCGGTGTCAGGTGTCTGGACTCCGGTACTGGGCCTGACCAGTCGCACCGATGGCTCGCTCCCGGCGACGCGCTCATTCATCTCGATCGACCCGGACTTCCACGCCGTTCCGTCCAACGCCGGAGCCGTACTTTGGGACTCTGCAGGTCCATACGGCGCCGAGCCCTTCGGGTCCGCCCCCATCTCGATCGATACCAGGACCCTGGCCAATGGCGTACACAAACTACACCTGCGAACGTCGTGCCGTGACAACAAGCTGGGTTCGACAAACTCCGGGGTGACCGTAATTCCCTTCACAGTGGCCAACTGACAACGGGGGAATCGACTGCCGGCCGCCGTCGTCCATTGTTACGGCCCACATAGTCCAGTTGAGTTAGGTAAGGTTTACCTTCTACTGTGCTCCGGTGACCTTACAGACAGAGCTAGCCGGCGTCTCCTTCGCCGCCACCTTGGCCCGCTTCGGAGACCGCACCGCCGTCAGCACCAACAAAGAGTCGCTGAGCTACCGCGAACTGGCCCGCCGCGTGGAGGACGTGGCCCGGTCGTTCGGGCCCGGCCGCCTCATCGCGCTGGAAGCCGGGAACACCCTGCCGGCCCTGGTGGCCTATCTCGCGGCCCTGTCGTCCGGCAATCCGCTGCTGATCCTTCCCAGCGGGGACTCCGCTGCGGAGGCGCTGGTGGCGGCCTATGATCCGGACGTTGTGGTCCGCGCGTCGAACGGCGAAGCGGCCCTCGACGTGCGCCGCGAGCAAAGCCACCATGATCTGCATCCGGAGCTGGCGCTGCTGCTGAGTACGTCCGGGTCCACCGGTTCGCCCAAGCTGGTTCGGCTTTCCGCGGACAGCATCCAGGCCAATGCCGCAGCCATCGCCCAATACCTGCAGCTGCGTCCCAGCGACACCGCCGCCACCACGCTCCCCCTCTCCTATTGCTACGGGATGAGTGTGGTGAACAGCCACCTCCTGACGGGGGCATCCCTGGCGCTGACGGATCTCTCCGTGGTGGACCCGTGCTTCTGGGAACTCGTCCGCAGCGGGAACGTGACGTCCTTCGCCGCGGTGCCGTACACCTTCGACCTCCTGGACCGCGTGGGCTTCGCGGACATGGATGTGCCCAGCCTCCGGTACATCACGCAGGCGGGAGGGCGGCTTGCTCCTGACCGCGTGCGCTCCTACGCGGAGCTGGGCCGGCGGCAGGGGTGGGACCTGTTTGTGATGTACGGCCAGACCGAAGCCACGGCCCGGATGGCGTACCTGCCGCCGGACCAAGCGGCAGAAAGTCCGCATGCCATCGGGGTGCCGGTGCCCGGCGGGTCCTTCCGGCTTGAGCCCCTTCCCGGACTCGATGCCTCTGAGCTCGTCTACAGCGGACCCAACGTGATGCTGGGGTACGCCGAGCGGCCGGAAGACCTGGCACTGGGACGCACCGTCACCGAGCTTCACACCGGGGACCTGGCCCGCCGCGGCCCCGACGGACTCTACGAGATTGTCGGCAGGCGCAGCCGTTTCGTGAAGATCGTGGGGCTCCGGGTGGACCTGGGGCAGGTTGAACGTCTGCTTGCTGACCTGGGCGTGACTGCGGCCGCTGCCGGTTCCGACCACGAGGTGGTGGCCGCCGTCGAAGGCGACCACGATCTCGCCCTGATCGCCAAAACCCTGGCGCAGGACCTGGGCCTGCCGCGCGCCGCCGTCCGCCTCGTTCCCGTGGAAGCCATCCCGCGCCTTGCCAACGGGAAGCCGGACTATCCGGCCGTCGTCGCCCTCGCTGGTGGACAAGAGGACGACGGCGGCCGTCCCGATGCTGCGCCGCATTCCGCGGAAGGTACTGCTGACGTCCGGCGCATCTTCTTGGAGGTCCTTGAACAGGACGACGTGGGCGATACGGACACGTTCGTTTCCCTCGGCGGAGATTCCCTGTCCTACGTCGCGGCGTCCATCCGGCTGGAGCAGGCGCTCGGATACCTTCCCGAGGGCTGGCATCTGATGCCGGTCTGCGAACTTTCGCCTGCGACGCACGCAGCGCCCGGCCGGGTCCCGCCGTCGGGGAATCCTGTTTCGGTAAAGCCGGTCGGGGCGCCCAGCTGGCGGCGGAAGTTGCTGGCGCCGATGGAGACGGGGATCGTGCTCCGTGCCGTCGCCATCATCTGCATCGTCTCCACCCACATTGGCTTCTTCCATTGGACAGGCACCGCCCACGTGCTCATGGCCGTGGCCGGCTACAACTTTGCCCGTTTCCAGCTCTCCGGCGCGCGCACTGCACGGCTGCGGCGGCAGCTGCGCAGCATCGCCCGGATTGTGGTGCCCAGCGTTGCGGTCATCGGCCTCGCGTTCGCCGTGACGGACAAATATGCCTGGTACAACATATTCCTGCTGAACCCGCTGCTGGGGCCGGAGGGGTGGACCGACTATTCCCGTTTCTGGTTTGTGGAGATCCTGGTCCACATCCTGATCGGGCTCGCTGCATTGCTGGCGGTCCCTGCTGTTGACCGGGCCGTACGCCGGTGGCCGTGGGCCTTCGGGCTGGCCCTGGTGGCGGTTGACCTGCCGCTGCTTTTTGGCCTCGTGGAGAGCCGTTATCCCGGCCAGGGCCCGGTGCTGTGGCTGTTCGGGCTGGGCTGGGCTGCCGCCGCGTCGCGCACGCTGTGGCAGAAAGCGGCCGTGACGGCGGTTGCGCTCCTGATCGTCCCCGAATCCTTCGACAACCCTTACCGGAGTGCGACGATTCTGGCGGGTTGCCTGATCCTGCTCTGGGTGCCCACCCTGCATGTGCCGCGCGGACTTCACCGGATCACCGCGCTGCTGGCAAGCGCGTCACTGCACATCTACGTGACGCACTGGCTGGTGTACCCACTCGTGGATCCGGTGGACAAGGGGCTCGCTGTGCTGGCGTCTCTGGCCTGCGGGGTCCTCTACTGGATGCTGGCCACGCGGGCGATGGGCTTCGTTGAAAAGTGGGTGAAGGCGCGGCGCTTGCAGTCCCGCGCCGCCCGCTCCCACTGAAGCAAAGGTTCAGTGCAGCTCCGGCGTTTAGGGCCAGCCTGTTTCGCGCAGCGCCGCACGCCTTCCCCCTTCCCGCCGGCCGCCGTCGTGCGCTCCTGCCCGGTTGCTTCCCGCGCCTCAGGACGCCGCGCCGTGTACGACGGCGTGTCCCGGCTCAGAACCTTTGGGCCCCCGGAAGCAACTGGGGAGGAGCGAACGGAACTTCGTCGCCGCGCCGCGCTGCGCTAGAAGCGGTTGCGGGGCGGGCGGGTCTGGCCGGCGCGCATCTGCTTCGTTTTCCGCGCCTGCATTATCCGGCTGATGATGGTGGGGAGCAAAGCAAACAGCAGTTTCTTCATGTTCCGATCCTTTGGTTTGGTGGCAGTTTTTCAGGTTCGACCTCAGCGCTGGCCGATCACGGCTGGCTCTCCGCCGCCCGGACCTCGCTGTAGGGATCATCCGGATTCCTCAAAGGCACACCGGCCGCTTCCGTGCCTGAATAGGCGGGACGGGCAGGCTCCCCGTAAATGGTTTCACCGTAGGTAGCGGGAGTGGTTGCCCGTTCCTGGTAAACCGGCTCCTCGCCCCACGGAGCAGTTGTTCCCCTGGCCGGTGCCTGCGCAGGCATCGGCGGGACTGCGGGCTCTGCCGCCGGGGCCCCTGCTTGGAGCCCGCGCGCGAGGCGCCCCGCGAGGAGCCCCGCGCCGGCAGCCAGGAGCAGGAACGTCCCCGGCTTGCGGCGGGCGAAGGACTGCACCTGATCCAGGAGCTCGCGAGGTTCAGCGCCTTCGATCCAGGAGGCAGCTGAGGACGCCTGCCCGGCAACCCGGCGGACCAGGTCACTGGCCACTCCCTGTTCCTCCGTGGCATCAGCCATGGTGTGCAACTGGCTGGAGATGGTCCGGATGCCTTCGGCAGCTTTCCGCTGCTGCTCGCCGGACTGGCTGCTCAGGCCCCACTTCGCCTGCTGCAGCAGATCCTGGGCACTGGACTTTGCTTCGGTTGCGACGTGTCCGGCTTCGAGCTTGGCGGTTTGAGCCACACTGCGGGCCGCATCAGCCGCCTGCCCGGCGATCTTCGGCGCCTCCTCCTTTACGGCCTCCTTCTTGGTGATGTACGTTTCCGGCTCCGCCGAAGCATCGGTGGGTGCGGGGTTTCCGTACTGGTCGAGGGAGCTTCCGGCAGAAGCCTCAGGCCACTGGTTTTCCGTCATCGTCACTCACTTTCCTTGATGCGCAGCTGGACTCTGGAACCAGCAGGATTAATTAGTAAGTATGGTTACTAATTAGATGGTAGGCATACCAGTCGACCGCTGCCAAGGCTGCAGCGCCGATTAGTATGTAAGAATATGCGCATGAATGCAGATAACAGTGCTTGTTCGCTCAGTGCCGACAGCCAGTACGTGGAGCTGGCGGTGGAGGTCTTCGCTATGCTGGCCGACGCCACCCGGGTGCGCATCATCCTGGCCTTGCGCGACGGCGAGATGGCAGTGGGTGAGCTGGCCGAAGTGGTGGGCAAAACACCGGCCGCAGTGTCCCAGCACCTCGCCAAGATGCGCCTGGCCCGGATGGTCTCCCCGCGCCAGGACGGCACCAGGGTTTTGTACCGGCTGGAAAACGAGCATGCGCGCCAGCTGGTGGCAGACGCGATCTTCCAGGCCGAGCACGCTCTCGGCGGAGAGCCGGCGCACCACCGCCGCGACCCGAAGGCGGCATCATGAGCCGGCAGGAACACCTTCACGAACCCGCGCAGACGGAGCACGGGCATTCCCACGACAACGTTCACGCACACGGCCACGAGCCGCACAGCCACGAGCCGCACGACCACGACCACGACCACGACCACGACCACCATCATCACGGGGGCTTCAAGGGCTGGCTCTTCGAGCTGTTCGTCCCTCACACGCACGACGCCGCCGACTCCATCGATGACGCCATGGAGGCCAGCGTCGAAGGCGTCCGTGCCCTGAAGATCAGCCTCTTCCTGCTCCTGGGCACCACCATCCTGCAGTTCCTCGTGGTGCTGGTCAGCGGCTCCGTGGCGCTGCTCGCGGACACCATCCACAACTTCTCGGACGCCCTCACCGCGGTTCCGCTGTGGGTCGCCTTCATCCTGGGCCGCCGCGCCGCCACCCGCCGCTACACCTACGGCTTCGGCCGGGCGGAGGACCTCGCGGGGCTGTTCATCGTCGCCGTCGTCGCCCTGTCCGCCGTCGTGGCAGCCTGGCAGTCCGTGGACCGGCTGCTGAACCCCCAGCCGCTGAGCAACCTGTGGTGGGTCTTCGCCGCAGGCCTGATCGGATTCGCCGGCAATGAGGCAGTGGCCATCTACCGCATCAGGGTGGGCCGCCGGATCGGGTCCGCCGCCCTCGTGGCCGACGGCGTGCACGCCCGCACCGACGGCTTCACCTCCCTGGCCGTGGTGCTCGGCGCCGTCGGCGTCATGCTCGGCTTCCCCTTGGCCGACCCCATCGTTGGCCTCCTGATCTCGGCTGCCATCCTGGTCCTCTTGTGGGGGACGGTCCGCAGCATCGGGCGGCGGCTGATGGACGGCATCGAACCGGACCTGGTGGATGCCGCCCAGAAAGCCCTCGAAGCCACGCCTGGAGTCCTGGCCGTGCCGCGGCTGCAGCTGCGCTGGTCCGGCCACCGCCTGCAGGGCGCAGCAACTTTGGTGGTGGACGACGGCGTCACGCTGGCTTCCGCCGAACAGGTCACTAACGAAGCCGGGCACCGCTTGAAGCATGCCCTGCCCAAGGTGGACCACATGGTCCTCACCCCGTCCGGCGGCAGCACCCGCTAGCGCAAGGCGGGGCCGCCGTCGTTCCTTCCCTCCCAGTTGCTTTCCCGTCCGCAACGGCACCGCGCCGGGAACGGCGGCGTGTCCTCCCCCCGAACCGCAGCGCGGCAGAAGCAACTGGGCGGGAGCGTACGGGGTCAGCAGGGCAACTTTTTCAGAACGAGTGATTCCGCCAAGCCGGACGGCAGCCCGTCCCCTGCCTGCGCCACGAAGGCGACGCGCCATAGGCTGGGCTGATGGTCGATCTCGCTCCCTTGGTGCCCACTGTGGTGGCCGTGGCCATCCTGATGGCGCTCACCGTTGTGCTGCTCCGGGGCTCCCGCACGCCGTCTTACCTTGCCCCTGCCCTGGCCATCCTCCGCGGCGCCGCCCAACTCGCCCTCATCAGCCTGGTGCTGGGCGGCATCATCACCGATCCGCTGTGGGTGGCAATCGCGCTGCTGGTGATGTTCACCGTGGCTGCCGTCACCGCAACCCGCAGGCTGACCTGGTCCTGGCCGCGGTTTCCGGTGGTGGCAGGGACCATGGCCGGGGGCATCACGGTGACGCTCGCCGTCGTCTTCGGCACAGGGGCGATCGAGTTTACGCCGCGGTACGTCCTGGCCGTCGGCGGCATTGTGATCGGCAACTGCATGACCATCGCTGTGCTGGCAGGGCGCCGGTTTTTCGAAGCCGTCCGGGAACAGTGGGACCAGGTGGAAGGCTGGCTCGCGCTGGGCGCCCCAGCCGGGCGGGCCACGTTAACCCAGGCGCGCTACTCGGTGCATGCCGCCCTGATCCCGTCCACCGACCAAACGAAAACCACCGGCCTGGTGACCCTGCCCGGCGCGTTCGTGGGCGCGATCTTCGGCGGCGCGTCCCCCTTGGAGGCCGGACGGTTCCAGGTGGTGGTGCTGGCCTCGATCATGGCGGCAGGCGCCATCACCGCCGTCGGACTGATCCGTTCCCTGGGCGCGGTAAAGGTGCGGCCGGAACCGTTCTAGGCCCCGCTCACCCGGCGAGCAGCTGCTGCAGCTCGGCGGTCATAGCGTTCACCAGCTCGGGCCTGCCGTGGAACTGGGCGGGGGTGTTCTGGAAGAGTTCGATGCCCCAGACGCCATCTTCGCGTACCGCCACCATGGTCTGATGCGCGATGGTGGCCGGGGAAACGTCCGCCCGGCCCGGCGGCACGAGTCCGGTGACGGCGATCAGCAGCGCGGTGCCGGGCCCCAGCGTCCGCACGTCCCGCACCTTGGCGACGTAGGTGGCCGTGGCGTGGTCCCTGAAGATGGAAGCCAGGTGCTGGAAGATCTCGTCCGGCCCGGTGGCGGTGCTGCCATCGAACCCGATCTGTAGCCCGCGCTCCCGGAAGCGCTCCGCCATTGCCCGTGCATCCCGCCGGTTCCAGGCAGCGATCAACCGCTCGTACAGCCTGCGGACTTCTGAATCATCCATCGCCACCCCCTAGGAACATCCGGATAGTCTCCGCCATCCGCTGTGACTGCGTCCAGTGCAGGTAGTGGTTGCCTTCGAGCGGGACCACCTCGTGGCGCCTGACGTTCTTCAGCAGGTTCTCTGCCGCCGCTGTCTTGTCGGCTGTGTGCCCAGTCTTCTCGTCGGCGATGAAGGCGAGCACGGGCAGGTCGTCAGGATACGTCACTCCCCGGAGGGCAACCGAGTTGTTCCCGATCCGGGCCGTTTCATCCACCACGGCGGGGCTGCCGAAGTTCCAGTTCGCCATCATCCGCATGCGCCGCAGCTCGTCATCGGTGTAGGCGTTGCTGTCCGGATCGACGAGGCCGGGCGCCACCGCGATCACCGCGCGGAGCACCCCGGTGACGGACAGGGCCCGTTGCCAGTTGAACTCCGGCTGCGGCTCCGGCACCGGCTCGTTCCCCGGCTTCGGGATGGTGGCATCGATGCCGACCACCGCCGACACTTCCGTCCGGTACCGGTTCGCATAGTCAAGCATGTAGAAACCGGCGATCGAGTGGCCCGCCAGCACGTACGGCTGCTTCACCTGGAGTTTGGCCAGGACCTCGTGGAGTTCGTTGCTGATACTCTCGTTGGTCCGGGGGCCGGCTTCCGGGTCGCTGTAGCCGTACCCAAACCCTTCCACCACGATGGCGTCGAAGCCGTTGAGTTCACGGATCAACGGCTGGAAATCGAGGGCAGGAGCCGAAGTTCCCAAGCCGCTCAGGAGGACGATCGGCTGGCCCTCCTGCCCGTTCCGGTACACGTTCAGAGCACCGCTTCCGACGGCGACGCGCTCGCCGTACGCAGGCGTGCCCGACTTTTCTGTCCGCTCGAGGATCAGGTTGACCGCCGTCGAGAGCAGGATCAGCCCCAGGACGATGAGGGCCGCGATCCCGGCGCGGCGCATCCCGCGCCGGGGCTTTTTGGGCCTAGGCAGGCTTGGCAAAAACAGCCGCGCTCATGATTTCGTACCCCACGAATGGCTGGTCGCCTTCCACCCAGGCGTCATGGCCGGCCGGAATGGTGTAGGCGTGGCCCGCGCTGACCGTGCTCCGCGTGCCGTCATCCATTTGGACTGTCAGCGTTCCCGCCGCGCAGATCCCGACGTGGTTGACCTGGCAGGTGTCCGTGTGCACCACGGTCTTGACGGTCTCGGACCACCGCCAGCCCGGCTCAAAAGTGAACCTGCCCAAAGTGGTGTCTCCGACGTTGACAACGTCGACGGCGGTCTTGGGCGGGCGGCGCCGTTCATCCGGTTCGTCGAATGACTTCGTTTCAAGGGCTTTGACTGCTTCTCCGGCCATTTCCTTCTCCTGACAGGGAGTGATTGGAACTATTCATCCGGAACGCCCAGACCGCTCGCGGGGTTGGTTGGGCGGCCAAGGTTAGGGTCAAGGCCATGCCAACACTGGCACCCAGCGGTATCAGCGTGCGCCCAGGAGCCTGCTCTGTCAATACATTCGCCGGCCCGCGGGCTGGCGAATTAGGTCAAACAATTGGGTCTTTTTGATCCAGCGGGGCGGGCCTACGGTAGGAAAACATCGGCCTGCCAACCCGGGCTGCCGAAGTACGGAGGATCTTAGAGATGACATCGCACGTCGCAGACTGCAGCGTAACCAACTGTTCCTTCAACGACCATACAAACTGCAACGCCGCCGCCATCACTGTCAGTGGCGCCGAAAACCACGCCCAGTGCGCAACATTCATCGACACCGGCATGCACGGCGGCCTCCCCAAGGTGCTGGCGGACGTCGGAGCCTGCCAGCGCTCCGAATGCATCCACAACGACCACCTGATGTGCCAGGCACCCGAAGTCCATGTTGGTCCCGGCGCGGACAACGCCGACTGCCTCACCTACGCCCACCGTTAACCTTCCGGACCCCCGGTGGGTTGAACCGGTCGAAACCTCCGCCGGTTGAGCTTGTCGAAACCCCCGGTGGTTGAGCTTGTCGAAACCTCGACAGGCTCAACCACCGGGGCTTTTGCCTGCACGGACTACTCCGCCGGCACCCACACGGTGCAGTCGGCGGCGTCCGCCACCACGGCCTGAAGCTCCCCGGCGCGGTGCAGCACTTCCAGCTGGCGTGAAGCGCCGGTGCCCACGTAAAGCAGGTCGTCGATCAGTTCCTCCACCCGGCGCAGGTCCCCGATGTCCTCCAGCGCCTCCCGGACGTGGTCCAGCAGCACATTCACCACGGCGATGGCGGGTGCGGGTTGGAATGTCAGCGGGTCCAGCAGTTCCCCGCGCAGCCCCCAGCGGCTCGCTTTCCAGCTGGCCAACCGCACAAGCTCGGTGGGCACGGCCACGGGCGGGACGCCTTCGCGCGATTCCCGTGCGGCCGTCTCCACCAGCCCGCGCGCGATCCCTGCCAGCAGCAGGGCGTTCTGCGGCCGGAGGCACACATCGGCAATCCGGATCTCAACGGTCGGGTAGTGCCGGGACAGCCTGGCGTCGAAATACACCATCCCTTCATCGAGCAGGACGCCGGTACTCACCATGTCATGCACCAGCTGGTGGTACGTCTCCGGCGAGCCGAGGATGTTCAGCGGCCCGGCGGAAGGCCACCGGCTCCAGACCTGCGCGCGATAGCTGGCATAGCCAGTGTCCTTTCCGTGCCAGAACGGCGAATTCGCACTGAGCGCGCTCAGCACCGGAAGCCAGGTGCGAATGCGGTCCAGCACGGCCACGCCCTCTTCGTCGGAGTCCACAGAAACGTGGATGTGGCAGCCGCAGGTGAGCTGTTCCCTGGCGGTCAGCCCGTACTCCTCAGTCATGGCCATAAAGCGGCGAAGCTGCACCGGATGCGGGTCGGACGGCAAGGGGGATGTTCCCAGGGCCGCAGCCCGGACCCCAACCCTCCGCGCCTCGGTGTCCGCCATGGCCCGGCCCAGGATGAGGTCCGCCTCCAGGGTGGCCATGCTGGCATGCGGAGGGGTGACCACTTCAATCATTTCCTGCTGGAATTCAGCTGTGAGGACGGGTCCTCCGCCGGGGCCGGCGGGGCGGGTGTACCGCTCCAGCAGTTCACCGGCCAGTGGCTCGGCCTCCCCCGTTTCCGGGCTCACCAGCAGCAGCTCCTCCTCCATACCAAACGTACGACGGCGTCCGGCGCCTCCGCTGGTGCCACCAGTTGCCGCCAGGGTGCTTTCCGCTCCAGAGCCGTCCATCGCCGTCGTCCTCCTGTCATTCCATCCGGGCCAGTTCGTCCCAGAAACATGCAAGCGTGGCCGCGCCGTTCACCAGGACCTCGAGGCTGGCGCTCTCGTCACTGTCATGCCAGTGGTCCTCCACCAGGCCCGTTCCGAAAAACAGGACCGGGGCGTCCAGTGACCGGCTGAGCAGCTCGGCCGGCCCGCCGCCCGCATTGCCCATCCTGCCCACAGTGGCGGAGCGGAAGCCGTTGGCCATGGCCCGTTCCAGCGCCGAAACGGCCGGATGGTCCGGAGTCCGGTACGGTTCCTGGGCCGTCTCGAGGTCCACGCTGAGCGTGTGCCCGTAGCTTTCTCCTACCGTGTCCTGAACCCATTGCCGGAACTGCTCCGCCACTTTCTCCGCCCGCTGGCCCATTACGGTCCGGAAGCTCAGGTCCACGGAGGCCACCGACGGAACGGCGGCGCTGGAAAGTCCGGCAGGATCGCCGGCGATCAATGCCGTGACCTCTACCGCGGGGCGGAGCCACAGGCGTTCCGGAACGGTAAACCCCTTCTCGCCGGTGATGCTTCCCGACTCCGAGCGCTCCAGCCAGTCCTGTTCAGTGAACGGCAGGTGTGCGAGCGCCTCCCGAATGTGTTCCGGGACTGGCGCAACGTCGTCGTAGAATCCGGGGATGGCGATCCGGCCATTTTCGTCATGAAGGCCGGCGAGCAGCCTGCTCAGTTCAAAAGCCGGATTGGGCGCCGCCCCGGAAACGGCGCCGCTGTGAACGTCCACTTCAGGACCAGTGAGCTCCAGGTGGGCGCTGAGCATCCCGCGAAGGCTCACGCACAACGCCGGATGGTCCGCGCGGAAGAGCAGGGTATCGGAGAAGAGCACAAAGTCCGCGTTAAGCCTGTCCCCCTGCTCCTCCAGCAGCCTGGCCAGATGCGGCGACCCGGCTTCCTCCTCCCCCTCCACGAGGTACTTCAGGTTTATTGCGGGCGCACGGGATTGGGCAGGCTGGGTTTGGGCAGGCTCAACCACCGGCCGGGCTTCGACAGGCTCAACCACAGGCCGGGTTTCGACAGGCCGGGTTTCGACAGGCTCAACCACCCGCTGGTGCAGGTGGGCGCGGAGGGACCAGAGGTGGGCCAAAACCTGCCCCTTGGCATCAGAGCTGCCCCGCCCGTACAGCCTGCCGTCCCGCACCGCCGGCTCGAAGGGGGCGGTCTGGTCCCACTGCCCGGGTTTGGCCACCCGTACATCGTGGTGGCTGTACACCAAGACGGTGGGGGCGCCGGACGCCTCACACCATTCGGCGTACACGGCGTGGGACTCCCCGGTGGGCAGCACCTCCACCACCGGAAAGCCCACGTCGCGGAAGGCCGCCGCCAGCCAGTTGGCCGAGCGGAGCAGGTCCTGCGCGTGCTCCGGCACCCCCAGCACGCCGGGCACGCGCACCCACTCGGCCAACTGCCGCTCCAACTCGCCCCGCTGGGAGCGGACGAAGGCGTGAAAGTCCGTGCCGCCGTCGTTATCCCGGGCGGGGTGACCCCGGGCGGGGTGACCCGGCGCCGGGTGCTCCGGGGCGGGACGGTCCGACCCGCCGTGATCGGGGCCGTCATGGCCCTCGAGGCCGTGGTACTGCTCCATGGATCACCGCGGCTGGGCAGGGTTGGTGGGGTCGCCCTGGGACGGCGGGTTGATGGGAGGACCCGGAACGCTGGCCGTCTGCGGGGTGTCCGGCAGGCCGGTGTTGACCTCAGGCGTGCTGGGCGTCCGCGGTCCCCGAGGCACGGCACCGCCCTGCAGGTCGTGGAGCCTCTTTTCGAGGATCTGCAGGATGGGCAGGCGGTTGCCGTGTGCCTTCTCGTAGTTGATCAGCTGCGCCACGTCCCCTTCCTCCAGGCCGGAGATCCGGGACGGCAGGGTTCCCACGGGGAGGTGGTCGTAGTCCGGCAGCGGCAGCTCGCTGTGCTGGGGAACATTGTTCTGGGGTACTTCGTTCATGGTTGCTCAGCTCCTTATGTCAGTGAGGTCAATAGCGCTGCGCACGCCTGTTCACAGCGCCGGCACGCTTCTGCACAGATCTGGCAGTGGTCATGCATTTCCGCGTGTTTTTCACATTCCTCCGCGCAGGCCTTGCAGGCGGTCCGGCAGGCTTCCACCAGTGCCCGGGTGATGTTGGCGTCGTACCCGGTGAGACGGGAAAGCACCTTTCCCGCCGTGGCACAGATATCCGCGCAGTCAAGGTCGGTGCGGATGCACTTGACCAGGTCCGCCACCATGTCCTCGCCAAGACAGGCGTCGGCGCAGCCAGTGCAGGTCTGGGCGCATTCATAACAGGCGCTGATGCACTCGGAAAGCTTGGTTACATCGATGCCGCCGAGGTCCTTGGGATGTGTGTCAATCATGGACCGTATATGGGTCATGCCTGGTTCTCCTGTTCCCTGGTTCTTGTGGATCGCCCAACCCTATTGGTAAGTACGCTTACTTGTTTTACGGTACCGGGATGGACGCCGCTGGTACAGGGGTGAGGGTTCTCCTCCCGACCGGCCAGCGGCGGCACGGCAAACACTCGTGTCAGGCGCTGGCCTCGGCCCCCACCGGTTTAGGCTCCTGGAAGCCGTGCGCAAAGACGGATTCGGCCATCTGGGCGGCGATGGCATCCCAGTGGTACTGCTTCAGCAACTCTCGGGTTTTCGCTTTCAGCCCGCGCGACGGATCCCGCTGGCCGAGCGTCCGGCAGAGTGCCGCGAACCCCGCGCCGTCATCGCGCAGGTGCACCACAGCCGGAAAATCGGCGACGACGTCCGGCACCCGTGTGGAGACCACCGGCAGTCCGGCGGCCAGGTACTCGAGGGTTTTGGTGGGGCTGATGGAGCGGGTGGCCTCATTGAGCGCGAACGGCATCAGGGCCACGTCCAGCCCGGCCATCGCCGCGGGCAGGTCCGAATAGCAGGTGTAGCCTTCGTAGCTGATGTTGGGCGCCTGCGGCAGGCTGGCCGGATCGATCTTGGCCACCGGTCCGTACATCCTGATATCCCAGTCCGGAAGGGCGTGCGCCAGATCGGCGATCAGCGCGAGGTCCAGCCGTTCGTCCAGGACGCCCACGTATCCGGCAACGGGACGCTGCCCCGGAACCCGGGCCTCCGCCGTCGGGAGCCTGTAATGCTCCGGCTCCACCCCGCTGGGAAAGAGGAGGGCGTCCGTGCGGCCCTGCCGCACCATGGAGCGGTGGAGCGAGCGGCCGCCGGCAAAAACGACGTCGGCCCTGCGCAGTGCCTGCCGCTGCCTCACCACCAGCTCGGGCGGGGCGTCCTTGAAAGCGGCGAGATCGTCCATTACGTCATAAACGAGCGTGGTGGGGTTCAGTGCGAGGGCCAGTTCCAGGGCCAGCGGCGTGTACAGCCACACCACACGGTCCCCGGCAGGCGGCCCCACCAGCTGGGGCAACTGTGCGATGTAGTCCGGCAGGACGTCGTCGAAAAATCCCACGTGGTGGCCCTGCTCCGGAATCTCCAGCCAGGCGCGGCGGAGGCCGCCCACCTGAATCTGGTTCATCCGGTTGGGTCCACTGAACCCTGGCGACGGGGTGAGCGGCTCCTCCACATACCAGGTGGAACAGCGGGAGCCCAGCCGGGAGACGAGGTGCTGGGGACGCTGCCAGACCCAGTCCCAGCGGAGGTGCGACAAGACAATCAGTTCACTCTGCACTGGCTATCCTCAATTCCATTCGTGTCTCCGTGCGGGGAAGGCTGTTTCCCTGGTCCGCTTCAGGGGCCGGTATCCACTTCCAGTGGGACATCTGTGACTCATATCCGCGCAGCCACGCGGCAACCGGCTCGCCCAGGCTGTACGCCGGCAGCTCGGTGGAGGGCGTGCCCGCCGCGGCCTTCGCATAGATTTCGGACATCACGGAGGGCTGCCTCGCAAGCTCCTGGTCCAGCCAGAACACCCCTACGGGGTCGATGTGGCCGTCGTTGCGGAACAGGAGCGAAGCCCAGTCCGTGGAGTCGATCAGCGGGAACCAGCACAGGCCGTCCAGCGGGACCCCCATCCGCCGGGCCCGTTCACACTGCTCCAGGACATACTTAAACCAGGTGGCGCGGTCCCATACGCGGCCGCGGATGTTGGTTTCGGTGAGCAGGCACGGAAGCCGGTACCGGTCCCAGTACAGGTAGATCTGCTGCGCCAAGGGCAGGGGGTACGGGGTGTTGGGTTCGCCTGCCTTGTCATCAAAATGCCACTGGCAGTGCGCGTAATAATCAAGGCCCAGCACATCGATCCGCCCGGGTTCCAGCTCCTGCAGTTTCTCCCCGCCGGCATCCCGCAGCGGCAGTGCCATGGGTCCATCAGGGTCATACCCCCTGCCGCCGTGCTTGCCGAGGAAGCTGTCCAGCACCAGGAACCGGCGCTCATTGGCCATGGTGGCGTAGGCACTTCCGTGGGCACCCTCACCGGTGTGGTGCTCGCACGTGTCCACCCACACGTGCTTGGCGCGCGGCAGCAGGTCTGCGTAAGCCCGGCTGGCCTCCGCCACGGCCGGAAGCACGTTGAGGATGTGGGCCACGAAGTTGTCCAGGCCCTCGTGGTAAGGCGGCCAGATGGCCTCATGCCCCGTGAGGAACAGGGTGGAGAACGGCTCATTGAAGAGCGTGTACTCCTCCACCCACGGGTAGCGCCGGGCGAACTCTTCCGTGTACCGGAGGTAGGCCGGGCCGAAGCGCGGGTCCGCGAAGCCGCCCTCCAGCCAGCGGGGATAGCTGGTGTGGTGGACCAGGTCCACGATGGGCCGGAAGCCGTGGTCGCGAAGATAGTGCAGCACCTTGTCCGTGTCGTGCCAGTCGAGGACCCCTTCTTCGGCCTCCACCCGGTGCCACCGGACGGGATAGCGCAGCCTTGTGACTCCGCAGCCGGCCAGCAGGCCCAGGTCCTGTTTCCACTGGACATCGTGGGCAGTGGATTCGAAGATGTCCGTGTCATGCCGCGGAAGATACGTGCTTTCGAAGGCGCCGATGATTTCGATTCCGCTCATCTGCCGGCGCCTTCACCCTGCAAAACGGGATTCTTGGCACTTTCCGTTGTTCCGGCGCTTCCTGCAGGGCGGGCGCCGTCGTCCGCATAGCGGGCACCGTCCGTGCTGCCAAGGCGGCCCGGGCTGCGGGCCAGGTGCTCAAACACCAGGTCCAGCAGTTCCGCCGCCCGCAGGTTCAGGCGCCGGGACTCATCCAGGTCGCGGTCCAGCCGGGCAACCTCGGCGCGGAGCTCGGCGATGTCGGTTGCGGCGATGGCCAGCCGCAGGTTGACCTCTTCCAACGGGTCCTCCAGGGGCGTGTGCCCGTGGATGGCGTCTATAAGGGGATCATTCATGGCAGTGCCCTCACTTTCAATCGGTTGGAGGAGAGGGCGCCTTCTTCCCGACGCCCGGTTTGCGGTGGAACATCTTCTGCTTCAAGCCCCAGCCCCGCGAGGCTGGTCTTCAGCGCCGCCAAATCCACGGGGGCGTGGAACAAGCACCCCGGAAACGGTGGTCCGGACTCTTCCGACCTGACTTCCAGTACGGCCTCAGCCGGTGACTCCTGGTTCCTCAGCAGGTGCCCGATCAGCGTCAGCGTGTTCTCCCGGCCCTGCCCGTTGAGGGAATTCAGCAGCAGCCGCGCGTACACGTGCAGCGGGCCGCCCTGGTTGGCAAGCTTTGCCAGCGGGGCAGCCTCGCGCAGGGAATTGAGGTTGACTCTTCTACCCCGTAGCGAGCCCGTGCCGCCGTGAGGGGTATGCAGGTTCTGGATCGCCGGCCGGCTGTAGTCCACGGCCAGCACGTGGTGCCCCCGCTGCGCGAAGTGCCGCGCATCGGCGCCAAGGCCGCAGCCCAGCTCCAGGATCCGGGAGCCAGGGGGAAGTCCGCCGGCGAATTCCTTCGCCAAAGACGACGGCACGGACCAGGACGACGGCGTTTGGCCGGCGTCGGGCCCGGCGTCACCGCGGAGCAGCGCCCGGTGGTGGTCCTCCCAGTTCTCCCGGTCACCGTCTAAGCTGCCCAGCCAGTTGTCATAACGACGGCGGGCCGCCGGCGGCGTAATGAACCGGAACGCCGGATCAGGGGTCCGCCAGCCGGGGCCATAGATGGCCGAGAGCATCTGCTCCGGCTCCGCCGGGGCCGGCAGCTCCCTGCCGTTGATGGTGAGGCTGCGGAGGGGGAAAATCTGCACCTTCCCGGCGGGCTCGCGGGCGTGGAACGTGCCATGGAACCAGCCGTTCACCAGGAAGTAGGTGAAGATGTCCAGGTAGAACCGGTCCGTGCCGTCCGCCGCGGGGAACAGCAGCTGAAGATGCCCCGCTGAGTGCCGCACGGTTTCGTAGCCTTGGGCGTGAAGGGCACGTTCCAGCTCGAAGCCCTCCAGTGCGATGTCCGACGGGTTTTGATGCCGGCTCAGGTAGGCCAGGTCCACGTCGTCGTCGCCTGGCATAACGCGGCCGTCCCGGACAGGTCCCAGGAGCGTGCCGCCGGTGACGAACAGCTCCTGGCCGCGGCCGCGCAGCCAGTCCACCAGCCGGCACGCCTCGTCCAGTGCTTCATCGATGAGGTAGGCGCGCTCCCCGGCGAAGTTGCGCCCGATCCGCCCCCACTTGTTGACGATCTGCGGGATACCCGTGCCGGCTTCCTCGAGCCGGAACTGGTGCGGTGCATCGTCAAAGGCGACAGTCGCCGTCGTGCTTAACGCTTTTCCGTCCTGCATTACCCTGAGCCGCGCCCAGCCTGTGAGCCTCCCGGCGAGGGCCGCAGGCCAGTCGATGACGGACATGTCCGGGCCGGGCCTGACGGTTTCGCCGGCGCGGACGTTCCAGATGGGCCTGCCCTCCAGCAGGATGGACAACGTGGCGTCCGACGGGATGGGCGGCCCCTCCAGCCGGAGCGACCACCTGTCCGCCTGGAGCCGGTGGCTGTGGGCGCCGGCCGCCTGCGCCTCCGGGGCACGGCCGTCCCGGGTCCCAGGGCTGTGGGTCTCGACGTCCCGGGAATCGATAACCTCCCTCATGGTTGCGCCACCAGTTCGGGATCCCTGGACGGGTCCGTGTATGGCAGGCGGACATCCACCACCTGCCCGGTCATGGCCGAGGCCAGGACCTCGATGCTCGCCTCCGCAACGGCCGCCGCGGGCAGCAGTGATCCTTCAGCTTCCACCCCAAACGCCCTGGTCCGCATGGGCGTGGCGGTCCGGCTGGGACTGATGCAGTTCACCCGGATGCCGTCCGTGCTCCATTCATCCGCGAGCGCCTGGGTGAGGTTCACGATGGCCGCCTTGGTGGCGGAGTAGACGGTGTAGTTGGCGCGGCCGCGGGTGTACGAGCTGGATGCGAAGAGGGTCAGCGATCCCCTGCTCGCGGCCAGGTACTTCTGCGATTCCTGCGCCACGATGAAGGCCGCCGTGAGGTTGACGTCCACGTCGTGATGCAGCTGCTCATCGGTCAACTGCGCGAGCGGACCCACACTGAGGACGCCGGCCGTGAGGATCACGTGGTCAATGCGGCCGTAGATGGCGGCCGCATCGGCGAGGGCCTGCGCCACGCAACGGCGGTCCTCCACATACGTCCCGTTGCCCGTACGGCTCTGCGCGATCACCGAGGCGCCTTCCGCCTCGAGCTGCTGGACCAGTTCCAGCCCAATGCCCGAACTGGCACCGAACACCATGACCTTGGCCCCGCGGAGCCCGCCGGTATTCCCGCCGGGCAGGACGGTTTTGTGCTTGAGCTGGAAGAGCTTGTCTGCGAGGTGGATGTCGATTGGCTGGGTGATTTTGATGTTCGCCTCGTCGCCGTCCACCACGAAGATGGGGACGTCGGGGCAGTACTTAAGGACCACGGAGCAGTCGTCCGTGGCGGAGAATTCCGGGTCCTGGCCGGCCCGTTCGTAGGCCCTGGCGATCACGGGCATCCGGAACGCCTGCGGCGTCTGGCCGCGCCGCAGCTTGGCCCGGGGCGGCACGGCGCGAATGAAGTTGTCATCATCCACTTCGATGATGGTGTCGGCCGAAGGAATGGCGGTGTCGACGGCGGCATAAACGTCCAGCGCGCGGATGCAGGCTGTGATGATGTCGCCGTCGAGCAGGGGCCGGACGGCGTCGTGGAAAAGAACGTTGGCGTCCTTGTCCGCAATGGAGTCCAGGGCGCGGCAGGAAGTTTCGCTGCGGTCCGCACCGCCGGGAAGGATGGCGGTGACTTTGCTGAACCCGGTGGCTGTTGCCTTGCCGTCCGGCGTGGACTGCTCTCTGCTGCGGAGCAGCAGTTCCCGGGCTTTGGGAATGTAGCCGGGCGCCATCATCACGATGATCTCGTCCACCAGCCCGGAGTGCTGGAACAGCTCCACCGTGTGCTCCAGGCTGGTGCGGCCGGCGATGGGGACAAACTGTTTGGGGATGTCCAGGCCCATCCGGGCGCCGATTCCGCCTGCAAGGATGACCGCCACGTTGCGGCGCCGGGTGCCGGAGGAGGAAGAGGGCGGTTTCTGGTCCATGGCTGGTCCTTTCTTGGAGTGGTGGTTGCCTATCGACGGGCGGTGGGGGTGCCTCCCGTGTTCTCCGTAGCGGACGGGATGCTGATGGAAGCGGACTTGAGCCGCTGCTTTGTCTCCTCCGCCGTGATGTAGGAATTCATGCGGGGATACTCGCCCACCGGGACCACCGCCGAGACGAATGTCCTGTTGTGGATGCGGACCAGGTTGTAGGAGCGTGCGCCGGCCAGGCCCTGCATCGCACCGGACGGCAGGGCCAGATCCTGGTTGTAGCTGGTGGAGGAGGCCACCGCCACCGGAATGTTGGCGAATGTTGAAAAGACTGTGTGATGGGTGTGGCCGGAAAGGATGCCGATGACGTCGCTGCCCTCCAGCACCTGGGCCAGGTGTTCCTGGTTCCGCAGCTCGGAAAGCACCGCAAGTTCCTGTACCGGCGGGACGGGCGGGTGGTGCATCACCAGGAGGGTGCCGTCGTCGGCCCTTGTTTCCAGCTCGCCGGCCAACCACTGCAGCTGGCCGTCGGTAATCTCGCCGTGGTGGTGGCCCGGGGTGGAAGAATCCAGGACCAGGACGCGCAGGCCGCCCAGGTGGTAGCAGCGGTCCACGGGAAGCGTCCCCGGCTCCTCGTCCAGGAGCAACTTCCGGAAGTTGGCGCGTTGGTCATGGTTGCCCATGGCCCAGATCAGTTGAGCGCCCATCCGCTCTGCGTAGGCCTCGCAGGTGGTGCGCAGCCGGCGGTAGGCCTCTGCGGTTCCCTTATCTGTAAGGTCGCCCGAGAAGATAATGGCTTCCGGATCCAGGCCGCTTGCCTCGATGGAACTGAGGACCTCCACCAGCCCCGCCTGGGGATCCAGCTCACCGTACAGCAGCCCCTCTTCCACGAAGTGAGGGTCACTGACGTGGACCAGCACGTGGTTGGGAGTCGAGTACTCGGACCGGATCACGTGCATGGGAGCCTCTCAGCAGTTCCCCACGTGGACATGACCCAGGCGAGGCGGTGTACTGACGGGCGCTGCTTGCCGTCGAAGGAAGAACATCATAAGCATGCTTATGAAAGTATGGGAAGACTTGGGTACCCGCACCTTCACTTATCCGCCCGCCGCGAGTAGATTCGGAAGTGTGACGGGGCCCACGCCCGTCCCCGCGGCCTTCCTGCAGAGGTGGCGGGAGCAGCTGCTGGAGCAGGCCGGCAGCGCATGTTGCAGAACCGGATAGAGCGTGAGATGTCCCCCTCCCACTTCCAGCAGTTTCTTAACGAAGCCACCACCCCTGACCCTTCGGCCGACCACCCGCTGGGGCCTGATTGCCTCTATGGCCTGTACGTCAGCTGGGCATCCCTGCATGGTTTCCGGCCGAAACCGGACCAGGCCTTCCGTGCCGGCATGCTCCGGTGCAGCGTGGATCCGGATGATTGCCGGCTGCATATGACCGGACCCGCAGCTGCCGATTACATCCTCTCCAGCTACCCCGCCGTAGCCTGACGGCGGCGCCCGCGGCTGGAAGGGGACCGCCATGGGATTCGACCTGCACGAACCGGAGGAACGCAGTCAGCTCAACCGCGCGCTGCTGGCCGGTGACATCACTGTTTCTGAGCTCTGGTTGCGGTACTTCAGCATGAGCGGCATGGCTGGCGAGTATGAGGTCCGGGCCTACGTGGAGGGACTGATCTCTTTGCCTGCCCTCCAGCGCAACCTGCTGGCCATGGCTGTGGAGGAGCTCATGAGCGAGTCGGCTTGAGCTGAGGCGTCGGAGTTAACCCAGCGCCGGCATTTACGTTCCCCGTCCCGCCACGGCGTCCCCGCCGGATCACTGCGGCCATTGAGCACCTGAGGCAGGGCTTTGCGGCGGGGACAGGTTCTTAGCGACAGCCAGGTTAGGTATAGGGGTTGTCGATGAATCCGCTACTGAGGCATGGGGGTTATCGTTCAATTCCTTAATTAGGTATAGGAATTTTGTGCATTCCCCAGAGATAGGTATAGGGGATTGATTGCACATTCTTTCGCTTCAGGTCTACGCTTTGGCATAGCTGGCATTTAGCTGTCGTTGTTTCTGGGTCGACGCTTGCTTAAACCAGCCGGATACTTCAAATCCCCAGTAGAAACAGCGATGAATATGAAAGCTACGTCCGCTGGCTTAGCAAGGCCCTCCTCCTCGCCACAAACGTCGCCCCAAGTCTGCCCGGTAACTCCTGAGGTGCTGGGGCCGCCAGCAATTACGGCTGTCAGAGGATCAGCCATTCAGCCGTTGCCACCCCGGAGACCTGGCTGGACCGGCAGAAACTTTCCGATTGTTCCTCATGGCGGCGATGTAGCAATCGCATGGGACAACGGGTCCAATAATATCTTTACGCTTGATAGAGGGCGGACTGATGTTCTGGCGTAAATGCGCAGCGGTTGCATCATCCATTCTGGTTGGGTCAGCAATCATTACTCCGACAACGGCAAGTGCCGCAGCGTCGGTCTCGCTGACCATGGACACATACGTACAGGCGAACAAGCCGACTACCAACTTTGGGGCCAGCGTGCGTTTGTCCACAGAGGGCCGCACGAACATCTGGCGGAACACACTCCTCCGGTTCAAAGTTCAAGTTCCCGCTGGCGAACATGTTGTTTCGGCTAAACTGCGGGCATATTCGGAGGCATCCACTACTTCCACTGAGTTCGTGGATGTTTTTACTACGTCTGGCGCCTGGACCGAGAGCGGAGTTACCTGGAATAACGCACCAGCACGCCAGACGTGGCTGGGGAAGAAAGGCGGGTTCGCTAACGGCTCTTGGGTCGAATGGGATGTTACTAAGGGGGTTAGCTCAAACGGTGGCGAGCAGAACTTCAAGCTGGAAAGTAACGCGCAGAAGTGGATCGGGTTCAAGTCCAAGGAATCTCCGGATCCCGCCCTGCGCCCCAGGCTGGTCGTAACCACCGCGCCTGATGCGGTAGCACCTGCCGAGGCGGCGGTAGCCCTTGGTTGGGGCACGCCTGTGACTGGCGACGAGTTCAATTACACAGGTGCGCCGGATGCCGCGAAGTGGGATGTCTACAACAGCGCCGGCCACGCGGGCAACGGTATCCGGAGTCCACAGCAGGTTGCCGTGGACGGTTCCAAAATGGTCATGACCGGAACTCCGGATGGCACCACCGCTGGCATGGGCGCGAAGTTTGCACGGCAGAAGTACGGGAGGTGGGAGGTCCGCGCGGCCGGGTCCGGCGACAACGAATACCATATGGTATCCATCCTGTGGCCGGATAGTGAGAATTGGCCGTGTGACGGCGAAGTCGACTACGCGGAGACGACCGGCGACTGGAACCTCATCCAGTTCTTCCACCACTATGGATGTTCGAACTCGCAGACGTCGGCATCCAAGACTCTGGACGTTACCCAGTTCCACAACTACGCGGTTGACTGGTCTCCGAATGGGATCGTCGGCTACGTCGATGGCGTGAAGTGGTTTGAGGACAACAACTCTGCGCACCAGCCTCCCGGCTCGATGCACCAGACGCTACAACTGGACTGGTTCCCAGACAGCACTGCTAACGGCGCTGGCGAGATGCGGGTGGATTGGGTTCGCGTCTATGCGGCGGCTGGCACGGCCTAGCCCCGGCCATGTCCCGGTCCGAGCGGCTCCGCAAAGCTGCAGCACAAGCACCGGTTCGGGCGTTCTCCAGGGAAACTGCGGCACTGGTCCGAAACCCTTTCCTTGCGGCTCCTTTCCGCGCTACTGTGGGCACATCCACTGGCCATGCGCCATGGGATATTGGGCTCATGCAGCTGGGCCTCTGGGGCATTCCGGAGGAGAACCGCGCAGTGAACACCACTAGACGAAACACTTCCAGATGGCGGCGCCGGGCCGCCCTATCCTCTATCCCGGCAGTGATGGCTCTGACCTCATGTTCAGCCGAAGTCCAGCGCGGCTGGCTTCCCGGCGAACGTGACACCACCGATCACACCCCCTTGGTCACAGACCTGTGGGTGAACTCGTGGATTGCCGCAGTGATTATTGGTGTCATCACCTGGGGCCTCATTCTCTGGTGCGTCATCGCCTACCGCCGCAGGAAAGATACGGTCGGCTTCCCCCGGCAGATGAGCTACAACCTCCCGCTGGAAGTCTTCTACCTGGCCGTACCGCTCATGATTGTGGGGGTCCTGTTCGTCTTCACCGACCGGGACCAGCGGGCAATGGACGACCGTTTCGAGGACCCGGATGTTGTGATCGATGTCCGCGGCAAGCAATGGGCCTGGGACTTCAACTACGTCAAGGAAGACGCCCATGAGGACCCGGGCGTGCAGGCCCACCTGGACGGCAACTGGGGCACGCCGGACCGGCTGCCCACCCTGTACCTGCCGGTGGGCAAGAAGGTGGAGCTGCAGCTGAACTCCCGCGATGTCCAGCACTCCTTCTGGGTGGTGGAGTTCCTCCAGAAACGGGACTTGTACCCCGGCGAGAACCAGTACAACAGGTATATCAACATCATTCCCAACCGCACCGGTGAGTTCACCGGCAAATGCGCCGAACTCTGCGGCGAATACCATTCCGAGATGCTTTTCAAGGTCCGAGTAGTCCCCGAGCAGGAATACAACAGCCACATCGCGGATCTCCGGGCCAAGGGCAACACCGGCATCCGCGGCGATGAATTCGACCGGAATCCGGCACGACCAGCCCTGGAGCAGGCACAGCAAAGGACGGAACCGTAATGACCACCACCGGCCGGAACATGGGCTCAACGTCGGCCACCGCCGCACCTTCGGTGGTTAAACGTCCGAAAGGCAGCATGGTTGTCAGCTGGATCACCTCCACTGACCACAAAACCATCGGGTACATGTACCTGCTCGCCTCATTTGTGTTCTTCTGCCTGGCAGGCGTCATGGCACTGCTGATCCGCGCCGAGCTGTTCGAACCCGGCCTGCAGATCCTGCAGACCAAGGAGCAGTACAACCAGCTCTTCACGATGCACGGCACCGCGATGCTGCTGATGTTCGCCACCCCGCTCTTCGCAGGCTTCACCAACGTCATCATGCCGCTTCAGATCGGTGCGCCAGACGTCGCGTTCCCGCGCCTGAACGCCCTGGCGTTCTGGTTCTTCCTCTTCGGCTCCATCATTGCAACCTCCGGCTTCATCACCCCGCAGGGTGCCGCCTCCTTCGGCTGGTTCGCCTACGCGCCGCTGTCCAACACCACCTTCACGCCGGGGCTCGGCGGGGACCTGTGGGTGTTCGGCCTCGCGCTGTCCGGCTTCGGAACCATCCTCGGCGCCGTCAACTTCATCACCACCATCATCTGCATGCGCGCCCCGGGCCTCACCATGTGGCGGATGCCGATCTTCACCTGGAACGCCCTGGTCACCTCGATCCTGGTGCTCATGGCCTTCCCGCCGCTGGCCGCCGCCCTGTTCGCCCTGGGTGCGGACAGGAAGTTCGGCGCGCACATCTATGACCCGGCCAATGGCGGTGCCATCCTGTGGCAGCACCTGTTCTGGTTCTTCGGCCACCCGGAGGTGTACATCATTGCGCTGCCGTTCTTCGGCATCGTTTCGGAGATTTTCCCGGTCTTCAGCCGCAAGCCGATCTTCGGCTACAAGGGCCTGGTGTACGCCACGATTGCCATTGCTGCCCTCTCCGTGACGGTATGGGCCCACCACATGTACGTCACGGGGGCCGTGCTGCTGCCGTTCTTCGCGTTCATGACCATGCTCATCGCGGTGCCCACCGGCGTGAAGTTCTTCAACTGGATCGGCACCTTGTGGGGCGGCTCACTCACCTTTGAGACACCCATGCTGTGGAGCCTCGGCTTCCTGATCACCTTCCTCTTCGGCGGCCTCACCGGCATCATCCTGGCCTCGCCGCCGCTGGACTTCCACGTCTCGGACACGTACTTCGTGGTGGCACACTTCCACTACGTGGTGTTCGGAACGGTGGTGTTCGCCATGTTCGCCGGCTTCTACTTCTGGTGGCCCAAGTTCACCGGGACCATGCTGAACGAGCGCCTGGGCAAGATCCACTTCTGGATGCTGTTCCTTGGCTTCCACGGCACCTTCCTCATCCAGCACTGGCTGGGTGTTGAAGGAATGCCCCGCCGGTACGCGGACTACATGCCCGAGGACGAGTTCACCTTCATGAACCAGTTCTCCACCATCAGTTCCTACCTGCTGGGGGCGTCCCTGATCCCGTTCTTCTGGAACGTCTACATCACCTGGCGCAGGGGCAACAAGGTCACCGTGGACGATCCGTGGGGCTTCGGCGCCTCGCTGGAGTGGGCCACGTCCTGCCCTCCCCCGCGGCACAACTTCACGTCGCTGCCGCGGATCCGTTCCGAGCGTCCTGCCCTTGACCTGCACCACCCCGAGCTGAGCGTGCGGGACAACGTGGCCGCCGACAATCCGGCTGCCGATATTCTGGGCGCCGCCGACATCGGGGAGCGCAACGTCAGGGACCTGAACCCCGACACCTAGGTTGGGCACCTGCCTGTAGCTGAGGACGCGCAACCGGTTCCCGGACAAGCAAATGGACTGGCGACACCCGTATTTCGGTGTCGCCAGTCCATTTGTGTGCAGCAGGAGGATTTGCGCGTCTTCAGCTACTCCTTGTTGAGCTTGTCCTGGACTGTTCCCGCGGCCTTTTCCACTGTGTTGGGCAGCTCGGTGGTGCCGTAGAAGCGGGAATCGGGGTGCGTGGGCGGCGGCATGGGAACACCAGCCGGGGGCTCTGCCACGTAGCTGAATTCGCCGAGGCCGTCCGGGGTAGGGCCCTTGGCCCAGGTGCCTTCAGCGGCGGCCTGGCCGTCGGAGAAGTTCCGGTACTGGTACGCGACGTCCCGCATCTCCTTGTTGATGGGGAAGTTGCTCGGGACCGGGAAGTTCTCGTTGCCTTCTTCCTGCAGCTCGCGGGCGGCAGCAACCCACTGGTTCTGGTGCATGGTGTCCCTGGCAAGCAGGAAGGACAACATATCGCGGATGCCGTGATCGTCAGTCATGTGGTACAGCCGGGCCACCTGAAGCCGGCCCTGCATTTCCGCGTTGGCATTGGCCCAGAAGTCGGCGAGCAGGTTGCCGCTGGCGGTGACGTAGCTGCCCTGCCACGGGTTGCCGTTGCTGTCCACAGGGCGGACCCCGGCGCCGGCCACGATGGCGGACTGCACATCCATGCCGCCGACTACGGCAGCCACGGTGGGATCGGACTGGACGGCGTCGTTGGTGATGCCCAGCGGTGCCTTTTCCAGCAGCTGGGCGATCATCGTGGCCAGCATCTCCACGTGGCCGAATTCCTCGGCGCCGATTCCGAACAGCATGTCCCGGTACTTCCCCGGAATGTGCGCGTTCCAGGCCTGGAAGGAGTACTGCATGGCGACAGTAATTTCGCCGTACTGCCCGCCCAGCACTTCCTGGAGCTTGCGGGCGTAGACGGCATCGGGCTTATCCGGGGTGGCTTTGTATTGAAGTTCCTGCTTGTGAAAGAAAACCATGAGTATGTCCTCTCGAGTTCACATGTGGGATGTCGCCGGTCTGCTTCCGGCTGCCGATTTAATCAGCATGCTTAGTATTTTGACCGAGCGGAGGCGATATGGCCAGACGTTGGACTACCTCGAAACACAAGCCATCCGGCCACGGCCAGGACAACACTGACGGCCAGGAAGCCCAGGTCCCAGGCCAGCGGCCCGCCCAGGTCGTCCCGCACGTGGTGGATCTGCAGCAGCTGGCGGTTGACCAGGCCCTCCATGATGTTGAAAACGCCCCAGCCGCACAGCACCAGCCCGGTGTGGAACCGCCAGCGCGAGGACAGCCGCCCCTGCCGGCGGGCGCGGACTGTGAGGATGGCCGCGGCAACTACCAGGACCCACATTGCGCTGTGGAACAGGCCGTCCGCCAGGGTGTTCAGTTCCAGGCCGGCCACTGTTTTGGTGTTGCCGCCCCCGGTGTGGCTGAGCATGTGGTGCCACTGCAGCAGCTGGTGCAGGAGGATGCCATCCACAAACCCGCCGATCCCCATGCCGAACAGAAAGGCCTGCGCCCTACTCGGGGCCTTGGCGGGCGCCGTCGGCGTGATGTGGCCTTCCCGTGACACTCGTCCGTACCCCCTCTTCCGGCGCGCCTTTCACCTTGTCCCCTACCCGCCGTCGGCCGCCCTAAGCACACTGAACCCCCTCTGTGGGGACCCTTGACAGAAGCCTTGACCAACTCCGGCACCAGGTGGAAACGTAGGGCAGACGGTGCGCCTCAAGCAGCGGGGGTATGTTCCTGGATGGGACGGAACCGCACTGCCGGCCACAACCTCTGAGGCGGCACTCATGAGAGCAATGGTTTACCGCGGCCCCTACAAAGTCCGGGTCGAGGAAAAAGACATTCCCAGGATCGAACACCCCAACGACGCGATTGTGCGGGTGACCACGGGGGCTATCTGCGGCTCCGACCTGCACCTCTACCACGGCATGATGCCGGACACCCGGGTGGGGATGACGTTCGGGCACGAGTTCGTGGGGGTGGTGCACGAGGTTGGCCCCTCGGTGCAGAACCTGGCCGTCGGAGACCGCGTGATGGTCCCCTTCAACGTATACTGCGGCTCCTGCTACTTCTGCTCCCGCGGCCTCTACTCCAACTGCCACAACGTCAACCCGAACGCGACGGCGGTGGGCGGCATCTACGGCTACTCCCACACCTGCGGAGGATACGACGGCGGCCAGGCCGAGTTTGTGCGCGTCCCTTTCGCTGATGTGGGGCCCGCCAAAATTCCGGACTGGATGGACGAAGAGGACGCGGTCCTGCTCACCGATGCGCTCCCTACCGGCTACTTCGGCGCCCAGCTGGGAGACATCAGCCAGGGCGACACGGTGGTGGTGTTCGGCGCCGGACCCGTGGGGCTTTTCGCGGCCAAGTCCGCCTGGCTGATGGGCGCCGGCCGGGTGGTTGTGATCGACCACCTGGAGTACCGGCTCGAGAAGGCCCGGAGCTTCGCGCACGCCGAGACGTACAACTTCGTGGAGTACGACGACATTGTGGTGCACCTGAAGAAGGCCACCGACTACCTCGGCGCCGACGTGGTGATTGACGCGGTGGGCGCGGAGGCGGACGGCAACTTCCTCCAGCACGTGACCGCCACGAAGCTGAAGCTGCAGGGCGGCTCGCCCGTTGCCCTGAACTGGGCCATCGACGCGGTGCGCAAGGGCGGGACCGTGTCGGTGGTGGGCGCGTACGGGCCGCTCTTCAGTGCAGTGAAGTTCGGCGACGCGCTGAACAAGGGCCTGACGCTGCGGATGAACCAGTGCCCGGTCAAACGGCAGTGGCCGCGGTTGTTCGAACACATCCGGAACGGGTACCTGAAGCCCAGCGACATCGTCACCCACCGCATCCCGCTGGAGCACATCGCGGAGGGATACCACATGTTCTCCGCGAAGCTTGATGACTGCATCAAGCCACTCATCGTATCCACCCCGGCCTAAACCGGCCCAGGCACTTCGCACTGAAGGGAAGAGATCACCATGGCTGTAACACCCGCGCCGTACATTGCCGGCAAGCCTGAGCCCAGGGAGTCCGCGGAGCAGTTGCGTGCCCGGATTCCAGGCTGGGGCGTGGACCTGGACCCGGCTGACCGCCCCTCGTTCCCGCGGGAACAGCCCGGCATCCAGACCGGCGCGCACTGGGACTTCCCCGAGCGCCAGCCCGAGGAATGGCCCCGGGAGCGGTCCATCGAGCACGCTTTCCTGACCCCCGTTTTCGGCACATCAACGCCGCCCGCCGGGGTATCGGGGGCCATCCGGAAGTACGCCTACGCCAGGTTCAGCGAGGGCCGGGCCGCGCACTGGCTGCTGCTGATTGCCGCTGACCGGGTGGACGCGTGGGAACACCACCTGCGTTCGCTGGCCACGTTGCAGCCGGACAACCCCGTCACCGAGACCGGTGTGCTCAGCGAGTTCTCCCGCCACGGTGTCCGCTCCCGGTTCGGGCAAAAGCGGGCCGATGTCAACCACCAGTGGATCGATCCCTTCCTGGTGGGCGGGCCGTGGGTGCTGGCCGGGCTGGGTGCCGCTGTTGCCGTCAGGGCGGTGCGGCGGGTTTCAGGAGCGCGGCGGGTTTCAGGAGCGCGGCAATGACACAGGCTGCCGCCGGCCGGGCTTCGTTCACCGCTGTGGCCGAGGGCGTTCACCGCGTCTCCGAGGCTTTCGTCAACTTCTACCTGGTGGAAAGCGCCGACGGGCTGACCCTGGTGGACTCCGGGCTGCCGGCCATGTGGAAACCTTTGGAGGACTCCGTTCGGGGGCTGGGGCACGCGATCGGCGACATCAAGGCCGTGGTCCTCACCCACGCGCACTTCGACCACCTGGGCCTGGCGCACCGGCTGCATTCGGAGTTCAAGGTGCCGGTCTGGGTCCATGGCGGCGACTCCTTCATCGCCCGCCACCCGTACCGGTACCAGCACGAGAAGTCACGTTTTGTCTTCTCGCTCTCCCACCCGAAGGGCCTGCCCGTCCTGGCCCGCATGACCAGGGCGGGTGCGCTGCGGGTGAAGGGTGTTGACGAATTGACGCTGTTCCCTGCTGGGTCCGGCACGCTGCCGGTGCCGGGGTCGCCCGAGGTGGTGTTCTCGCCCGGCCACACGGCGGGGCACTGCGGGCTTTACCTGCGGGACCGGGATGTGCTGTTCAGCGGGGATGCACTCGTGACGCTGGACCCGTATTCAGGCCGGACCGGTCCGCGCATCGTAGCCGGAGCCGCCACCATGGACAGCCGCCAGAACCTGGACACCCTCACCCAACTGGCGCAGACGCGGGCTTCCCTGGTCCTGCCCGGCCACGGCGAGCCGTGGAGCGGCGGCATCGAGGAGGCGGTAGCAGCAGCCCGGCGCGAGGCGGCTTCCTGAATTCCGCATACTTTCGACACCCTGCCGCAAATTCGACGCTCAAATTCCCTGGCGCGCCCGTATACCCCGCGCGCCAGGTAATTAGCGGGTCGGTGGTGCTTCTGCGCGTCGCCGGCCGCAGCTATGCCGCCGCCCGCCGTCGTGATCCCGTTACTGGTCACAGAAAAAACACTCGGTTGAAACATTTCAGCAACCTCGGCGGGGCAAGCTTTGCATACGGGGATACAACATGCAGGAGGCACAGCATTATGGAGGCACAAGGAGCACGTACCGCCGAGCTTCGCATCGGCGACCAGATCGAGGCGTGGCACAACGGCAAGCTTTTCCACCGGGGGCGGGTCACCGACGTCGTTCCGGCTCTGGAACTGTTCTGGATCCTGGACGCCAGGACCGGCGCGCGCAAGTTGCTGGATCCCGAGGCGCTGGAGATCCGGCACGTGGAGGCGCCGGTGAAGCCGCTGGCCACGGCCTGAGCTGCTTTCCCGCGGCGGCCGGAAACAGTAACCTCTGAACCGGAAGAAGGTTTTGGTGAAGGAGGCCGGTTGAGCGAGGGAAAGTCCAACGGTGATTGGGAGGACGGCGGAGAGCCGTGGGTCTCCGCCGGAGAGCGCGAACTGCAGGAGCTGTTGCTCAACAGCGTGGACGTCACCGCGTTCCTCGAGGAACTCGCCGTCCTCGCTGCGTCCACCCTGTCCACGACGTCGAAGCAGCTACACTGCGGCGTGACGGCGCTAAGGCACCGGAAACCCAGCGTGGTGGCCAGCAGCGATAATCGCGCCCGCTCCTTGGATGAAATCCAGAACGCGTTCGACGACGGTCCTTGCCTCACCGCCCTCCGGCGGCACGAAATCGTCCTCGTCCAGGACGTCAGCCGGGAAGTGCGGTGGCCAGAGTATGTTGGCGTGGCCACTGAGCAGGGCATCGGACTAATCCTTGCCATCCCGCTGGAACTTGCCGGCGAGGCCGAAGCCGTGGTCAACCTCTACGCCGAAAAGCCAGGCAGCCTCTCTCCTCTGGACATTGACACCGCCCGGAACTTTGTGGCCAATGCGGCAAGATCACTGCGGCTGGCGCTGAAACTGGGAAACCTGCGGGATACCAGTAATGATTTGGCCGCTGCCATGAAGTCCCGGGCGACGGTGGATATGGCGGTGGGCGTGATCATGGCACAGAACCGCTGTACCCACGACGAGGCCGTTTATGAGCTCACCCGCTCTTCCGGTGCGAGGAAGGCCAGGCTCCGCGAGATGGCGGCAACGGTGGTGGGCGCGGTCAGTGGCAAGGGTTCGGAGGCGGCCCGCGAAAGCATCCAGGCCCTCCTCGAGGAGTAAAGGGCCGGGTGCCGCCGGCACGGCGGTGCATAGAATCTTGCCAGGGAAAATATGGCCGACAGCTCCGTGACGTCCGGCGTGTCTGGGACCACTGCGGCACTCATTCCGGGCACACACTGGCATTGCGTCTCGTAGGGCCAGATGGATCGGCGTCGTGCCGGGCCGCACTGGTCTTGCTTCACCGGTGCGCCGACCGTGCTCCAGACATGCTTAGCCGTTCATCAGGCCGCGCAGTGCAAGAACCATCGGGCGTGGCCTGCCATGGGCCTGCCCGATGTCCTCTACAGCGATCACGGCGCCGATTCCACAAGCACCCACCTTGAACGGGTCTGCCTCGACACCCTCATCCGCCTCATCCATTCCCTCCCCGGCGTGCCTCAGGGCCGCGGGAAGATTGAGCGGTTCCACCGCAACATAACCTACGGGCTCCTGCCGCATCTGCCCGGCTTCATCCCGCACGGCACCCATGGGACCCGGCAGCAGCGGGTTTTAGCGGGAGCGGGCGGTTGTCAGGGCCCATTCGGCGGCCCCGGCGCTGTTGGTGGTGTCGGGGACGGGGACGAAGTCCCCGCGCAAGGCTTTGAGCGCGGTGCGTTCAATGTCGATTTCCTTGCGGGTCCGCACGCCCATGCGGCGGAATATCTCGATCGGCGGGCACCATCCCTGAAGGGCGTGCTGGAGCAGGAAGCCCGGGACGATTCCGGCAAGGATCAGCCATTTCCGGGATTTCACGGCGGCAAGGGACACGGCGAGGATGGTCAGGGCGGAGGCGTTGGCTTCGAGCACGCGTTCGATGTCCCATTCCTTATCCAGGGCGCGCAGGTGCGCACCGATCTCCTGCGGGACAGCGGCGGCCAGCTGCCGGAGCCGTTCGAGCCGTTCGCGGTCAATTTTTTCCAGCGCACTGTCCGGGGATTGGGCGCGGACATGGTCAGTTTCTCCGCTTGTCATGTCTGGTCTCCGGTGATCGGCGCCCCGGTGGTCCTGCCTGGCAAGGGGTACCTGGCAGCGTCCCTGGCCGGAGAGTGGCTTCAGCCTACTCCCGGTTCGAAGTCCCTGTCCGCTGCAGGCGGGAAGCGGGTGTGTGGCTGTGCTGAGCATCCGTCTGGCTACGAGCGCACCGAGTGCTCCGATGAGGACGGCGACGGAGATAGCCGCTATGGAAGCCCTGCGCAGCGGAGACGCCTCGTTGTATGCAAATCGGACCGGCTCGGCCGGGACTTACGGCACCTGCCACAAGCTCCCCGCACGGCGAATTCAACGGCCGGGCGCTCTCAGCTGGTGGATCTGGAGCTTCCATGGCAGGGTGCTGGGATCGCCGTAGAGTTCGTTATTGAACCAGTTGCCCCAGCGTCCCAGCGCTTGGGCGAAGAGGACGCCTGGGGCGACGGCGTCCAGGAACGCGACAAAGGACGCACCGGCGCTGCGGCAGCCGATCCAGGCCCCGGCACAGGTCAAGGGCGCCCCAAATACTCAGCCCGCCGTCCCAGATGGCAAAAGCGTTCCAGGGGTTCCGGCCCGGGAGGAAATAGAGTTCCGGGTCGGTGATGACGTGGTAGATCCGTCCGCCGATGATTCCGGCCGTGTCGCCGGGCGGCCAATTGCACCCGCCGCCCTGATCAGCCTGCCGGGCTACGGGTTATGTGGTCACTGGGGCGCATGCGGAAGACCACGATGATGCCGGAGAGCGCAGTCAGGGCGGCAACGATTCCGACGGTTGCCGGGATGCCGTAACCGTCGGCGATGAGTCCGGAGACGAGGGCGCCGACGGCGAACCCGCCGTCGCGCCATAGCCGGTAGATTCCGACCGAGCGTGCCCGCCACCCGGGGTGGGCGACGTCGCCGATCGCTGCCAGCAGCGTTGGGTAAACCATGGCGGTGCCGGCACCGAGCAGGATGACGGCGGCAAGCCAGGTGCCGAAGTCATTTCCAAGCCCGACCAGGCCCAGCGCCAGGGCCTGGACGAGCATACCGCCGGCAATCAGGGGTTTACGCCCAATCCGGTCCGAGAGCGCGCCGGTGACCAGCTGCCCGGCGCCCCAGACGGCCGGGTAGACGGCGGCAAGGATGCCGATGCGCTCGATGCTGAGCCCGGCTGCGGCGAACAGAACAGGGAAAAGGCCCCAAGCGAGGCCGTCGTTAAGGTTGTTCACCATCCCGGCCTGGCTGACGGAGGACAGGGACTTGTCCCGGAAGCTGGTCAGGGTGAAGACGGCACGGTTGCTCAGTCCGGCGTGGCTGCCGGCATGGACGGGGACGTGGGCGTCGGCTTCGGCCTTGGCGTGTTGGTGTGTTTCGCGGATGGTCAGCACGGACATGCCGAGGCCGACGGCGACGAAGGCAGCGCCGAGCAGGAACGGCCCGGGACGGAGCCCGTAGGTGGCGGCGATGTAGCCGGTGGCCAGTGCGGCGCCTGCGACCCCGAGGTAGCCGGCTGCTTCATTCAGCCCCATCGCCAGGCCGCGGCGTTCGGGGCCGACGAGGTCCATCTTCATCATGACAGTGGTGGACCAGGTCAGGCCCTGGCTGATGCCGAGCACCACATTGGCTGCCACGATCCAGCCCCAGGAAGGCCCGAAGATCAGCAGGAGGGGCACGGGGAGGGCGATGAGCCAGCCGACGACGAGAACCGGTTTGCGGCCGTAACGGTCCGAAAGGGTTCCGGCGAAGTAATTGGTGGCAGCTTTAGCCAGGCCGAAGGCGAGGATGTAGGTCAGGGCCGACGTATACAAGTCGAGGTGGAAGACCTGCGCGGCCAGCAACGGCAGGACGGTACGTTCCTGGCCCAAGGTCCCGCCCACGAGGGCGTTAACGGCCACGAGAAGCATGAACTGCGCCAGGTTCTGCCGCAGGCCCAGCGAGATGGAATCCTTTGCCCCTGGATGCTGCGGGAAAGAGGTGCTGCCGGATTTCACGGAGGTGCTCCAGGTGTCGTTACGGGAAGGCCGGGGCAAAGCTCAGGCGGCGGCAGGGATTCGCGTGCCGCCGCCTTTGCCATCATTTCGAGCTACATGCTGCTGTTTTTTGTTTAGTTGGTTGACACGGATTCGCGGGCCTGCTGCCAGGCATTCCAAGCGGCGTAGCTGCCATCGAGTTCGACGACGTTGTACCCGGCACGGCGCAGCGCGCTGGCGGCTACGGAGTTCCGCACCCCGGACTGGCAGTAGGTCACGATGGTGCCGTCCGCCGGGAGTTCATCCAGGTGCCACATCAAGCGGCCGCCGCTGAGCTGGTACGAGCCCGGGACATGCCCGGCCTTGTGTTCGCTCTTGTTGCGGACATCCAGAACCATGGCTGCATCGAAACCCTCGAGTTCCTCCGGCTGGATCAGCTTGGGTGTGAAGGTTGGCAGCCCGTCGATGCCGGTCAGGTAGCCGGCTACGTTGTCGATGCCCACGCGGACCAGGTGGTCCCACATGTCCTGGGCCTGTTCCTGGTCCTCGGCCAGGAGCACCAGGGGGTTCTTGTCTGTCTCCGGGTTGACCACCCAGGCGCCGTAGCTGGCCACAGACTTCCCGGCCGGAACGTTCAGGGACCGGACCACCGTGCCCTCGTGGACTTCACTGTTGGAACGGGTGTCGATGAACGTCAGCGTGTCCTGCTCCAGTCCGGCGGCAACGATCCCGGTTGACAGCTCGGGCAGCGGGGCGCGTTCACCCATGACGGCCGGGCCTTCACGGTTTTCCCGCTTCATGCGGCCGAAGTAGGCGTGGGCGTCGGGCTGGCCATCAAGGAGTTCGTCGATGAAGCCCTGCTCGTCGTTGGCTGCCAGGTAGGGGCCCCACCAGGCGTAGAGGCGCTCGTAGCCCACGGTGGAGGACGGGATGGCGCCGAGGGCCTTGCCGCACGCGCTGCCTGCGCCGTGCGCTGGGTGGACCTGGACATAGTCCGGGAGGGTAAGGAACTTGTCCCGCAGGCTGGCGAAGAGCTGCTTGGCGCCCACGAAGCGGGTGTCCACGCCGCCGGCGGCCTCGTCCAGGAGATCGGGGCGGCCCAAGTCGCCGGAGAACACAAAGTCTCCGGAGAGCAGGTAGCCGGGCTTGTCGCTGAACGCGCCGTCGGTGACCAGGAAGGACAGGTGCTCGGGAGTGTGCCCGGGGGTGTGGACCGCCTTGATGCTGATGTTGCCCAGGGTGATGGTGTCGCCGTCGTACAGCCGCTCGCCGTCGAACCCGTACTGCCAGTCCGGCCCGCCCTCACCGGAGACGTAGATTTTGGCGCCGGTGGCGGCGGCAAGTTCGCGGGTCCCGGAGAGGTAGTCGGCGTGGATGTGGGTCTCGGCCACCGCAACGATCTTCATGCCATTCTTTGCGGCAAGATCCTGGTAGACGGCGATGTCGCGGCGGCCGTCCACCACGATCGCTTCGCCCTTGGCCTGGCAGCCGATGACGTAGCTGGCCTGGGCGAGGTCTTCGTCGTAAATGCGCTCGATAAGCATCTGGTGTTCTCCTTCAGTTGAAAGGGGTGTGGGGCAGTTTTCTTGCTTCTGACATCAACTATATATACCCCGGGGGGTATCGGGCAATGACAGGTATGCGACTGTTTGGAAGGCGCTGGGTCAGGCGTGCTGGTGGCCGGCCTCGGCGCGGAGTTTGTTCATGTCCAGGTTCTTCACGGCCTGGATGACCTCCTCGAGGCCGGCGGCGTTGAGCGCTCCGGGCTGGGAGAAGACGAGGGTCTTGTCCTTGAAGGCCATCAGCGTGGGGATGGAGGTAATGTTCGCGGCGGCGGCCAGGGCCTGTTCGGCTTCGGTGTCCACCTTGGCGAAGGTGATGTCCGGGTGGCGTTCCGCGGCGGCGCCGTAGGTGGGGGCGAACATGCGGCAGGGGCCGCACCATGCCGCCCAGAAGTCAACGAAGACAATCTCATTGCTTTCCAGGGTCTCGGCGAAGGTTTGCTGGGAAATGTCGGTGGTTGCCATGGTCTTCGTGTCCTTTCGGGCGTCGCTCCGGTTGTGGGTGTGGCGGCAGGGGTCAGGTGGTGGGGAGTCCGGCGCGGGTCCAGGCGGTCATGCCCCCGGCCATGGTGTCAGCGGTGTAGCCGGCGCCGTTGAGGGCATCGGCCACTGCGGCGCTGCGGTTGCCGCTGCGGCAAACGGCGATCACGGGCACGGCCGGATCCAGCTCGCCCAGGCGGGCCTGCAGTTGGCCCATGGGGATGTGCAGGGCGCCGGGGATCATGCCTTCGGCGACTTCGAAGTCCTCGCGGACGTCGAGGATCCTGGCGCTTGAACGGCGCTGCTCGGTTTCGGTGATGGTGATTTCAGCCATGGGATTTCTCCTTCGAAGTGGTTTCGGCTGGTTGTAACGGTGGTGCTTGCCTAGCGGACGGGCTCGCCGGCCTGGCGCCAGGCGGCCATGCCGCCGCGCACCGAGTAGGCGTCGTATCCCTTGGCGGCGAGGAGCCGGGCGGCAGAGGCGGAGCGCACTCCGGAGGCACACACCGCGATGACCGGGCGGGCCTTCTGGATCCCTGCCGTGCCGGCCTGCAGCCGGTCCAGGGGAATATGTTTGGCCTGCGGGGCACGGCCGGTCCGCCATTCCTGCGCCGATCTGACGTCGATCAGTGTGGCGCCGGAGCCCAGGAGTTCCTTGGCCTGCGCTACGGAGATTGTCTTGTAGGGCTTGCTGAAGGCCCTCTTGAGGGAATCGATCAGTCCCATGGTGTTCTCCTCTATGGATGGTTCAGGCGGTGACCGTGCCTGCGGTGACCCATGCCGCGACGGCGAAGATGAGTACCGCGAACGAGATGCGGATGTGCTTGTCCTTCAGTCGGCGGGCCAGTCGGGCGGCGACGACGGAGCCCAGGATGGCGGGGACCGCGAACGCCAGGGTTGTGGTCCAGTCGATGGTGTAGCCGGCGGCGTGGGCGCTGAAACCGGCGGCGGAGTTGATGACGATGATCGCCAGGGATGTTCCGACGGCCTCTTTCATGCGCAGGCCCAGGAAGATGGTCAGCGCGGGGGTGATGAGGAAGCCGCCGCCCACGCCGAGCAGTCCGGTGAGGAACCCGACGAGCAGGCCTATGCCCACAGCCTTCGGGACGCAGGACCGGAGAGCGCGGTGCGGTCCAGTGCTGCAGGACCCCTCGGCTTCGTGGGGCTTCTGGAGCATCCGGATGCCTGCAATCACCATGATCACGGCGAATGCCAGCATCAGGAGATTCGGATCCAGCAGCCGGCCAACGGCCGCGCCGGCCCAGGCCGCCGGAATCCCGGCAGCCCCCACCAGTGCGATTACCGGCCAGTTCAGGCCCTCTCGGATCCGGGGGAGCATGGCTGCCAGCGAGGATATGCCCACCACCAGCAGCGAGGTGGGAATCGCCTGGGCAGGGCTCATGCCCACGCCGTACACCAGGGCGGGAACGGCGATGATGGACCCGCCGCCGCCCACTATGCCCAGGACGATGCCGACGACGAGCCCCAGACCCAGGGCGGGAATCATGCCGCGGCATCCTCGTCAGCCTGCTGCAGGGGAAGCTGCAGGATGGCGCTTTCGCGGGTGGGCTCTTTGGCGGCCTTGTTCCACGGCATGGCCGAGAGGGCCTTGCCCATGGCGCAGGTGTTGGTCGCAGCCGAGAAGGTCAGCCCGGTGCCGATGGCGCCGGCCAGCATGCGGACCTTCGGGGAGACGAACTTGCCTCCGGCCAGGCCCAGCATCACCAGGGAGCCGGCGGCCAGGCGGACCTGGCGTTCCAGGTCCCAGCGGTCCTTCCCCTTGACCACGTCGCCGCCGGCAGCAGCGAAGCCGGGAACCCCGCCGGTGAGCACGTAGGCGGTGTCGAGGCCAACCGTCGCCATGCGCTGGCGGGCCTGCTCGGCCCGTACGCCGGACTGGCAGACCAGGACCACGCGCGAGCCCAGGCGGGCGGCGAGCTCGTCGGTGTGCTCGGAGAGGAGCGGAAGCGGCACGTTGTAAGAGCCGCGGATGTGCAGGGATTCGAATTCAGCGGCGGAACGCACGTCAATCACCACGAGGTCCTGGTGTTCTTTGAACCAGGACTGCAGGGTTTCTGGGGCGAGTGCTGTAACGGCTGAAGACTTGGAAGGGGAAGTCATTGATGGCCTCTCGGAAGGGGTTGGTGGATACCCCACCGAGTATCGCAGATACCCCTGGGGGTAGTCAAAACACCCCTGGGGGTATATAGTTGAGGACAGCACCCCACCGATGGAGACCCCTCTTATGGAACTGAACCCGACCGAACTCACGCCCGTGATCAACCGCCTTAAGCGCGCACAGGGCCAGCTTGCCGCCGTCACCCGGATGCTCGAGGAAGGCCGCGACTGCAAGGACGTCGTCACCCAGCTGGCGGCCGTGTCCAAAGCCCTTGACCGTGCCGGCTTCGTCATCATTGCCACCGGGCTGGAGCAGTGCATCACGCAGAAGGACCAAAGCATGGACCGGAAAGACCTGGAGAAGCTTTTCCTCTCCCTCGCCTAAATAGTCCGCCTGGTCACCGCACCGTCAGCAACTTCAGAGGAGCATCATGACGTACACCCTCGCCACCACCGTCCCCCTCCCCTGGGCCGAAGCGCTGGAGCGAACCCGCGAGGCCCTGGCCGCGCAGGGGTTCGGGGTCCTGACCGAAATCAACGTCCGTTCCACGTTTGAAGCCAAGCTTGGCGCCGAAGCCGCGGACGCCGTCGGGGATTACGTCATCTTGGGTGCCTGCAACCCCGCGCTGGCGAGCCGCGCCCTCGCCGCTGAACCGGAAATGGGTGCGCTGCTGCCCTGCAACGTGGTGGTGCGGCGCAGCAGCTCGGCGGACTCAACCACCGTGGAGGCCATTGATCCGCAGACCATGGTGCAGCTCAGCGAAGCCGCCGCCGTCAAGGAAGTGGCGGACGACGCCGGGACACGCCTTCGGAAGGCCCTCGCCTCGCTCAGTGGAGCAAGAGAGTAAATCACCCTGGCCATGGTGTAAGCAACGGGACAAGGATGGAAAGGCAGGTCCGGACATGATGTACGGATGGTATGGCGACTGGGGTCTCGGCGGGTGGATTGCCATGGCCCTGATGATGCTGCTGTTCTGGGCAGGTGTGGTGACCGTCGTGATCCTGCTGGTCCGCGGCGGAGGGTCGTGGCACGGACGACCCTCCGGGTCGCCACACGATGAGGCGGAGCGGATCCTGAACGAACGTTTCGCCCGCGGGGAAATTGACGCGACCGAGCTGAATGAACGCCGGGCTGCTCTCCGACGCAAGCCGTGAAAAAACTCTCCCGCAACGGACAGGTCCTGATCGGTGCCATCGCGGTCCTGCTGCTGACCGCGTTGTCCATGGCGGCCATCGCGCTACTGGGCGGCGGCACAACTCCCGGCGGTGCAGGGAATCCCGGGACCACCCGCTGCGTGGCGCCGAGCTTCGCCGGCACAGTGGTCAACGTCACCGCCACCGACCGGGGAGGGTCCATGATGGGCGGGCCCAAGATGATGCGCGGCAGTATGCGCCTAAGCGCCGACCGGACCACCGTGGCCCACGGCAAAGTAACCTTCCTGGTCACCAACGCCGGCACCATCCCGCACGAAATGCTCCTCCTCCCGCTGGCCGGCACCCAGAGCGCAGGAACCCGCCCGGTAGGCCGGGACGGACGGACCGATGAGACCGGCAGCCTGGGCGAGGCCTCCGCTACCTGCGGCGAAGGCGGCGGCGAGGGGGTCCTGCCGTCCGCGGCCGGATGGGTCACCCTGGACCTGCAACCCGGGCGTTATGAACTGGTCTGTAATCTCCCGGGCCACTACCGGGCAGGGATGTACACCGAACTCACCGTCACCTGAACGGGAAGTCGAAATGCTGCGTCGGGTAGGCATAAACGATCTCTGATCGTCATGCGGGGCTTGAAAACGCGTCCCGCTTGGCGGGGAACGCCATGGAGTGCCAGGAGTGATCTGACGCTTTCGCGTCCCAGCCGGCGCGCCAGGGCTGAGGGTCCTGTCCAGGTTCCGGCCCATCCGGTGGTGGCTTCGCTGCTGGGCACCGCTGAAGCAGTCGCCGGACGCCGGTCAGTCCGGCGCTAACGCCCTCCCCTCCTGCTCAGGGACGCTCCTGGTACACGTCCGGGACGCCGTCCTGGTCCGCATCCAGTTTCTCGGCTTCTTCAGCTGCCCGGTACTGGCGGTTCCTGCTCCGCAGCACGGCCGTGGCAAGCAACGCCGCCAGCAGGGATGCGGTGAGGATTCCCACCTTGGCGTGGTCATCGTGCGGGCTCCCTTGGCCGAAGCTCAGCTCGGCCACCAGCAGGGACACTGTGAACCCGATGCCGGCCAGGAGCGCCACCCCGAAGACATCAATCCACGTGAACGATTTGTCCAGCTCTGCCCTGCTGGTTTTCGTCAGGAGCCAGGTGGTGCCCATGATGCCGATCGGCTTGCCGAGCACCAGCGCAAGTATGATGCCCAGGGCCACCGGATCGGTGAGGGCGGAGCCGAGCCCTTCCCAGCCGCCCACCGCCACGCCGGCGGAGAAGAACGCGAACACGGGAACCGCAATGCCTGCCGATATCGGCCGGAACCGGTGTTCGAAAATCTCCGCCAGGCCTGGTCCGGCTTCCGGTCCGCCCGCCTTCTGTGAACGGATCACGGGGATGGCGAAGCCCAACAGGACGCCGGCCACCGTGGCGTGGATGCCCGACGAATGAACCAGCGCCCATGTGACCACCCCGAGCGGCAGCAGGATCAGCCACGCCGCCGCGGTGTGCCGGCCGAAGAAATGGCGGTACTTTTGCGCCAGGAATGCATAGATGGCCAGCGGAATGAGGGCCAGGAGCAGCGGCATGATGTGCAGGTCGCTGGAGTAGAAGAACGCGATGATGGTGATGGCGATCAGGTCATCCACCACGGCCAGCGTCAGGAGGAAGATCCGCAGCGCGCTGGGCAGGTGCGAACCGATGATGGCCAGGACTGCCACCGCGAAGGCGATGTCCGTGGCAGTGGGGATGGCCCAGCCGCGCAAAGTATCCGGGCTGGCGAGGTTGATCAGGGCGTAGATGACTGCCGGGGCCAGCACGCCGCCGAACGCGGCAGCCACAGGAACCACGGACTTGTTGAGCTGGCGCAGGTCCCCCGCCACGAACTCCCGCTTGAGCTCCAGCCCTACCAGGAAAAAGAAGATGGCGAGCAGCCCGTCTGCCGCCCACGCACCAAGGCTCAGCTCAAGATGCCAGGGCTCGTAGCCAATCTTGAAGTCCCGAAGGGCGAAGTAACTGTCCGACGCCGGCGAGTTGGCCCATACCAGGGCGGCCACAGCCGCGATAACGAGCAGGGCTCCGCCCACCGTTTCCTTGCGAAGGATCTCCCCGATCCGCAGGGCTTCGGCATAGCTGCCGCGGCCGAAGATGGTGGAGCGGGTGGGACCGGAACGGGGCGTTTGGCTCATGAAGCGTCCTCAAACTTGGCTCGACAAAATCATGCCGACCAGACTTCCCGGCGCACCTTCGATCCATCCTACAGGCGGATGCTACCCCGCCCGGCGCCGCCCACTTCCCACCATCCTGCTGTCCTGGGCAATCGCGGCGACAGCGTCGCTCAAGTAGCGGCGCGTCACCGCAGAGTTTGCCAACTTCACCAGTTCGGCGGCCACCACCACCAGTTTGACGTTGCGGTGGCTGCTGGTGCTGACCAGCATCTGGAAGGCGTCATCGGAGTTCATGTGCAACTGGCCCATCAGAATGCCCCGCGCCTGGTCGATGACGCTGCGGGTGGATGTTGCCCCTGCCACCGCTTCCCGGGCCGTCTCCTCGGTTTCCCGCCGAAGGGTGGAGGTGAGATCCACCATCACCCCGTCGATGGCAGTGACTTTTCCGGCGGCATCCACGATTCCATCTCCAGCGGTGACCACCCGGCGGGTCCGCCCCCGGGAATCTATGATGCGGTGGTACATGCAGAAGTAGCCCCCGGTCCTGCAAACCTGCGCAATGATTGCCTGGCAGTGCGGCCTGTCCTCCGGGTGCTTGTGCGAGTACAGCAGTTCCAGGCTGGGAACCACCTCGCCGCGCTCGTAACCATGCAGCTGGAACAAGCCGTCCGACCATTCAACCTTCCAGCCGCACAGTTCCACATGAAAGGTGCCAGCAATGCATGGGTCTTCACCCAGCGCGCTGGAGTATGTGTAGGGGCCGCTGAGTTCAGCCACAGAGACACCTCCGGTCTAATTTTTCCAGCCTCACCCAGCCAGGGCAGGCACCATTGCCTTGTGACTCAAGTATGGCCATGATGACGCCCGCCCGCTAGGTGGGGACTTCCCCGTACGGCAAGTACGTGGTTTGCGGAAAGCCGAAGCCCTTGACGGATATACCCCCTAGGGGTATATTTCCAAATGTTGTCAGTGAAGTGGTATGTCCCGGCCGGTGCACCGCACCCGCTTTTCACAGCCGTTCAACCCCAGCGCCCATTGATCCTTCATCAAGGAATGGAAACTGACATGCATGACATCGCAAACAGGGACAGCGGGCCCCGCGGCGCCCTCACCGGTGCTGGGAGTGCTGCAGCCCCGGCCGGGGCTGCAGCCAAACACGGGCACCCGGACCACAACCACGGGCACCGCGGCACCGCCCATCACGACGACGACCACGCCGTCCACACCCACGGGCAGCACGCCGGACACAGTACGGCCATGTTCAAAAACAGGTTCTGGCTGACCCTGGCGCTCTCCGTTCCCGTGGTCTACTTCAGCCCCATGGTGGGCCACATCCTTGGCTACATGGCACCGATGTTCCCCGGCTCCACCTGGATTCCGCCGGTACTCGGCACCGTGATCTTCCTCTACGGCGGCCAGCCGTTCCTTAAGGGCGGCCTGCAGGAGCTGAAGGACCGCCGGCCGGGCATGATGCTCCTGATCGGCATGGCCATTACCGTGGCGTTCGTCGCCTCGTGGATCACCAGCCTGGGCCTGGGCGGTTTCGACCTGGATTTCTGGTGGGAGCTTGCCCTCCTGGTGGCCATCATGCTGCTGGGCCACTGGATCGAGATGCGGGCCCTGGGTTCGGCCCAGGGCGCCCTGGATGCGCTTGCTGCCCTGCTGCCCGATGAAGCCGAACGCATCACGGACAGCGGCACCGAAACCGTACCCGTCTCCGAACTCCGTCCGGCCGATCTTGTCCTGGTGCGTTCCGGCGCCCGGATGCCCGCCGACGGAACGGTGGTCCAAGGGCGGGCCGAGTTCGACGAATCCATGATCACCGGCGAATCCAAGACCGTGCCCCGCGGCCCAGGGGATGCGGTGGTGGCCGGAACCGTGGCCACGGATTCAAGTGTTCGCGTCCGGGTGGACGCCGTGGGTGAGGACACCGCACTGGCCGGCATCCAGCGGCTCGTGGCTGAAGCACAAGCTTCGTCGTCTCGGGCCCAGGCCTTGGCCGACCGGGCCGCGGCCTTCCTGTTCTACTTCGCGGCGGGCGCGGGCGTCGTCACCTTCGTCGTGTGGACCCTGCTGGGCAGCATTCCCGAGGCGGTCACCCGGACCGTGACCGTGCTGGTGATCGCCTGCCCGCACGCCCTGGGCCTGGCCATTCCGCTGGTCATCGCCATCTCCACCGAGCAGGCTGCCAGGGCCGGCGTCCTGATCAAGAACCGGATGGCGCTGGAGCGGATGCGCACCGTCGACGTGGTCCTTTTTGACAAGACCGGCACCCTGACCAAAGGCGAGCCGGAGCTGAAGGACGTGGCCGCCGCCCCGGGCGCGGCAGCCGATGAGCTGCTGGCCCTGGCCGCCGCGGTCGAGTCGGACAGCGAGCACCCCGTGGCGCGGGCGGTCGTCCGGGCAGCCCGCGGGCGGAACCTGGCCCTGCCCGCCGTCGCAGGATTCGCGTCGCTCACCGGCCGCGGCGTCCGCGCCTCGGTGGACGGCCGCACGGTGCACGTAGGCGGGCCGGCGCTCCTGCGCGAGCTGGGCGCCGTCGTGCCTTCCGCACTGGCGGCCACGACGCGCGGATGGCTGGACCGCGGCGCCGCCGTCCTCCATGTGATTGACGACGGAGGCCGGGTACTCGGGGCGGTCAGCCTTGAGGATGCGGTGCGGGCGGAGTCCCGGCAGGCTGTGGCTGCCCTGCAGCAGCGGGGCGTCAAGGTGGCCATGATCACCGGCGATGCACGGCAGGTGGCGCAGGCGGTCGCGGCGGACCTGAACATCGACGAGGTGTTTGCCGAGGTCCTGCCCGCGGACAAGGACAAGAAAGTGGCCGAGCTGCAGGGCCGCGGCCTGAAAGTGGCCATGGTGGGCGACGGCGTCAACGACTCGCCCGCGCTGGCCCGCGCCGAAGTGGGGATCGCGATCGGGGCGGGGACGGACGTGGCCATGGAATCGGCCGGCGTGGTGCTGGCCGGGAACGATCCCCGCGCCGTGCTGTCCATGGTGGACCTGTCCCGGGCGAGCTACCGGAAGATGTGGCAGAACCTGGTGTGGGCCACCGGCTACAACATCCTGTCTGTGCCGCTGGCCGCGGGCGTCCTGGCCTTCGCCGGGGTGGTGCTGTCCCCCGCTGCCGGCGCGGTCCTGATGTCTGCCTCCACTATCGTGGTGGCTTTGAACGCCCAGCTGCTCCGCCGCCTGAAACTGAATCCCTCGCAGGTGCGTTAAAAAGGCGCTCTCTCACTTTTCGCAGCTTTTTTCACAACGCTCTCTCACTCATAGCCGTTTGCCGCCAGTTCGCCGGAAGGAGGAACCGCCCAATGACTGCAACCATCCGTCGTGTCGCGGACCTCCTCGGCAGGGCCGGTCTAATGACGGTTGTGCTGGCCATCGCGGCCGGGATCCTCGGGATGCATGTCATGACGGCCGCCCACCCGGCGCACCCGTCCCACCAGGTGGCCCAGGAATCCAGGCATTCGCACGGAGCCGGCGAAATGCAGACCTGCCCGGGGATGCAGGATGCGGGGCCGCGGTGTGTCCTCCTGGCTAAGACCGCATCACTGACTGTCTTCCCGCCCGGCGGAACCGCTGCCGTGGAACCTGACCACGCCGCGGGCGTCAGTCCGGTAGCTCTCCACTCGTACATTCCAGCAAGTCCCACGCCGTGCGAACTGTCCATCAGCCGAACATAGACCAGGACTTGCTGCCTACTTCCGCACACCACCACAGGCGCAGTTCAACTACTTTCCTGAAGGACACTTTCCATGAACACCAAGATCAAAACGCTTTCCGTCGCGGCCGCCCTGGCAGCCTCGCTGGGCCTTGCCGGGTGCGCCGCCGGGCCCGGGACCTCCGGCGGCAGCGGCATGCACTCCAACTCCGGCCCGATGTCCAGCATGATGCCGGACGCCAACGCCGAACATAACCAGGCAGACATCATGTTCGCCCAGATGATGATCCCGCACCATGCCCAGGCTGTGGAGATGAGCGACATCGTCCTGGCCAGGCCTGACCTGCCCGCCGACGTCACCTCGCTGGCCACCAGGATCAAGGACGCCCAGGCACCGGAAATTGAGACCATGACCGGGTGGCTCAAGAGCTGGAATGTGCCCGCCATGATGTCGGACCATTCCGGGCACGGCATGTCCGGAATGGTGGACGCGGCGGGCATCGACAAGCTCAAGGCCGCCCAGGGAACCGAGGCTGCCAGGCTCTTTATGGAGCAGATGACGGGGCACCATGAAGGCGCCATTGAGATGGCCAGGCAGGAGATCGGCGGGGGCAAGTACCCCGAAGCCATCCAACTGGCCCGCGACATCGTCACGGCCCAGGAAGCCGAGATCGCCGAAATGAAGAAGCTCCTGGCCGCCCTCTGACTTCCCTCTAAAGGACGCTCTCTGACATGAAAATTGGGTGACGACGGTGGGGTGCGTGGGGTGATCGGTATTATCCGGGCTGGTGTAGGGGTTCGAGGATGACTTGGTAGCCCAGTGACTCGAGTTGCCCGATGGCGCGGGCTTTGGCTTTGGCTGGTGCCTGACGGGTGAAGTAGTCGGCGCCGAGGTCGTTGTAGAGTTCGCCGGTTGTGAGCATGTGCCAAGCTGCGGTGAGGATGGAGTGTTCGACGGCGACGAGGGCTTTGGCGGGTCCGCGGCGGGAGGCGATGCGCCGGTATCTGGCGCCGAAGTAGGTATTCTTCGATCTCGCGCAGGACAGAGCAGCGATGCCCAGGGCGCCTTTGAGGTACCGGTTGCCGGGCCGTGTTTTGGTGGACTTGATCCGTCCGGCGGATTCGTTGGATCCCGGGGAGGTACCGGCCCAGGATGCCAGGTGCCCTGCGGTGGCGAACACGCTCATGTCGGCGCCGGTTTCGGCGATGAAGACCTCCGCGACGGTGGTGCTGAACCCCGGGATGCTCACGAGGAGCTCCCGGGCGCAACGAAAGGGCTCCATCGCCGCCTCGATCCTGGCACTGAGGTCGTTGATGTCGGCGGTATGAGCGTCAATCCGGTGCAGATACAGTTCGGTCATGTAGCGGTGGTGTTCGCTGAACCGCCCGCTGAGTGCTTGGGTGAGTTCAGGGATCTTGGATCGCAGCCTGCCCTGGGCCATCTCCGCCAGGGCCGCCGGGTCGGTCTGCCCGTCGACGAGTGCTTGGAGCATCAGGCGTCCGGAGACCCCGGTGATGTTCGAAGCTACCGAGGATAGTTTGATGCAGGCGTCCTCGAGGAGTTTCTCCAGGCGCTGGATCTCCCGGGTCCGTTCCTGGGTGATGATGGTCCGGGCCCGGGTCAGATCCCGCAGTTCACGGATTGGCGGCGGGGGCACGAAGGAGGCCCGGACCAGCCCGTGGGCGCCCAGATCGGCCAGCCACGCAGCGTCGGAAACGTCCGTTTTGCGGCCCGGGACGTTCCTGGCGTCATGGGCGTTGACCATGATGATGTTCAGCCCGTCGTCTTCAAGCAGGTAGTAGAAGGGGCGCCAGTAATCACCGGTGGCTTCAATGACCACCAGATCCACGTGCTCGTCCAGCAGGTGTTCCTTCAGCCCCAGGATCTGCCCGGTCATCGAACCCCAGGTCGTGACCGTGGATGTGGTGGACCGCCCGCCACGGCCCTGGATGCGGACACAGACCTTCGCGTCCTTCTTTGAAATATCGACACCCGCACAGCGCGGGTGAATGACCTCCATAACAGATCACCCTTCCTCGAACGCTTCCAACAGATCGCGTCTGTGTCCCGGGGAAGGCGGATAAACAACAAATCTGACATTCGTGCTCAACGGCAACATTCCACGGTCCCGCGGACAAAAAGCTGTGCCCTCCACCACCAAACTCACTTACAGGCTCACCGGCACTAAAGAGAGACCGAGGTCGACCGGAACACACTCTCCAGTCTGCTCCGGCAGCCCAGACCCCGCAACGATCACCGCTGCAACACATTTTCAGTCCCCACGGCGGAGCGAAGCGCCCCTGAGAAACTCACTTATGGCAACTAATAGGTCGACGCTCTCTCACTCTCCTTAGGAAAGTGAGAGAGCGTCGGCCGGAAAACCGCCTTATGTGAGAGAGCGTCCCATTGGGTGGGCCATGCAAGGAGAAGGTCAGGCACGGCGGTTGACGTGCTCGGGGCGTATTCCTACTCCAACGAACCGGGCTGTAACCGGGCGCAGCACCGGTGAGGCGGCACGCAGGAGCATCACGAACCAGCGGGGCGCGACGCGGTTTCCGTTGGTAGCCCTGAGGAGCACCCGGTGTCCATTGCGCTGCAACTGCTGCATGATCCTCACCGGCAACTCCCGGCGTCGCTGCACCTCCGCGAGCTTCTCAATAGGAGCATTTCCCGTTGTGAGGTCCTCGGCGATGGTGTTGGCCAACGCGACGGCGTCCTGGATGGCGAAGTTCACGCCGACGCCGAACATCGGGGACATGGCGTGAGCGGCATCGCCGATGGCAATGAACCCCGGACGGTACCAGCGCCGAAGCCGGTTGATCTGGACGGAGAGGAGCTTCACCTGGTCCCAGTCCGTGAGGGTCCCGACGACGGGGCGCAGGCATGGCGCGGCACCGGCGACCCGCGCTTGGAGGACGTCGATCCCGGACGCTCGAAGCTCGTCAAAGCCGCCTTTGCGGATCACCATGCCCGACTGATACCTGTCGCCACGGTCAATCGTGAGGACCAGCCCCTGCTCCGAGATGTATCCAAGCGTTGACGGCGGAGGGTCCGGCGGCTTGGGCAGGTTGAACCACAGCACGTCGATGGGCACGCCGAAGTCATCGGGAGTCAGCCCGGCAGCGGCCCGTAAGCCGGACGCGCGTCCGTCGGCAGCGACGGTGAGCGTCGCGCGGATCTCCATACCGCCGTCGGACGTGCTGGCCCGGACCCCGCGCACCTGGCCCTCTTCGATAATGAGGCCGGTGGCCTCGGTGTGCATGCGCAGCTCGAAGGTGGGAAACGCCGCTGTCTCGCGGGCAAGGAAGTTCAGGAAGTCCCACTGGGGCGCCAGGACCAGGAAGTTGTCCGGCGCGGGGAGGGTGCCGAAGTCGACGATGGTGAGGCGCTGGCCATCGACGACGGCGTCAAGCGTGGACAGCCTCGTCAGCGGCAGTTCCAGGAACTTCCCGCGCAGCCCGAGTTCACCCAGCAGGGTGACCGTGGAGGGATGCACGGTGTCCCCGCGGAAGTCGCGCAGGAAGTCGCCGTGCTTCTCCAGGACGGTCACCCGCAGGCCTTGTCGCGCGAGCAGGTACCCCAGCACCATGCCTCCGGGTCCGCCGCCGGCAATCACGCAGTCCCGTTCGATTACGCTCTCCACAGTCATATCATCGGGCTTCCTTACCCTCAGGTGATAGAGCGTCCTGAGGAAACGTGCGAAAGGTGATGGGGCGTTGCCGGGAAACGTGCGAAAGGTGAGAGAGCGTGCGGGGTGGGGCGGCCGCCGTCGGGCTGATGCGTGTTAAGTTGAAAAGCACGGACGCACCGGCTGGAAAGAGAAATCTCCCTTGGACTCACCCGCACCAGTAAGAATCCTGACTGTCTGCACGGGCAACATCTGCCGCTCCCCGGTGGCCGAGCGGCTGCTCCAGGCGGGCCTCAACCAGGTGCTGCCGGGCGGTTTCGAGGTGCGGAGCGCAGGGACGCGGGCCATGGTGGGAGATCCCATGCAGCCGATTTCCGCGGACATCGTGCGCACGTTCGGCGGCGACCCGGAGCAATTCGCCGCCCGCCAGCTGACCCCCAAGGTCCTTCGCGGCGTGGACCTGGTGCTCACCATGACGTCCGGGCACCGCGGCGAAGTCCTGCAGTCGGACGCGTCACTCCTCAAACGCACCTTCACGATCCGGGAGTTCGCCCGCATGCTCGACGTCCTGGACCAGCGCGCCGAGGCCGGAGGCACGGCAGGCGAGGGAACATACGACGACGGCGATCCCCTGGCTGCCAACCTGACCTTTTGGCGGGGCCTTCCCGCGCGGGCTGCCGCGGTGCGCCACCTGTCGCTGCCCGCGGACGCCGCGGAGAACGACATCATCGACCCCTACCGGCGGGCGCCCGAGGTGTACCGCCAGATGGAGGACGAACTCGCGCCGGCCATCGTGTCCGTCCTGCGCCACGCACGGCTCAATGCCCCGGTCCCCGGAACGCGGGCTGGTTCGCTGTAGCCGCAGATGACAGTTTGGATACGTATATAGCCACGGAAGGCCTGGCGGGCGGACACTGATCCCACCATATTCACAATGAGGTGAGGCACAATGAGCACGCCAGGCGGTTCTGAACCCTCCGGCACGGGCCCGTCCGGTGCTGGTGCACCCGGTGCCGGTCCTTCCGGCAGCACTCCTCCCGGTTCCCATCCGCACGGCCTGGCCTGGGTGGCGCACGGACGGCGGCGCTGGATCGCCGCCCTGCTGGCGCTGGCACTGGTGGCGTTGGCCGTCGTCGCGATCGTTAACCTCAACCGGGCCGACACGCAAGCTCAGCCCGCCGGGACACAAAGTGCTTCCCAGACCCCCACCCCCACTCCCACTGAGACTCCCTCCGAAACGCCGCCCCCTGCCCCAGCGGCCCCGCCGCCTCCTCCACCCATTCCGGAGCTTGGGGCGGCGCCAATGAACATCCTGGTGATCGGCAGCGACAGCCGCGGCAATGCCCGCGACGAGGCTGCCCATACCGCGGCCACGGGCGAGCCCACGGACCACCGTTCGGACACGCTGATGGTGGTGCACGTCCCGGCCGACCGGCACACCCTCTACGTCATCTCGATCATGCGAGACCTGTGGGTGGACATCCCCGGATTTGGCGGCGGGAAGATCAATGCGGCCCTGCAATACGGCGGCATCGACATGACCGCCCAGACCGTCCAGCAACTGCTGGGCATCACCATCGACCACACGCTGATGCTCGACTTCAACGGCTTCCGGGCGCTCACAGACGGGTTGGGCGGCATCGACGTCAATGTGCCCTTTGCCTTCCAGTCCACCATTGAAACCAACCACGTCTTCACAGAGGGAATCAACCATCTTGACGGGCAGGCGGCCCTGGAGTTCAGCCGCGAGCGCTACGCGTTCGGCGACGGCGACTTCCAACGCGTCCAGAACCAGCGGATCATGCTCCGCGCCATCCTGGCACGGCTCACAGGCGGCGGGGCGCTGATGGACGTGACCGCGGTCCGCGGCCTGGTGGACTTCGCGTCCTGCTGCCTCGTCGTGGACAAGGGCTTCGACCCGGTGCAGGCTGCCATCCTCGCCTACAGCCTGCGCAACCTGGACACCAACGCGATCGGCACCATGACCCTGCCCACCGCCGGGTTTGCAACCATCGCCGGCCAGTCCGTGATTCTCCCCGACTACGGCGGCATCAGCGCTGTGGGGGCGGCGCTGCGGGAGGGCCGGATCGCCGACTTCGCGGTGCCGTAAGGACACCGCTTCCAGGCGTGCTGGCGGTGCGGCGGCGCCGGGACGCTGGCGACGCGCAAAAGACCTGGCGACGCGGGCGACGCGCAAAAGACCTGGCGACGCGGGCGACGCGCAAAAGACCTGGCGACGCACACATTTTCTGGCGCGGCTGGTATTTCCGGTGCGTCGGGTATTTTGCGCAGCGGAGGTCATCTTCAGCGTCGAAGATAACAGTCCGTGCGCCCGGCGGATGACGGCGATGCTGCGGGCGGTGGACGACGGCGGCGCGGCGGGTGGGAGCGTCCGCGGCACCTTCCGGACGGCACCGGACATCGGGACGACCAACGGTGTTCTCCAGGTGCTGGAGCCCGAACGGTAAGGCTGCGGATGTTGGCCCGCAACAGCCCCAGTGTTACCGAACGTCCGGGAGGCGTCTGTCCAGGAATTTTCCCGTAAAGACCAGCACCGCCGTCAGCACCAGGACCGCGGCGAAATAGCTGAGGGTGCCGGACACGCCGAAGCTGACCCCGACCATCCCGCGCAGCACCAAGTACACACCCAGCATCAGGATGACGAGCCCTGCGGCCAGCGTTCCCACGCGGGCGCCCCTGGACGTCGACGTGCCGGCGGGGAACGAGGCGGCGTACTCACGCGGCGGCCCGAAGGCCGCCTCCCCGCTTTCGCCGCTCTCGGCAAGATAGCTGACCACTTCCTGCAGTCTGTTCCGGACCATGTCTTCGCTGTGTTTCCGCTGGCGAAGTTCATAGGCCAAGGCTTTCAGGTATTCCTCGGTAGACATCTTCCTAGCCCTTCGCTCCGTGTAAAACGTTTTTGATCAGGCCTGCGAATTGTGCCCAGTCCCGGGCTGTCTGCTGCAGCCGCTTCTGCCCGCCGGGGGTCAGGGAGTAGAACTTTTTGCCGGGACCGGCATCCCCCTGACGCCATTCCGAACTGACCAATCCGTCCGTCTCAAGCCGGTTCAGGGCCGGATAAACGGTTCCGCCGCTAAGCCCGTCAAAGCCGGCCGCCTTCAGGGCCTGGATGATCTGGTATCCGTAGGCTTCGCCGCTTTCCGCCACGGCCTGCAGGATGCACGTGGGAAGCACAGCTCTTACCCAGTCACTGGGCCATCGGTTGTCTGTGCTCACTTCTAGATAGTGTCACAACCTAGATTGCCACACAACCTGCTTACCTCTTTCCCCCGCCTTGTTCACCCACATCCCCTGGTTTACATTTCCGGACCGGTGGGTACACGGCTGGTAGTGTTCCTGCATTCGGCAAGCCAGGCGAGACGGGGTGGTTTCTTGTGAAAGAGGACGGGTTGACAGAAGCTGTCCAGGAGGCCGGGGCGGTGGAGCTGCTCCTGGTCCGCCACGGCGAGAGCGAAGGCAACGTGGCTGCCACGGATGCGCGGCTGGCCGGGGCTGAGGTCATCGAGGTGCCGGCCCGCGATGCGGACGTGAACCTGTCCGGCACCGGCCAGGAGCAGGCCAAAGCCCTGGGCGCGGCGCTGGCAGGGATTGCGGAGGACCTTCGGCCGGATGCCGTGGTCTCCTCCCCCTACGCCCGCGCGCGCCAGACTGCCGAAATCGCCGTCGAGGCCGCGGGCTGGCCCGTGAAGGTCCGTACCGATGAGCGCCTGCGCGACCGGGAGCTCGGCATCCTGGACCGGTTGACGCGGCTGGGAGTGGAGCAGCGCTTCCCGGAGGAGGCGGAACGCCGGGAGTGGCTGGGCAAGATGTACTACCGGCCGCCGGGCGGGGAGTCCTGGGCGGACGTGGCCCTGCGGCTGCGCTCTATCCTGGATGAGCTCAACAACCTCAGTACAGGGCACCGGGTGATGCTGGTCTGCCACGACGCCGTAATCATGTTGTTCCGGTACGTGCTGGAGGGGATGGACGAGAAGGAACTCCTGGATCTGGCGGCGGGCACGTCGGTCCTGAATGCCTCGTTGACGCGGTATGTCCGGCCCTCCGGGGAGGGGGCCTGGACGCTGGAAAGCTTCAATGTGGCGGACCACCTCGCGGAGCAGGGCGTCACAGTCACCGAGCACGCAGGAGATGCCAGTGTCCACCCGAAGTGACTCCAACTCCCCGACTCTCGTGACGCCGTCGCTCTTGCGCGAGTGGCCGCTGCCGGCGCCGGGCGAGGACAAGTACTCGCGCGGCTCGGTCCTGGTGATCGGCGGTGCGCGGGCCACCCCGGGCGCCGCGCTGCTTGCCGGTACTGCCGCGCTCCGCGCCGGCGCGGGAAAGCTCACGCTGGCTGTGGCGGAGTCCGTGGCCGCGCAGGTGGCTGTGGCGCTCCCCGAATGCGGGGCGATGGGGCTGCCTGAAACCGCTGAAGGGTCGGTGACGGGTGAAGGGTTGGACCGGATCTCCTCCTATCTGGACCGTGCCGATGCGGTTCTGGTGGGCCCAGGCCTGGACGATCCGGACCTGGCCGAGGAACTGTTGCGGGCCCTGCTGGAGCGGGAGGCTGACTCACACCCTGGTGATTCAGGCTCGGGTGACGGACGGGCGGGCGGCGGCCCCGCCGTCGTGCTTGATGCCTACGCCCTGGGTGGCCTGGTCAAGGTGGCCGACCAGCTGGAACCGTGGAAGGGGCGGCTGATCCTCACCCCCAACCCCAAGGAAGCGGCTGTCCTGCTGGAGCGGGAGGTGAATGACTTGGCGGCGGACGTGGCAGGGATTGCGGATAAGTTCCAGGCGGTGGTGAGCTGCCAGGGGCTCATCGCCCGGCCGACGGGCGGGGGCGGGCCAGGGGAATCCGAGCTGTGGCAGATGACCACGGGCTATGGCGGGCTGGGAACATCGGGAAGCGGTGATGTGCTGGCTGGCGCGATTGCGGGCCTGAGAGCACGGGGAACCACCAGCGCGCAGGCCGCCTGCTGGGGAACGCACCTCCACGCTGCCGCGGCAGACCGGCTTGCCAGCAGGATGGGTCCCCTTGGATTCCTCGCCCGCGAACTGGCCGACGAACTGCCCGCCCTGATGCTTGAGCTGAACACCTGAACACCTGAAAAAGGGATGGCCCCCGGCCGAAGCCGGGGGCCACCATATCGGGAGGTTCAGGCGCAGGCTGCCGATGCGCTCAAGCGCTGTGGCGTGCATACTCGCGATCACCCAAGAGGCAGTCACCCGATTAATCAATACCCGACGTCCCGATCCTGTTGAGGCTAGGCGGAAATCTCCTGCTTTGCTCCCTTCGTTTCAATCTCGATCTTGCGCGGCTTGGCCTTTTCGGCGACAGGAATCCGCAGCGTCAGGACGCCGCCGTCGTAGGTTGCCTTGATGTTATCGGCATCGAGGGTGTCCCCGAGGATCAGCTGGCGGCTGAACACGCCCCGCGGCCGTTCGGAGGCGATCAACTCGGTGTCCTTGCCTGCAGGTTCGGGACGCTCTGCCCGCACCGTCAGGACATTCCGTTCCACATCCAGATCCACTGAATCCAGTGCGACGCCGGGCAGATCAAAGGCGACAACGAATTCCTGGTCCTCACGCCAAGCGTCCATGGGCATCGCTGCCGGACGCGCTGCGGTGCCGAGGACCTGCTGGGCCAGCCTGTCCAGCTCGCGGAACGGATCGGTTCGCATCAACATGGCTTCTCTCCTCGTAAGAGACGGTCCAACATTGGTTCTGGTCTCAGCCGATCTATATTGGCTGATAAAGATTTTTTACCACTGGACCAGTAGATCTTCAAGCGGCTGGCGGAACAATTTTCGCGGAATTTTGGGTGCCGGCCGGAGGCGCCGAAGGGGCCTCCCGCAGGGTGCGGAAGGCCCCTTCTTCTGTGTGTTTTGGCTGTTGGTCAGCTCCGGGTGGGATCGGGACGCAGCGGTGCCGGCCCCGGATCCGGCACGGGCAGCGGCCCGGGAGGTTCCGGCGTCGGGAACGGATTGGGAGGCTGCGGACCCGGGTGGCCGGGCTGGGTGGGATCAGGCTGGTCCGGGCCTGGTTCCGGCGGGAACGGTTCGGGCTCGTGCACTGGCGGGATGGTCATATGCTTCCCCTCTCACGCTGGGCGGATGTGCCTTAGCGTGAACAGGATACGCCTGCGGCCGGAAACCCCACTAGGCCACCCCGCCTCTCCGGATGCCCTATCACGTTTGGTCCCCAAGCCGGCCGGTTGGGACCAAACCTGATAGGGCATCGTCCGGATTCCTGCGGAAGGTGAGAGAGCGTCCGGGGGTGGGCGGGGCCGAGTTCTCGTCCGGTAGCGAAACGGCCGTCCATTGTCGGGCCGGGTCTATATATTGAAACCATGACCCAGACTCCGCTGCAGGACTCCGCCAGCACCGCGACTGCCCCGCCCGCTCCCCCGGCTGCCAAGAAGATCCCCACCGAACGCACCCACCACGGGGACACCTTTGTGGACAACTACGAGTGGCTGCGGGACAAGGAATCCGAGGAAGTCGTGGAGCACCTGAAGGCTGAGAACGCCTACCAGGAAGCCGTCACCGCACACCAGGAGCCGCTGCGCGAGGCGATCTTCCGGGAAATCAAGGGCCGCACGCAGGAAACAGACCTTTCCGTCCCCCACCGCAAGGACAGCTGGTGGTACTTCAGCCGTTCCGCGGAAGGCAAGGAGTACGGCATCCAGTGCCGGGTCGCAGCAGAGGACACCGGCAATCCGGTACAGGACTGGACCCCGCCCCGCGTCGAGCCCGGCGTCGGGATTCCGGGCGAGGAAGTCCTGCTGGACGGCAACGTCGAAGCCGAGGGGAAGCCCTTCTTCTCCGTGGGCGGGACTGCCGTGACTGTGGACGGCAACCTCTACGCCTACGCCGTGGACAACAGCGGCGACGAACGCTTCACCCTGCGCATCAAGGACCTCCGCACGGGTGAACTCCTGCCGGACGTTATCGAGAACATCTTCTACGGCGTCGCCTTCTCCCCCGACGGCACCCGCATCTTCTACACCGTGGTGGACGAGTCCTGGCGCCCCTACCAGGTCAAGGCGCACACCCTGGGCACCCCCGTTGAGGAAGACGTGGTGATCTACCAGGAGGACGACGCCGCCATGTGGCTGGGCTTCGAGCTCTCCGCGGACCGTCGCTACCTGGTGCTCGGCATCGGCTGCTCCGAGTACAGCGAGACCCGGCTGCTCCGCTTTGATGACCCTGCCCAGGAACTCACCACCGTGATCTCCCGGAACGAGCGCGTGCTGTATGAAGCGGAGCCGTTCCTGCTGGCCGGCCCGGACGGCGAAAAGACAGAAAAGATCCTGCTGACGCACAACCGCAGCGCCATCAACTCCATGGTCTCCCTGGCAGACCCGGCCGAGCTTCGGAAGCCGCTGGCGGAGCAGCAGTGGGACACCGTCGTGGAGCATTCCGACGACGTCCGCGTCAACGGCGCGGGGGTCACCTCCACGCACCTCGTTGTGTCCATCCGCAAGGACACCATCGAGCGTGTCCAGGTGGTCGGGCTCGCCGGGCTGGGGACCGCCGCGCAAGAGCCGCCCGTGGAGCCGGCGTTCGATGAGGAGCTGTACACGGCGGGAGTGGGCGGTTCGGACTATGAGGCTCCGGTGATCCGGCTCGGCTACACGTCCTATTTCACGCCGTCGCGCGTTTACGACTTTGTGCTGCCAACCCCGCAGCAGCCCGCCGGTGAGCTGCTGCTGCGGAAGGAAAGCCCCGTGCTGGGCGGCTACGACGGCAGCGACTACGTGGCCACGCGCGAGTGGGCGCAGGCCCAAGACGGGACCCGGATCCCGCTCTCGGTGCTGCGGCACAAGGCCGTGAAGCAGGATTCGACGGCGGCCGGCCTGGTGTACGGGTACGGCTCCTATGAAATGAGCATGGACCCGGGCTTCGGCATTGCGCGGCTGTCCCTGCTGGACCGCGGCGTGGTGTTCGCGATCGCACACATCCGCGGCGGCGGCGAGTTGGGCCGGCACTGGTACGAGGACGGCAAAAAGCTCACGAAGAAGAACACCTTTACCGACTTCATTGACGCCACGGACTGGCTGGCTGGCTCCGGCTGGGTTGACCCCACCAAGATCGCTGCGCTGGGCGGCTCGGCCGGCGGGCTGCTGATGGGTGCCGTAGCGAACATGGCACCGGAAAAGTACGCCGCGATTGTGGCGCAGGTGCCGTTCGTCGACCCGCTGACCAGCATCCTGGATCCGGACCTGCCCCTGTCTGCGCTGGAGTGGGAAGAGTGGGGCAACCCGATCACGGACCCCGGCGTGTATCAGTACATGAAGTCGTACACCCCTTACGAAAACGTGCGGGAGGTGGCGTACCCCAAGATCGCGGCCGTGACGTCCTTCAATGACACTCGGGTCCTCTATGTAGAGCCCGCCAAGTGGGTGCAGGAGCTGCGGAACAGGACCACCGGATCCGAGCCGATCGTGATGAAGATCGAGATGGACGGCGGCCACGGCGGCGCCTCCGGCCGCTATGTGCAGTGGCGCGAACGGGCCTGGGACTACGCCTTCATCGCCGATTCGCTCGGGGCCACGGAGCTGCTGCCGGGCGCCGGCCTGCGGTAGGACCCACGCGTACGACGGCGGGCGCGTCCCGCCGTCGTACGCTCGCCTTTTGCCCCACGCAGCCCCCGGCCTCAGCCCTGTGGGTGCTCCGCCAGCCACTCCGCCAGGGTCTCGAGATTGGCGCGCATAGTCCTCCCCTGGGCCCGTTCCACCAGCGCATCCGCCAGCTTGCCAAAGACCCCGCCCAGGCCGGACGCGGCGTCAATCCTCTGGGTGACGCGCGTACCGCCGTCGGCTGGCTCGAGCATGAACGTCACGGTGAAGTCCAGCTTGCCCTCGACCGAACGGGACACCATGCGCCGGGGCGGATCGAACTCGGCGACCTCCACCGTCCAGTCGAACTGCTTTCCCATGATTTTGCTGGTCCCACGCCCCCGGGAACCGACCCCCACAGGGCCGTCCCCCACCTGCCCGGACGAGGTGACGGAGGAATCATAGACGGCGATGTTTTCGAATTTCGACAGAAAGTCAAAGACCTCCTGCGGCGGCCGGGCAATAACGACACTTTCTTCTACAACAGGCACTGCAGTCTCCTTTGAAAGGCACCTGATGCCGGCGGCCTTGCCGGCACAAAGGCAGGCACAGCGCCAGAGTGGACCCGCAACCTGCCAGTGTCAATGGCCTTCACGAGGGCAAAGCGCAATGGGCGGGCAAGCGTCCCTTCCGCCGTGACCAGCAGCAACACCACCGCACCGGCGACGCAGCCCGCTTCCGGTGACATGGCGCCGTCGTGCGCTCCCGTTGAGACGCCGGCCCCAACGGCGGATACTGGGGGGGCACGGCCCCCGCGGGCCCCGCCACAGCCAAGCAGGTAGGAGAGCAGATGTCGTTGAGCAAGGGAACGTCCGTGGAATGGAACACGCCGCAGGGCAACACGCACGGCAGGATCGTGGAAAAGAAGACCACCGACTTCCAGCTGGACGGCAAGACCCATCGCGCCAGCGAGGACCACCCCCAGTACGTTGTGGAATCCGCGAAAACCGGAGCGCGTGCTGCCCGCAAAGGCTCAGCCCTGACGGAAAAGAAGTAATCCGGTGGCCGCGCAGCACGAAGTTGTCATCATCGGCGGCGGCAACGCGGGCCTCTCCCTCGCCGCCCGGCTGGAACGGTACGGCGTCAAGGACGTGGCCGTCGTGGAACCCCGGGACCATCACTTCTTCCAGCCGCTGTTCTCGCACATCGCCGGAGGCAGGGCGTCAGCCAAGGAAGCTGTCCGGCCCCAGGAACCGCTGATTCCAAAAGGTGCCACCTGGATCAGGGACGCTGCTGCCGGCATCGACACGGACTCGAACACCGTGACCCTTGAGTCCGGCGCCACGGTGGCGTACGGGCAGCTGGTGGTCTGCCCGGGCCTGCAGTATGACTGGGATCTTGTGCCCGGCCTCGCCGAAGCTGTCCACTCACCGCACGGTGCCTCCCATTACGAGTTCGAGCTGGCGCCGAAGGCCTGGACCCTGCTGAGCGGCCTGAAATCCGGCACCGCCCTTTTCACCATGCCGGCGGGTCCGATCAAATGCGGCGGCGCGGCCCAGAAGCCGATGTACCTGGCCTGTGACTACTGGAAAGGACAGGGCGTGCTGGACCGGATCCGGGTGGTGATGGTGCAGCCCTATCCCACGGTATTCGGCGTGCCGGAGGTGGACCGGGAGCTGGACCGCAAGATCTCCGAGTACGGCATCGAGCTGTGGACCAACAGCGAGCTGGTGTCCGTTGACGCGGCCGGCCAGCTGGCCACCATCCGGAACACCACCACCGGCGCTGAGGAGAACCTTCATTACGACGTCCTCAACGGTGTTCCGCCACAATCCGCCCCGGACTGGCTCAAGGCCACCAGCCTCCCCGCGGCCGGTGACGCCGGCGGCTTTGTGGAGGTGGACCGGCAAACCCTCCGGCACATCCGGTTCCCGAACGTCTGGTCCCTGGGCGACGCCGCCGGGACCACCAACTCCAAATCCGGTGGGGCGCTGCGGAAGCAGACGTCCGTGCTGGCCAAAAACCTGGTGGCCGCCCGGAAAGGGAAGCCGCTGCCCGCCAAGTACAACGGCTACTCGGTGTGCCCGTTCACGGTCTCACGAAACACTGTGGTGTTCGCCGAGTTCGACGACCGCTTCCGGCCTATGCCCACCGTTCCCCGGGTCCCCACCTGGAACGAGAGCAAGCTGTCCTGGGTGGTGGACCGGGACATTTTCCCGCACGTGTATTGGAACCTGATCCTCAAGGGCCGGGCGTAGGCGCAGTCGGAATTCGAGCTTGCCCCGTCGATTGCTCCAAAACAGCCCTTTTGGGCGCTCAAAAGGGCCGTTACGGAGCAATCGATGAGGAGACGACGGCGGCAGTCGCCTCCGCGATGGCGCGCTCCTCGTCCGTGGGAATCACCAGCACCGGAATGGCCGAGCCAAGGGTGGAAATGACCCGCGCTTCCTTGGACCGTTCAGCGTTCAGTCCGCGGTGCAGCTCCACACCCAGTGCCCCCAGCTTCTCCGCCACAAGCGCGCGGAACTGGTGCGAATTCTCACCGATGCCCGCGGTGAACACGAGGGCTTTGGCCCCGCCCACGGCCACGTGGTAACCGCCGATGTATTTGGCGAGCCGGTAAGAGGCGACCGCGAGCGCGGTGGCCGCCTTCTCGTTCCCGGCCTCGGCCGCCTCCACCACGGAGCGCATGTCGTTATTGCCGGCCAGGCCCTTCAGCCCGGACTCCCGGTTCAGCATGGAGTCAATGTCCTCAGGGCTCCAGCCGGCCCTGCCGAGGAACACCAGGATGGACGGGTCCAGGTCGCCCGAGCGGGTCCCCATCACCAGGCCCTCCAGCGGTGTGAAACCCATGGAGGTGTCCACCGACCGGCCGCCTTGGACAGCCGTGACCGAGGCGCCGTTGCCGAGGTGGGCGATGACGCCGTCGAACTCGTTCACCGGAAGGTCCAGCAGCGCGGCGGCGCGGCGGGTGACGTACTCGTGGGAGGTCCCGTGGAAGCCGTAGCGGCGGATGCCGTGGTTGGTGTAGAGCTCGTCCGGGACGGCGTAGCGCCAGGCGTGTTCGGGGAGGGTGCGGTGGAACGCGGTATCGAACACCGCCACCTGCGGCATCTTCGGCCACTTCCTGGTGATGGCCCGGATTCCCAGCACGTTGGCGGGGTTGTGCAGGGGCGCCAGCGGGTTGAGCCGCTCGATGGCGCGGGTGATCTCGTTATCGATCAGGACCGGCTCGGCGAACCGCTCACCGCCGTGCACCACGCGGTGCCCCACGGCTGCCAGCTCGAGGTCGCCCAGCTCCTGATGGATGGCGGCATCCGCCTGCTCGAGCGCCTCGGCATGGTCCCGCGGGCCCTCGATTTCGCCGTCGCCTTCGCCGCCGTTGCCCATGCCGATCTTCTCGATCAGCCCCTCGGTGAGGACGCTCCCGGCGGCGACATCGCGCACCTGGTACTTGAGGGAGGACGAGCCGGAATTGATGACGAGCACGAGCATGCGGGCCTCCTGAGCCTGGCTTCTGCAGTTCAAATCCCACTATAGGTGGCGCGCTCGCTCCCCCGTGTGTGCGGTTTCCTTGGGGATCGGTGCGCTTCCTTGCGGATGGGAGCGGGCTGTGCCTAGAGTCGGCGGACAGGCTGGACCACGCCCGAGAGGACAATCCATGACGAACGAGCCCGCTTCCATCGACGAAAACGATCCCACCAACACGGGATCCAGCAGCACGGCGCCCCTCAACCCGCAAGCGGACACCGACGCCGGCTCAGGCTCCGGCACCAAGGACCCCACCGGCGTCGAAGGATCCAACCCGGCCCTGGACGATACGGGCAACCTCAAGGCAGCCGAGACCGGCGACGCTCCGGAGGCGCCGGAAAATACCGGGGACCTCGACCTGACGCCGCAGGGCCTTTCAAACGAGCCGGCCAAGCAGGAGGACGACCAAAGCCTGGCAAAACCTGACAACAGCTGACCTGTTTCGTGGGCGGCGAACCGCGACCGCGCGGGGCGGAGGCCGGGCAGGTATGTCAGGAACGTTATTGCAGGGCCGGCGCTTAGGCGGCACGTCCGCGCAGGGATCCCGGCGGTTCGGCGATCCGGCGCCTGGAACCGGCGCGGACAAGGCCAATAGCGGCCAGGAGGGCTCCTGCTCCTTCGGCAACGGCACTGAGTGACTTCTCGAAGAACCACACGGGTTCGTACATCGCCGGTATAGGACCGATGGCCGGAATATCGACGTACCGGTACAGCATCACGGCTGCGAAGGCGCTCAATGCGACGGCCAGGGCCAGGGCGTAGGAGAGCCTGCTGCCGCGGATCAGGACATAGAACCCCACCAGCACCGCCGCGGCCGATTCGAGCAGGAACAGGTTGCCCTGCCCGATCCCGCCGGGGTTGGCGGCCTGATACCCGGGGGCCAGGAGGATATGCACTCCCGCGTCGATGAATAGCGCCACTGCCGTCAGAACCCTCAGGGCGATCTTCATTTGACCGTCAGCATTCCTTTCATATTGGAGTGATACGTGCAGTAGTACGGATACGAGCCCGGCTCTGACGGGGCGGTGAACGTAGCGCTCGCCCCGCCTCCGCCGAGTTCAACGTCAAATGCCTTGTCCTGCTCCGCCGTGACGGTATGGGGCGCGGCGTCCATATTCGTGACTACCACAACGGCTCCCGGCGCCACCGTTATCGGCTCGCCGTACTTGAAATCCTTAATGGTGATGGTTGCCGCTGCGTTCGATGCTCCGGCCGATGAGGTTGCTTCCCCGGGCGGCGCCGTGCCAGTTCCGGGACTTCCGCCGCCGGGGGCGCAGCCGCCCAGCAAAAGCGCTGCGATCAGCAGCAGTGCCGCCCTGACTCGAACCTCTTTCATCCTGCACCGTCCTCGACGCCGGGAACCAGGGCCGGCCCCTGTTTGTCCCCTTAGTGTGCGCCCACCCGGCCGAATTGTCCTGTGCCTGGAGTAAACCGGTGCCTGGAGGAATTGCGCGGTGTTCCTGGCTGCCACCTTGCCCGGCCTTCAAATACCTCACCCGGCCTTCGAATATGAGGAGGAGCCGTCGTCGTACTCAGCGCAACAGGACCACCTACGAAGCCGGCGCCTGCGCCTGGATGGCCGTGATGGCCACGGTGTTCACGATGTCCTCCACGGTGCAGCCGCGGGAGAGGTCATTCACCGGCTTCCGCAACCCCTGCAGGACAGGCCCGACGGCCACCGCCCCCGAACTCTGCTGCACCGCCTTGTAGGTGTTGTTGCCGGTGTTCAGGTCCGGAAAGATGAACACCGTGGCCTGCCCCGCCACCGAGGAGCCCGGCATCTTGGACTCGGCGATCGAGGCGTCAACGGCGGCGTCGTACTGGATGGGGCCTTCGACGGCGAGGTCCGGGCGGCGCTGGCGCACCAGTTCGGTGGCCTGCCGCACCTCGTCCACCGCCTCGCCGGAACCCGAACCGCCCGTGGAGTAGGACAGCATGGCCACCCGCGGCTCCACGCCAAACTGGGCGGCCGTCTCGGCTGAGGCCAGCGCAATATCTGCCAACTGCTCCACGTTGGGATCCGGGTTCACCGCGCAGTCGCCGTACACCAGCACCCGGTCCGGCATCAGCATCAGGAACACCGAGGACACGATCTTCACGCCCGGGCGGGTCTTCACGAACTCCAGCGCCGGCCGGATGGTGTGTGCGGTGGTGTGCGCCGCCCCTGACACCATCCCGTCAACCACCCCGAGCTGGACCATCATGGTGCCGAAGTAGCTGACATCCTGCATGATCTCCAGGGCTTTGGGCAGGTCAACGCCCTTGTGCGCCCGCAGTTCCGAATACTTCTCCGCAAACTTCTGCCGGAGCTCCGAGGTGGCAGGATCCACGATGTTGATCCCGGACAGGTCGATTCCCCGGGCAGCCGCCAGCTCCCGGACGTCCGACTCCGGACCCAGCACGGTGAGGTCGCAGACGTCACGCCGGTGCAGGATTTCCACCGCCCGCAGGATCCGAACGTCGGTCCCTTCGGGGAGGACAACGTGCCGGCGCTGGGCCCGGGCGCGTTCAATGAGGTCGTGCAGGAAGCGGAGCGGGGTCATCCGTTCAGCCCGCGGCAGGTGCAGCCGCTCCACCAGCTCCGCCTCATCCACCGTGCGGGACCAGAGCCCCAGGGCCGAGGCCACCTTGCGCCGGTGCCCGGACCAGATCTCGCTCCGGACTTCAGAGACGCGCCGGGCGGTGATGTACGTGTCGTCGCTGGCCGCGAACACCGGGAACGGCGCCTGCGCCAGGAGCGGGTAGATGTTCGCGTCCGGCGCCAGGCCCCCTGTGAGGATCAGCGCCGACGCCACCGGGAACTCGGGCGAAAAGGACGACGCCAGGCAGGCTACCATCACGTCGGCGCGGTCCCCGGGCACGATCACCAGGGCGCCCTCGTCCAGGACATTCAGGAAGTTGCCCACGTTCATGGCCGCCACCTTGATGTCGCGGACGTCCCGCTCCATGTCGGCCCGGCCGGCAATTTGCCGCACGCCCAGGGCGGCAGCCACCTCCCCGGTGGTGGGCCGCGCAATCTCCTCCAGCTCCGGGAGGACATAGACGGGCCGCTTGGAGGCGCCGGGCTTCACGGCGGCGGCGATCGCTTCGACGTCGTCCGGGTGGGCGCGGTTCACCATGATGGCCAGCAGGGCGCACTTCTCCGCGGCGAGCTCCTTGCGGGCAACCTCTACGGCGGCCGCCGCCTCCGCCACGGTACGTCCCTTCGCGCCCACTACCGCCACCACAGGTGCTGCGAGGTTGTTGGCCAGCCGGGCGTTGAGATCGAATTCGACGGCGGCGTCCTGGCCCGTAAGGTCCGTCCCCTCGATGATCACCACGTCACAGTGGCGGGACATCTCGGCGAAGATCTCCATGCAGCGGGAGTCGATCTCCGCCCGTTTTCCTTCGGCGAGCAGGGACCGGACCTCCTCGTGGGTGAGGCCGCCGCGGCACCGCTCATCCTCCAGCTCGAACCGCGACTTCATCAGGGCAACCATGGGATCATTCGCCGCATCCGGGCCATGGACGACGGGTTTGAAGAAGCCGATCCTGTCCGCGTGGCGGTACAGGGTGTCCGCCAGGCCCAGGGCCACCAGGGACTTGCCCGATCCGGGGGTGGTTGCGCTGACGTAGATGCTTGTGGCCATGGTCCGCCCTTTGCTGTTCTGCTGGTGCCGGTACTCCATCCTTGCACTTCCTGCGGCGGGCACGCCTCCCGCACGGCCGCCTCCCGCCAAGGGTCTTACTGTCCAGCCCAGTTTTCGAAGGCATTGCCGGAACGCGGCCACAGAGCTGCGGCGTGTACCGGCTAAAACCGGGCTGGACTGTGAAGGCCACGGCCCCACCCTTGACACCGGACCCCCTCATGGGATTACCTAATGAACATTCGGTAAATAAAGCTGGAGGCAATGACGCATGGCTGAAACAACAGTTTCCGGGGCTATCCACCCCATCCTGGAGAACGACTACGCCTCTGAGTGGATGGGAATCGAGGTCCTCGCCATCAGCGACGGGCACGCCACTATCCGGATGACACTCCGCCAGGAGATGCTCAACGGCTTCGGCATGGCCCACGGCGGAATGATCTTCGCCTTCGCTGACTCCGCTTTCGCCCTGGCCTGCAACCCCGCCAACCCGGCACCGGGCGAGGAGAACAACATCACCGTAGCCGCCGGCGTGGACATCAACTTCCTCAAGCCGGCCTACCGCGGGCAGGTGATCACCGCCGTCGCCGACCGCCGCTCCAGCGCAGGCCGCAGCGGGCTGTACGACATCCAGATCTTCGCTGCCGACGCCGGCGCCCAGCTCGATCCCGAAAAGCCAGGTGAGCTCATCGCCGAGTTCCGCGGCCGCAGCCGGACCATCCCCAAGAAGTAGGAAAACCATGACCCTCCACGCCCCCGAAACCCCCACCTCCGCATCCCCTGCCGCCACAACAGATGCCGTGCTGGACCGTGAGGAAACCATGTCCCGCGACGAGCTCGAGGCCCTCCAGCTCAGCCGCCTGCAGCACACAGTGGCCTACGCCTACGACCGCGTGCCCTTGTACAAGCGCAAGTTCGACGACGCCGGCGTCCACCCCAGCGACCTGCGCGAACTCAGCGACCTGGGCAACTTCCCCTTCACCACCAAGGACGACCTGCGCGCCGAATACCCGTTCGGCATGTTCGCCGTTCCGCAGAGCGAAGTAGCCCGCATCCACGCCAGCTCGGGCACCACAGGCCGGCCCACCGTCGTCGGCTACACCAGGCAGGACCTGGCCGACTGGGCCAAACTCGTGGCCCGCAGCTTCCGCGCCTCCGGCATCCGCCCGGGGATGAAGGTCCACAATGCCTACGGCTACGGCCTGTTCACCGGGGGCCTCGGCGCGCACGCCGGCGCCGAAGCGCTCGGCTGCACGGTCATCCCGATGTCCGGCGGCCAGACCGAACGCCAGATCCAGCTGATCCAGGACTTCAAGCCGGACGCGATCCTGGCCACCCCCACCTACCTGCTGACCATCGCCGACGCCATGGCCCACATGGGCATCGACCCAGCCTCCACGTCGCTTAAGTTCGCCGTCCTGGGCGCCGAGCCGTGGACGCAGGAGATGCGGCACGAGCTCGAAGTCACCATGGACATCAAGGCCTGCGACATCTATGGACTCTCCGAGGTGATGGGCCCGGGCGTTGCCGGCGAGGCCGTGGAGACCCAGGACGGCAGCCACATCTGGGAAGACCACTTCCGCCCGGAAATCATCGACCCCTTCAACCCCCTCGTGGGCAAGGAAAACGTGCTGCGCGACGGCGAACACGGCGAACTCGTCTTCACTTCGCTCACCAAAGAAGCCCTGCCGATCATCCGCTACCGGACCAAGGACCTCACGCGGCTCCTGCCCGGCACGGCCCGCCCCGCACACCGCCGGATGGGACGCATCACCGGCCGCAGCGACGACATGATCATCCTGCGCGGCGTGAACCTGTTCCCGTCCCAGATCGAGGAAATCGCGCTCCGGATCCCCGAGCTCAGCCCGCACTTCCAGCTCGAACTCACCCGGCCTGAGGGTCAGCGCATGGATCAGCTGACCGTGCGCATCGAACGCCGGGACGCGGTGACCGTGGAGCAGAGCACGACGGCGGCACGCACCTTGAAGGAACAGATCAAGATCCACGTGGGTTCTTCCTGCGCCGTGGACGTGGTGGAGCCGGGATCGCTGGAGCGCTCGAACGGCAAGCTGCGCCGGATTTACGACCTGCGGCCGAAGGGGTAGGCAACCCAAGGCAGGTCCTGAAATCAGCGCCGGCAGCTTCGGCCGCCGGCGCTGATTTCGCGCGTGCTGTGAGGCGCGCTCAGGGGCTGCCTGCCACCAGGGCGAGATTGCCCACCACGTCCCCGTCTTCCAGCCGGAGATGGGCCTGCCTGGCGTCGAGCAGGGGGAACCGGCCTGCTATCACCGGTGCGATCTTCCGGGCTTCCAGCAGTTCGTACAGCGTTGCCCAGGCGTCCATCAGCGGCTTCCGGTCCAGCCGCCAGGACGTCGTCCCATACAGGCGGATCCTCTTCCCCTTCGGGACCAGGTTCTGTTTTATGGCCCGGACCATGAGCTTGAAGGTGGAGGCGGGGCTGCCGGGGTTGGCGTACTCCACGAGGACGCCGCCGGGCCGGAGTACCGCCAGGCCGGCCCGCACCCAGTCCCCGCCCCTTCCGTCGAGCACGGCGTCCACCCCATCAGGCTCCATGCGCTGCAGGGCCTTCACCGCGTCCTCAGCCCGCGCGCCCAAGGGCACCACGCCATGATCAACCAGCCACGGGTGCTTGGAGGGAAGGTCCGCTCCGTAGATCCTCAGCTGCAGCAATTGCCCGAGTTGGATGAGCGCGGTTCCAATCCCGCCTGCGGCGCCGGTGACAAGAATGGCCTGGCCCCGCCGGATCCGGGCCACCCGGGACAGTGTCTGGTGGGCCACGAGGTAGTTCAGTCCAACAGCCACCACCTCGCCGGCGTCCAGTCCGGCGGAAACCCCCATCATCGGGTGCGAGCTCACGAAGATGTACTCGGCATACCCGCCCTTTTCCGTCATTACGACAACACGGTCCCCGGCGGCAACGGCGGTGACGCCGGCTCCTACGGCGTCCACCACCCCAACCACGGCGTAGCCGGGCACAAAGGGGAACCTTGGCGGGTACGTCGAAAGCCCTTTGCGGGCCTGCACATCCACTGCGCTCACGCTGCAGGCCTCCACCCGCACCCTGGCCTCGCCCCGCCGCGGCGCCCTCAGCCGCCGTCGTATTACTTCCAGCACCTCCGGGCCGCCCACCCGGACCGCGGCTACACCCTGGTAGTCGATGGGCAAACCGGGCCGCCGCGCAGCTGTGACCCGTGCCGCAAGCTCCTCCAGCTGTCGGGCCGCCTGGGGCGCGGAGACTGCGGGCCCATGTCCACTGGCCAGCAGCCGGGGCCGAAGCCGGGCCAAGGCAGCGATGGAAGCCTCCGCCGTCGGCCGGTCCCACGTGGCAATCCAAGGCGGGCCGCTTACCCGCGATCCTCCGGTCAGCAGTCCGCGCACGGAGTTCACATCGGTGGCCAGTACAGCATCTCCCGTGAGCAGCACGCGGTCGGATTCCCGGAAAAGGGCGATGTGCCCGGGAGTGTGCCCCGGCGTGGGCACGCATCTCCAGTCCGGCAGCCCGGGCACGCCCGCCCCTGGTTCGAGGATGCGCACGACGCCGGTCATGTCCGTCGCGGGCAAGGTCCCCTTCGGCAGCAGCATCATCAGTGGCCGCAGCACCCACCGGTCCAGGGGATTGGCGTACTCGTCCAGCAGGACACCGCGGGCCAGCGGCAGTTCGTCGGGGTGGACGTACACGGGCACGTCCCATTTCCGGGCCAGCCCGGGCGCCGCGCCGGTGTGGTCTGGATGGATGTGGGTCAGCACGATCGCCGCCGGCCGCGCGCCCGTGCCGAAGAGTGATTCTGCAGCCGCAGTGATCACCCGCTCCGCCCCGGGCCAGCCGGCATCCACCAGCACCCACCCCGGCCCGGACTCAACCAGATAGACGTGGGAGGACATCCGTCCCATGCCCGTGCGCACCTGGTGCACCCCCTCGGCGACGGCGATAGGGTGGGCGCCAGTGGGCTGCACCTCTTTGCGCCTGATCATCCGTCACCCGCCTTGGACGCTCTGGAAGCTCTGGCGCCCCGGGTCGCCGCGCTACCGGGTGGCCCCGTAGTTGCGGGGCGGCGGAGCAGGAAAACGGAAGCCAGCACCACCCAAACCGCCGGCAGAAGGTTTGCCGCCACCACTGGCCCCCAACCCGCAGCGTTGTAGAACCCGGCAGGGTCCAGGGGTCCGCCATACATGGAAGGCACGGCCGCCACGCACAGAAGGACACCGGCATAGGCAATCCAACGGGTCCAGCGCGGAAGGACACCGGTGGCGGCGGCTGCCCAGCCTGCTGCAGCCAGGAAAAGCGCAGTGATGGCGAAGGCTATGGAGCTGTTGTAAATCAGGATGTAGCCCATGGTCAGGGCCCGGTTGACCGAGGGGTCCGGCTCAGGCGCCATGGCGTCCAGGGCAAGGCCGCCTTCGAGTCCATTTGCTACCAGAGTCACACCGAGCCAGACGGCCATGGAGGAGACCACCAACGATCCCGCCCATCCGTAGCGGGGGTCGGCCCGCCGGATAAGGTGCCCAAGACCGGCCGCAAAGACCATGGCAGCCGCGTACAGTCCGAGGTTGAGCAGGATCCGGGTGAAGATGATGTTCCTGATCCGCCACGCCTCAGCCGCACCGCCGACACCGTCGTAGATGCCAACGGAAGGGTCGTGGACCAGGTAGAGCGGAAACTGCGCAGTCCAGAAGACGGCCATTCCGCAGGCAGCCCAGCCGGTAAGACGCCGTATCCATCTCTCGTCCATGGCTAAAAATCCTTCCGCATTCTGCGGGACCGGATTGAGGGCGCCTCACGTGCGTCCGCCAGGGGTCCCTCCTGGATCACCAGCGTTCTCCCCTTCCAGGAAGCTGGACAGGGCCGAACGTCCCTCATTGGGCGGCAGGCAGTGTGCAGTTAGTTGAGTTACTGAACGTTCATGAGAAAATGGCGGGTATGTCCACAACTGATGCACCCATAAAACGCGGCCGCCCCGGATACGACCAGCAGTCGGTGCTGCGCATCGCCGTGGACGTCTTTAACCGGCACGGTTACGACGCGACCTCCATGGGCATCCTGGCGGACAACCTGGGCATCTCGAAGTCGGCGATCTACCACCACGTGCCGTCCAAGGGTGACCTGCTCAAGCTCGCCCTGGACCATGCGCTCGGCGGGCTTGAGTCAATCCTGGAAGAGCCGCAGGCCACGTCCGGCGCAGCAGATGCCCGGCTGGAATTTGTCCTCCGGCAAACGGTGGCAGTACTCGTGGAGCGGCTGCCGTTCGTCACGCTGCTCCTGCGGCTCCGCGGGAACACCGAGATTGAACGCGATGCACTCGAGAGGCGCCGCACCTTCGACCACAAGGTGGCCGGACTGATCTCAGCTGCCCGGGACGAAGGGTCGCTGCGCCAGGACATCGACCCCCGGACGGTCACCCGGCTACTCTTCGGCATGATCAACTCGATCGTGGAATGGTACAAACCGGGCGGCTCCCTCTCACCGAAGCGGCTTGCCGACGACGTCATCACCATGGCGTTCGACGGGCTCCATTCGCAGCCTTAAGCCGCCACCCGGGAGCCGGCCCGGGGACCCCAACCCCCCAAGAATACTAAGTGTGCTTGGTATTTCTGTTGTTGCCCGGCTACGGTGGTAGAAGCAGCCAGCATCCGCAGGAGGTCAGTCCATTGAGCATCAGCACCAGCCAGGGATTACGCCGTCCTGCCCGCTTCGGCACACTGGCCGGAGCCGCAGTGCTGGCAGCTTCCCTGACCCTGGCCGCCTGCACTTCCCAGGATCCTCCTGGGCCGACCGAAACCTCCGGTGCCAGTACGGCGGGAAGCAGCACCTCGCCGTCGGCCGCCACGTCGTCGGGCACCAGCGCTTCAGCGGCCGCCGGCAACCCCGCTCCGGCCCCCGATGCGGCCGGCGGCATTCCCGAACTGGTGGAGAACCTGGCCCCCTCGGTGGTGACCATCTTCACCGAAAGCGGGCTGGGCAGCGGCGTTGTGTATTCCGAGGACGGGCTCATCATTACCAATGAGCACGTGATCAGCGGCAACACCAGGGTGGAGGTTGGTTTCGCTGACGGCCAGCGGGTCCAGGGGACGGTCAAGGCCAGCGACCCAGTCACCGACCTGGCCCTGGTACAGGCTGACCGGAAGGGCCTGCCCAAGCCCACCTACCAGAGCACGCTGCCCCGGGTGGGCGAGGGCGCCGTGGTGCTGGGTTCCCCGCTGGGCTTCGAGAACACGGCCACGGCCGGGATCATCTCCGGGCTGCACCGGTCCATCCCGGGCTCGGCCTCCAACAGCCTGTCCCTGGTGGACCTGATCCAGACGGACGCACCGATCAGCCCGGGTAACTCCGGCGGCGCCGTGATCAACATGCGCGGCGAAATCATTGGTATCAGCGAGGCTTACATCCCACCATCGGCCGGTGCTGTTTCCCTCGGTTTTGCCATCCCGGCGGCCACGGCCGTGCAGGTGGCGGAGGAACTGCTGGCCGACGGCACAGCCGAACACGCCTACCTCGGCCTGACCCCGGGCGAACTGACGCCGCAGATCGCGGACCAGCTGGGCATCGGGGAGAGTACCGGCGTCGTGGTTCTGTCCGTGGATGAGGACGGCCCGGCGGGACGGGCAGGAATCCGCCCCGGTGACGTCCTGGAGTCCATGGAAGGCGTGGAGCTGAATGCTCCCGAGAAACTCCTGGCCGAACTGCGCAACCGCAACCCCGGCGATACCGTCAGTTTCAAAGTCAAGCGCGGCGACCAGAGCCTTGACCTCAAAGCGGACCTGATCGACCGGCCAACACAGTAGTACAACCAGAGAGGAAGGCCAGACAATGAGCCACAAGGAAGAACCGAACGCCGGCTTCATCATTCCGGACCCGTCAAAAGTCCGCGAGGACATCCCGCAGGATTCCGCAGATGAAGCCAACGCAATCCGCTTCAGCGAAGAACAGGCGCTGATCGAGGAACAGGCCCACGGGATCCGCCCGGACACGTACAGCGTCCCCTCCGGAGGCCCCACCATGGACGAGGCCCGCGGCAACATGGACCTGTCGGACCGCAGTGAAAGCGGCCGCGGCACAGGCCCTGAGGATGACAGCAGTGACGACGGCCTGCACGGCGGCGCCGAATCCTGACCCGTTCCACGTCGTAACGAGCGGTAGGCGCGTCCCGCTTCCGGGGCGCGCCTACTGTTTTCTGTGGTTTATTAGAGCTCGTACTCAGCCTCGACGCCAAGTGATTCATGGACGCAGAGGATGTTGTGCTCGGTGTCCATAAACCAGGCGCACTTCTCGGAATTCGTAGTGCAGATATGGTCCTTGGTCCTGAGGTTCGGCAGGTCGTAGTCCTGGAACTGCACTCCCCTGGCCTCCATGTCCCGGACCGTGCGTTCGATGTCCGTCACCTCAAAGCTCAGTGCAGTGTGATCGGAATGTTTGCCATCCGATACTGGCATCAGCTGCAGCATGGGGCCGCCGTTGGTGCCGAGGAGTTCACTTCCGTCGTCCGTCATGCCACGGTGCGGGAGTCCGAGTTTTTCCGTATAGAACCGGCGGGCGCGCTGTGGATCATCGACTGGCAGGACGGTTGTGACTGTGTTCAATCTAAGGCTCATCTAGCCACCTCCTACGGGGTGAATCTTACGCCCGGGCAGCCCAAAAAGCCCCTGCCCATTTCCCCTGTTTCAGACGCTCTCTCACTTAACGCGCCCCAACCGGAAACGCTCTCTCACTCTCGTCAGGAGAGTGAGAGAGCGTTAGGGAAAAATGCGCGCTAAGTGAGAGGGCGTCGGGGCAGGGCTACTTCGCTACGAGGGTGAGGACGTCGTACGTGGCCACGATCTCGTCGTTCTGGTTGGTCAGGACCGCGTCCCAGGCCACCTCGCCGTACTCGTCCGTTTCGCGCGGGGTGATCTTCTTGGCGGTGAGGGTCACCCGGATGGAGTCGCCCCCGGCCACCGGAGTGACAAAGCGCAGGTTTTGCAGCCCGGAGTTGGCCAGGACCGGACCCGGCGCAGGCTCCACGAACAGGCCGGCAGCCCAGCTGAGCAGCAGGTAACCGTGCGCCACGATGCCCGGGAAGAACGGGTTGGCTTCGGCAGCTTCCTGGTTGGTGTGGGCGTAGAACGTGTCCCCGGTGGAATTGGCGAAGGCCGTGATGTCCTCCAGGGTGACCTGGCGCAGATCGGACCGGACGGCGTCACCAACCCGCAGTGTCTTCAGAGACTTCTGGAACGGGTGCGTCCCCTCAGTCTCGACAGTGAAGTTGCGGTCCGCTCCCGTATGCCAGATGCCGGTCACAGCGGTCAGCATGTTGGGCGAGCCCTGGATGGCCGTGCGCTGCATGTGGTGCATCACCGAACGGATGCCGCCCAGTTCCTCACCGCCGCCGGCGCGGCCGGGGCCGCCGTGGACCAGGTGCGGCACGGGCGAGCCGTGGCCGGTGGAGCTGCGGGCGTCCTCGCGGTTGAGCATCAGGACGCGGCCGTGATGGGCGGCAATTCCGGTCACGAGTTCGCGGGCCACGGCGGGATCATTGGTGCACACCGAGGCCACCAGGGAGCCGTTGCCGCGGGCGGCGAGGCGGACGGCGTCGGGGATGTCCTTGTAGCCGATCACCGACGAAACCGGACCGAACGCCTCCAGCGAGTGGACTTCCTCCGCCTCGGGGTCCTGCCAGTTCAGCAGTACGGGCGCCATGAACGCGCCGCCGTCAACCACGCCGGTGGACCCGTCAGCAGAGGTGACCGATGGCGAAGCGAGAGTTCCGTACGCAAGCTCACCGCCGGCGTCGAGCATGGACTGCACGGCCGCGCGTACGTCATTCAGCTGCTCCACGGAGGCGAGCGCACCCATGGTGACGCCGTCAGCCCGCGGGTCGCCGAGGACGATGCGTTCGTTAATGCGCTTGCCGATGGCGGCAGAGACAGCGGGCACCAACTCCTGCGGCACGATGGCGCGGCGGATGGCGGTGCACTTCTGACCGGCCTTTGCCGTCATTTCGGTGACCACGGACTTCACGAAGGCGTCGAATTCGGGCGTGCCCTCCACGGCGTCCGGGCCGAGGATGGCGGCGTTCAGCGAGTCGGTTTCGGACGTGAAGCGGACGCCGCCCTGGACCACGTTGGGGTGGGATTTCAGGGACAATGCGGTGGAGGCGGAACCGGTGAAGGCCACCACGTCGCGGTAATCGAGCACATCCAGCAGCCCGCGGACCGAGCCGGAAATCAGCTGCAGCGAACCCTTGGGCAGGATGTTGGATTCGACAATCGCCTTGACCACGGCCGCTGCCACGTATCCCGTGGGGGTTGCCGGCTTCACGATGGTGGGGACACCGGCGATGAAGGCGGGGGCGAACTTCTCCAGCATGCCCCAGACCGGGAAGTTGAAGGCGTTGATCTGGACGGCCACGCCCGGGATGCGGGTGTAGATGTGCTCGCCGGCGAAGGAGCCATCCTTGGACAGCACCTCCATGGGCCCGTCCACCACCACCTGCGAGTTGGGCAGCTCGCGCCGGCCCTTGGAGCCGAACGTGAAGAGGACGCCGATGCCGCCGTCGATGTCGATCATGGAATCGACTTTGGTGGCGCCGGTCTGTGCCGAGAAGGTGTAGAAATGTTCGCGCCGGGCATTCAGGTACTGCGCCAGCTCCTTGAGCTTGAGGGCGCGCTGGTGGAAGGTCAGCCGGCCGAGTTCGGCCTGCCCGGTGGCGCGGCCGTACTCAACCACGGCGCCCAGGTCCAGCCCCTCGGTGCTCACCTTGGCCAGGATCTCCCCGGTGCTCGCGTCACGGACGGGGACAGCGGAACCTGTGGAGCTGTCGTCGGGCGTCCACCACCCGTCCATGATGAAGCTGGGCACTGTCTCCACGGTGTCGACCGTGGCCTGGGGAGCTGTGGCGGTGGTTGTCATCGTTGACGGGTCCTTCCAACAAGGGGGCAGACAACGGCGGCCATGATTACTGACCGTCCGTTCGGTAATATATTCACCATACATGAAGTGCCGTGCTGCAGACTAGAAGGCCGGGACTGAAATGGCCTACCAGAAGGAGAACATATGGGCGCCCCATCACCGAAGGATCCTGCGGAGAACCAGCACGAACTCTGGAAGATCACCCTCGGCGAGCTGGACGAGAAGATGGGCGTGAAGATCCTGGAGGAATCCGTGGAGCGGGTGGTGGCCACCATGCCCGTGGAGGGGAACAGGCAGTCCTTCGGGTTGCTGCACGGCGGTGCGTCGCTGGCGGTGGGCGAGGCCGTGGGGTCCTGGGCAGCGGTGATCCACGCCAGCACCATGGGCAAGACGGCGGTGGGTGTGGACGTTTCGGCCACCCACCACCGGTCGGCGCGCGAGGGGCAGGTAACCATCACGGCCACCCCCATTCACCTCGGCGGCACGCTCACCACGCACGAGGTGGTCATCACCAACGAGGCCGGCCAGCGGCTCTGCACCCTGCGCATCACCAATTTGCTGATGAGGCGCCACAAACAGCCCGTTGCCCTATCGGATAACGTCGTCATTCCCGACTCTTAGGGACGATAACTGATAGGTCATTTCGGGGTTTGACGCCTCCGACGGCGGACCAGCACCATCAGCACGCCGCCAGCCACGATCGCCGCCGCAGCGGCCGATGCCGCCGGGACGAGCGCGGAGGCTCCGGTGTTGGCCAGGCCACCTCTGCTGCCGGCGTTGCCTGACGTGTTGGCCAGGTCAGCCGGAGCACTGGCGGGCGGGAGCACGACGACGGCGGGCGGGCTGCCCGCGGATGCCGGCGGTACGTGCGTGGCAGGGTCAGCCGGGGCAGGCGGCGGAGGGGGGTCCAGGACGAACGATGCGACGGCGGGCGCCGATACGAGTCCGTCCAAGGTTTGGGTTACGGAAACCGTGTGGACTCCGAGGACCAGGCCGTCCGGGAAGGGAACACTCCAGGTTCCGCCGGCCACCAGTTCCAGCGGAACCAGGGCAGGTGCCGCCGACCGTGATCCGGCTGGGCTGCCCGCCACGGGGCTGGAAAGGGGCTTGCCATCGATTGACACCGCCACTTCTGCCCCTTCAATACCGCTTCCGGAAATGGTTTGCGGCAGGTTGTCCTGGCGGAGGTGCTGCCCGTCATTAATGCTTGCGATGACAGGATCTGGAGGCGTTACCTGGACCGTTGCTGTTGCAGCAGGGCTGTTGGCCGTTCCCGGCGAGGACAGCACAGCATTGGCCGTCACTTTCCCGAAAGCGGCCGGACCAGTCAGGTTGACCGTCCATTGCCCGTCCAGGCCTACGGTTCCGCTGCCTGCCACATCGCCTGACAAGGTTACGGCAGCGCCCGGAGCGCCGGTGCCGGAGAGGGTAGTCAGCTGCGTTAGCGGCTGGTCTGCAGGCGTCGTGATGGTGGGGGCGTCCAAGGGCGCCGGCGCAACATCTACTGTCAGCGACGCGGTGCCTGAACGGCTGAGTCCGTTCATCGTTTCAGCCTGGAAGGTCAACGGGCCGGCAGGCCACGGGGCGTCGAAGCTCCAGTTTCCGGCACTGTCCACCGGCACGTCGAAGGGTTCATGGCCGGGCAGGGTGATGCGGACCGCGGATCCTGCTGCGGAGGCCGGCTCCGCCGGCACCCGCCCGAAGATGGAGTGACCGGCCTTCACCGTTTCACCAGCCACGGGCGAGGTCAACACCGGCTTGTTGAGGAAGACCTCCAGCTGATACCCGGGCAGCACCTCAAGGGCATCCTGCAGGGTGGCTGCCAGGGCGAAGTTCTGCGCCCCTCCACTTTCCCCGGCGGAATGGATGCCCACCGCGAAGTTCCCGCTGATCCACGGGCCCCCCGAGTCACCACCGGAGGACTGGACATCCAGGGACACGAAGCCCCTGATGGCCCTGAGATCCGTTCTGTCTGCTGCGTAGTTAGTCCCCTCGATGAGGTAAATCCCCACCTCGTTGATGGTGCCGCAGGACCACCCCGTCCGCCAGCCCGAACGGCACACGTCCATGCCGATCACCGGGGCAGTCGCACCGATGATTTTGACGTCCTCCCCCAACGCCGACTTGTGGCCCCAGGTGGTAGCGGCGGGCAGCGGGTCCAGATCCGCGCGGAGGGCACCGATGACCGAGAGGTCCGTTCCCACGTTTCCGGGGTCTGTGCCATTATTGGGCCGCAGTACTGGGGCGTTGCCGGGTCCGCCGAACTGGCTGAACTGGAAGCTTCCCAGCAGGTCCGTCCGCACGCCTTGCAACAGCAGGTCAGCGGTCTTGGACGCGCCGTCCTCGCCACAGTGTCCGGCGGTCAGGACGGCCGGCAGGCCATCCGGGGTGAACGCGGAGAAACCTGTCGAACAAACCCAGCCGCTGTCCGCTGCATAGCCCACTCCGCCGCGGACGTCGGCTTGCGGTTTCAACGGGGCTCCCTGTGCCAGTTGGACGTTCGCGTATCTGGACACGAATTCCGCCGGCGACATCTTCCCGGCGCCTGCTCCCGTGGTCGCACCCGGAAGAGTTGCGGACGGCGCGGCAGCGCCTGCCGATTCCGGCGCGTTGACGCCCCCGGTCTTGATGACAAACTTTGCACCGGTGCTGACCACCCCCTGCAGGCCCGTGATGCCGACGTCGCGCACGTATGCCTGGAAGAGCTGCTCAGTGCTGGCGGCAAGCTGGGATCCGGGCGCCGGGGATCCGGGCGCTGCTGATTCAAGCGCCGCTGCGGCTTCCAACTCCACTGGGAGGCCTGGCGTGCTGGCGGCGAGGGCATCCACAGCTGCCTGCAGTTCGGCTCCCGAACCCGTCACGATAATTCGGTTGTCCGCCAGCCGGATCCCGGTGTAGCCGGAGACGTCACGGAGCCTGGTTGCCGCGGCTTCTGCCCGGACGCCCAACTCCCCCGCATCACTGAACTGCTCCGGGGTGAGTCCGAGGTCGCGGTGAACGGCGCCTGCAAGGCCTGCCGCGGAGGTCCCGGCGGAATCTTCGGGCGTTGACGGGCTCCCGGCCTGGGCTGCAACGGGACTCGCGGCCGCGCTTGCATCGGGACCGCCCGCCGGAGTTGCGCTGTCGTCCCCCGCGGCCCAGGCGGGAACTGCCACGTACGCGGAAGTAGCCAGCACGCCGGTAACAGCGGCCAGCGAGAGGGCGCGCCGCAGTTTCTCCCCGTTCACCGGGACACCCCCGCTCCGCAAAGGGCCAGTACGGCATCAAGCTCGGCCTTGGTGAGTCCGTTAACCAGGAGGAAGTTGGCCGTTTCAAGGGCCCGCACAAACTCCACCACGGCGTCGCCACGCTGCTCCAGCAGTGGCGCCAGCTCGTGCTCCTCAACATAGCGTTCGCGGGCGTGCGGCGGACCGTGGGTCCGGTAGCGCTCATTGATGCCGCGGGCCGCCCGCCGATAGCCGTCGGCGATGTCCTGGTCGGAGTCCCCCGCCAGGTCCTGCAGCATGGCTGCGACCATGCCGCTGCGGTCCCGGCCGGCGGCGCAGTGCAGCACCACGCCGCCACGCGAAGACGCCGCAGCAAGGGCCTTGAAGACGGCCACCAGCTTTTCGGGAAAGAGCCGCGAATTATCCCCATAGTAGGCGGGGTCGTTGAGGTAGGGGCCGGCAAGTCCCGTGAAGCGTGGATCGCCCGGTTCTTCGGTGGGCGCGGAGACCACGGACAGGCCGGACAAGGCGGACGCGGCAACCAAGGGATCGGTGTCCCGGCGCCGCGCCTCAGCAGCGTTGCGGAGATCGATCACGGTGCGGACGCCGTCGTCGTACGCCTGCCGCCAGCCTGCCTCCGTCAGCCATTCACGCCGCCCCATCCGGTAGATACCCCCGGAAACGTGCCACGCGTTGACAGCGCCATCCCAGTCCATGGGCCCGCCCGCTCTCTTCATCCAGACAGCTAATCACAACAGCCACAGGGGGCGCACGTGACCCATTGGAGTACGGTGGGCTCGTACATCTCTTCTTTCCACCGTTCAAAGGAGAACCACATGGGAAACGTAACCGTACGACGGCGTCACTCGGCTCTTGCGGCAGGCCTCGCTACTCTTGCAATGACCTTGAGTCTCGCGGCTCCTGCCCAGGCGCGCACAGTCCAGGACTACGTCGCCTTGGGAGACTCCTACGCCGCCGGAATCGGAGGTGGAGCGTACGTGGTCGAAGATTGCGTCCGCAGTGCGAACGCCTATTCCGAACTCGCGGACGATCTCAAATCCGTTATGGAGGTCACCAACGTGGCGTGCGGCGGAGCTACGACTCAGCAAGTAGTGCAAACCCAGCTCGCCCTGCTCGACAAGAAGACCGATCTTGTCACCATCACGGCTGGCGGCAATAACCTAGGCTTCGGGACTCTCGCTGCTGCTTGCGGCCCCGCCCTGATCGATCCTGCCGCCGGTGCGGCGTGTTTCGGCGCCATCACTGACGCCCAAGCCCAGATTGCCAGCGGAGCTCTGTACCAGGACCTGGTCGAGATGATCGGCGCCGTGCAGGACGCCGCGCCCAAGGCCGAGATTGTGGTGACCGGGTACCCCTACCTGTTCGATCCGGTCCCCTTCGATCCGACCAATCCGACGTCTGTCTTCATCAGTCAAGCCAATCTCCTGGTGTTCGAGCTGAACGCCACCATCAAGGCCGCCGCCCTGGCCACCGGAGCGGAGTACGTCGACGTCACGGACGAGTTTGCGGGCCACGGCATCAACTTGTCATCGAACGACTCCTGGATCAACTTCGACCCAACTGCCTTGGACAGCTTCGAAAATCTCCACCCCAACGCTGAGGGCTACGAGGCGTACTTCGACGCAATCTACAGCGAGGGCTTCTATAACTAGCCCCTCACCCGCGCCGGGCCAGCCGGTATTCGAGCCCGGCGCGGACCATGGGCCATTCGTGTTCGAGGATGGAGAACACCACGGTGTCGCGCAGGATCCCGTCCCGGGTCCTGGAGTGGTTCCGGAGCACGCCGTCCTGCTTGGCACCAAGCCGGGCAATGGCCTCGCGCGACTGGTGATTAAGCCAGTGCGTCCGGAACTCCACGGCCGGGCAGCCAAGCACCTCAAACGCGTGGCGCAGGAGCAGCAGCTTCGAGTCCGGGTTCGTCCCGGTCCCCTGCACGGATGCGGCATTCCAGGTGGAACCAATCTCCACCCGCGGAGTGCCGGCGTCGATATTCATGTACGTGGTCATCCCGATGATCCTGCCCGGGCCGCCGGTGGCCGGATCGATCAGCCGGGTGGTGAAAGGCAGCATGGAGCCTTGCTCCTGCAGCGCGAGCCGCCGTTCGATTTCCGGCGCCATTTCCCCGGGAACGGGCACCGAGGTGTACCAGAGCCGCCACAGCTCACCGTCCCCGGCCGCATCGACCAGGCCGTCGTGATGCTGGGCGGACAGCGGCTCGAGGGTTACAAACCGTCCGGTCAGGGTAAGGGGTTCAAGGAAAGTCACTGCACCATCCTAGGTCCACCCTCCGCAGCCCGTTAGGCTGGGAAACGGACCCGGGACAGCAAACGAGGGAGATGACGTGTCAGGACACAATCCGGACCCGGAAGACGACAAGCTGACCGGCCTGGAGCCGGGAGGCGGAGTACCGCCGGGCGAAACGCCGCCCGGAGAAGCCTCCACCAGCACCACCCAGGGACACGACGAGCACGGCACCAAGAAGAGCACCCAGGTCATCGTCATCGCTGCGATCGCGGTGGTGGTCCTGTTGGCACTGCTCTACTTCGTCGGCTACATCGTGGGCTTTTTCGACTAACCAGCTTTCCTAGCTGGGCCAGTCAAAAAAGCCCTTCCCTGTTTTGCGCCCCAACTCGCCACGGGCCACCTTGTCCTTGAGGATCTGCGGCGGCGCAAAGCGTTCACCCAACGTGGAGTGGAGGTATTCGGCAATGCCCAGCCGGACGTCCAGCCCCACAATGTCTGTTGTTTTCAGCGGCCCCGTGGGGTGCTTGTAGCCGAGGACCATGGCAGCGTCGATGTCCTCGGCGGATGCGACGCCCTCTTCCACCATCCGCATAGCCTCCAAGGCGATCGCCACGCCCAGCCTTGAGGACGCGAACCCGGGTGCGTCATTAACGACGACGGCGGTCTTGCCGAGTGCCTCCACCCACCCTTTCGCGGCGGCAGCGAGTCCGGGAGAGGTCTGCTTGCCGAGCACCACCTCGATGAGTGTTGACGCCGGAACCGGGTTGAAGAAATGCAGGCCCAGGAAGTTTTCGGGGCGCTTCAGTTCACCGGCCAGCCCGTCCACCGACAGCGAGGAGGTGTTGGACGCCAAGTACGAGTCGTTTGCCAGCCGCTCCTCGATGCCCCGGAGCGCCGTCACTTTCAGGTCCCAGTCCTCCGGCACTGCCTCGACCACCAGCTGCCGGTCCTTGAAGGCGTCGTAATCCACGCCCACGGTGAGGCGTGACACCAGTTCGTCCAGGTTGGCGTCAACGGCACCGCGTTCAATGCTCTTCGCCGCGGCGGATTCAACCCGCTCCCGGGCCGCCTCCGCGGATTGCTCGTCGCGTTCGATGACCAGGACGTCGGCCCCCTTGACCAGGAAGGCGTGGGCGATGCCGGCGCCCATGCGGCCGCCGCCCAGGACACCCATCCGCGAAGGCAGGCCGGAAGGAAGGAGGGAGTTGCTCATCAGTTCTTCTTTCCAGTGGTCTTGTCAGTTTTCTTGTCCAGGAACTTCTGCATCCGGTCGAACTTGGCCTCGGACTCAAAGAGGATCCCCTGGGCCAGCTGATCGATCAGGGGGTGGGCCTCGGCCGGGGCGTGGAACACGGACTTGGTGATCCGTACAGCCAGCGGGTCCTGCCGGCCAACCCGGTCTGCCAGGCTGTGCGCTGCGTCCAGGAGGCCGGACGCGTCGTGGATTTCGGTAATGAGGTTGACCGCCAAGGCCTCATCAGCGGCAAGGACCCGCCCGGCAAGGAGGATCTGCTTGGCCACGGGCTCCCCCACCAGTTCCTTGAGCCGCCAGCTCGCACCGGCCGCGGCGAGGATGCCCAGCCCGGTTTCGGGGTTGCCGATCCGGACGTTGGGAGTTCCGATCCGGAAGTCCGCCGCGTACGCCAGTTCCGCGCCGCCACCCAGGCAGTATCCGTCGAGGGCCGCAATAACAGGCATGGGCAGCTTGGCAATCCGGACGAAAATCGTGGAGTTGATCCCCTGCAGGGCATCGTCCCGACGCCGCTCACGCAGCTGGGCGATGTCCGCTCCGGAGGCAAACACACCGTCCACTCCGGCGATGATCAGTACCTTCGGGTTCTGCTCCAGGGCCGTGCAGACCACGTGGAGTTCATCCACCATCTGCTGGTCGATGGCGTTCCGCACCTCGGGGCGGTTGAGGAGCACCACCACACGGTCGGTGCGCTCCTCCACCAACAGCGCATGGAACTTCTCCGCCGCCAGGTCCACAGCCCCCGCCATCAGACCTTCTCCAGCAGCATCGCCGTACCCTGGCCCACACCAATGCACATCGTCGCCAGCCCCATCTTGGCGTCCTCACGCTCCATCCGCCCCAGCAGCGTGATGGCGATCCTGGCCCCGCTGGAACCCAGCGGGTGCCCCAAAGCGATGGCGCCGCCGTCGTTATTCACAATGTCCGGTTCCAGGCCCAGCCGGCGGATGCACGCCAGGGACTGCGTGGCAAAGGCTTCGTTAAGTTCGACGGCGTCAAGGTCACCTGCGCTGAGGCCGCTCCGCTTCAGGATTTTCTGTGTGGCCGGCACGGGACCGATGCCCATGATTTCCGGCTCGCAGCCGGCCGAGGCACCGTCGATGATCCGCGCCCGGGGTGTCAGGCCCAGCCGCTCGATGGCTGCCTCCGAGGCGACAATGATCGCCGAAGCGCCGTCGTTGAGCGACGAGGAGTTGCCGGCCGTGACCACGGTGCCGCCGTGCGTTACCGGCTTCAGCCCGGCAAGGACGTCCAGGGTGGTGCCCTCGCGGGGGCCTTCATCGGTATCCACAACATGCTCGGACTTGCGGGTCTTGACGGTGACGGGGACGATTTCGTCCTTGAAGCGGCCGGCAGCGATGGCGTCCAAAGCGCGCTGGTGGGAGCGGACGGCGAAGGCATCGGCATCCTCGCGGGAAATGTTGTCCACGCGGGCCACTTCCTCGGCGGTTTCCGGCATGGCATAGGTCATTTTGCCGTCGCGGGACAGTTCACCCTTGTGGAACCGGGGATTGGTGAAGCGCCAGCCGATGGACGTATCGAAAATGTGGCCCGGTTTGGCGAAGGCGGCAGTGGGCTTCTCCTGGACCCAGGGTGCGCGGCTCATGGATTCAACACCGCCGGCAATCACGATGTCCGCGGCGCCGGCCTTGATCAAGTGGCTTGCCTGGATGATGGCGCTCAAGCCTGAGGCGCAGAGCCTGTTGACGGTTATGCCTGGGATATGGAGGGGCAGCCCTGCGAGCAGGGTGGCCATCCGCGCCACGTTCCGGTTTTCCTCCCCGGCCCCGTTGGCGTTGCCCAGGATCACTTCGTCGATGCTGTCCGGATCCAGGCCCTCCCGGTTCACCGCTTCCCGGAGCACCAGGGCCGCCAGGTCGTCAGGGCGGATCGACGAGAGCGCGCCGCCGTATTTGCCTACCGGCGTTCGGACCCCACCAACAAGGAAAGCCTGCGGACCTGCGGTTGCAGCCATGGAAACACCCTTCACGCGATAAACGGCATTGTCATCTGCGGCCGGCAGCTCCCCCGCCCCCAACCAGGTAGCAGCAAGTGTCCTTTTGCGGCTCCAAAACAACACTTCGTGCTACCTGGGCGGGCCTCACTGACCGACCGTTCGTTCTGTAAATAGTACACGGGAGCAGTCTGCCATGGATACCAGGGGTTTAGAGGACCATGATGCCCAGATGTGCTGCAAGCAGGGGCGCCAACAGGCCCAGCTGGTATTCATCGATCACCACGCCGGCCAGGCTGCCGAGCCCGCTGATGCTGCGGAATTCGGTGCCGCGGAGGTCGAAGTCCTTGAGTCTTGCCCCGCTGACGTCCAGCGACCCGATGGTGCAGTTCTTCAACGCCACCCTGGTGCCTGCCGCCGAACCGAGGTCAAGTTCGTTGATGATGCAGTCAGTGATCAGGACATCCGTGAGCTTGGCGCCGCGCAGGTTGAGGAAGTCCAGCTTGCCGCCGTCGATCCGCACCGACTGCCAGCCGCTTTCATACAGTTCCCCCGATCCCAGCCGCGGGTTCCGCAGCTCAACGTCCCGCCAAGTGCTCCGGGCAGCCCGGAAGACCGGGGCGTACAACTCGCCCAGGATGCAGTCGCGAAAGGAGGAACCACGCAGCTGGGTGTCATTGAAAGAGACGCCCTGGAACTCACACTCGGCAAAGTCGGAGCCGCCCAGCTCCAGGGCGTCGGCCGCCACACGGCTGTACCGGCCGCCGTCGTGCCTCTCACCGCCCCGGAAAACCGGCGCTTGATCCTCGGCCAGGTCCGCCAGCACAACAGGCGAAAGCCTCGGGGCAGCAACTTTCGGCGCGGCCGTCCTGGAGGCGCCGCTTCGACCAGTTGAGGCCGACACTACGGGAGCGATTCCGCTTTGGCCGCGATCTCCGCGAGGTCCTTGGTGAGGGCCCTGCGGGTGGCAGCCATACCCATCCTGCCGAACAGCAGCATCAGGATTTTGCTGGCCACAGTGGGCTTGATGACCTCGGCGCCGAATGCGAGGGTGAGGTCCGTACCGCCGTCGCGCGGGGACAGGTCGAACCGCGTGGTGTAGTCAGCACCTCCCTGTACGGCCTTGACGGTGGTGCTCCGGTTCGGTTCAGCCCCGGCCACCCACATCTCCACCGTTTCAGCCTTGCCGAACATCTTCCGGGTCTCCTTCCAGCGCGTGCCCTCGTCATAGGGGCCATCGGTGAGGAGCTGGACCGACTCGACTCCGGAAAGGGTGGCGGCCGAGCCGGGGATATCCGTAATAACGGACCAGACTTTTTCCGGTGGCGCCTGGATGTGCTGGGTGAGGCTGGTGCTGTGGTCCATGTTCCGAGCGTAGCCGCGGGCGCCGACAATCAACAGGCGCCCCTTCCGCCGCAGAGATGAGACTTGAAATAGTAAGCAAGCTTCGTGTTAGTGTGAAAATGCACTGTTTGATCAATGGAAACGAAAGGAGGCCACCACCATGGGCCTCGGAGACAAGATCAGTAATGCAGCAGAAGAGCTCGGCGGCAAGGCCAAGGAAGCAACGGGCAACGCCACCCACAATGACCGTTTGAAGGCTGAAGGCCAGACTGACCAGGTCAAGGCTGACGCCAAGAAGGTGGGCGAAAGCGTGAAGGACGAGTTCAAGCGCGAGTAGCCTCTTCCTGCGGCAGCACGGCTTCATCTGGCCGGCTGTAAACAGCGCGAAACGGCGGCGGATCCCAGGGATCTGCCGCCGTTCTGTTTGTCCCCGGATTAATCCCCCTATGAATTAATCCCAGGACCCTCACCATCCGCTGCGGGTGGGGGTATGGCCCTGCCGGGAGTCGTCTGGCATCACCATTTCGGCCCGCAGCCCGAGGAGCCGGATGGGGCGGTCCGGTTCGATTTTCGCCACGAGGTCAAGGGTGCGGGCGACTACTTCCGCACGGTCCGATGTCTCGGGGATCTTCCGGGCGTACGTCTTGGTGATGAACGGGGCGTAACGGACCTTAAGCGTCAGCCCGACCACGGGCCGCCCCTCGGCCGTGACATCCTCCATGACGTGCGAAACCAACTCCCTGACGGCGTCGTTAACCTGCCCGGGGTCGGTCAGGTCGCGCTGGAAGGTGATTTCCCGGCTGTGCCCGCGCGCTACCCAGGGCGTGTCATCGACTGTCCGCGACCCGTCGCCCCGTCCGAGCTGCACATACCAGTGACCCATCTTCGGGCCGAACTCGGGGACCAGGTCATCAGGGTTGGATGCTGCGAGGTGGGCAACCGTCTCGATACCCAGCTTGGCAAGGCGGCGCGAAACCTTCGTTCCCACGCCCCACAGCTCGATGGTCGGCCGGCTCCCCATGACCTCGAGCCAGTTTTCCTCGGTAAGCCGGAAGACTCCGGCGGGTTTGCCGAACGACGTCGCCACCTTGGCCCGGACCAGGGTGTCGCCGATGCCCACACTGCAGTGCAGCCGGGTCGCCTCAAGGACGGCACGCTGCATCTGTTGGGCGTACGCCTTCGGATCGTCCGTCTGCACCCCAACAAACGCTTCATCCCAGCCGAGCACCTGGACAGTGGCGCCGGGTTGTGAACGCAGCACCCCCATGACGTTTTCGGATGCTTCGAGGTAGGCCTCCTGGTCGACGGGCAGGATGACGGCGTCGGGCACTTTCCGTGCGGCGATGCGCAGCGGCATTCCCGAACCCACGCCGTACGCCCTGGCTTCGTAGGACGCGGTCGAGACTACGGCCCTCTCGGTGGGATCGCCGCGGCCGCCAACGATCACCGCCTTGCCCGCGAGCTCGGGCCGGCGGAGCACTTCGACGGCTGCGATGAACTGGTCAAGGTCCACGTGCAGCACCCATGGTTCTCTCACAAGCCCCGGTTCACTCACAAGCCCCAGTTTGCCCCGGCGGCGCGCCCGGCACCACCTTCCCCGCCTCCCGCCGTCGAAATCGCCGGAACGCTGCCTTGACGCTGATCCGTTCCGGCGAACCTGCACTGTTCCAGCGTCCACGGACATTTTCCACATAGCGACGACGGCACCTGGCCTGGGGCGCGACTCACTCCTGAAGCTGGGTCTATGACACAGCCTTCCGCACCTCTGCCACACCTGCCGGCCACGGGAAATCTCTGGCGCACCGACCAGCTCCATGCGAGCGGCCTCAATTCCCGGGCCATCCGCCATCTGGTCAACCGCGGCGGCCTGGTCCGCCTCAGGTACGGCTGCTACATCCGGGCCTCCCTGTGGGAGAAGCAGTCTCCCACAGTCCGCGGCCTGCAACTGATCCATGCCCACGCCCACGGGACGCTGACCACCTCAACGGGAAACTTCGTCTACAGCCACACGTCAGCCGCCCGCCTTCACCGCCTCTTCCTGTGGAATGTGGATGACCTGATCCATATCCTGCTCCGGGTACGGCCGTCCCGCGAGCGGCTGGGGAAGGATGTCCGGGGCCATACCCGGCCCTATACGGATTCGGAAGTGACAATGATCGGAAAACTCAGGGTGACGACCCTTGAACGGACAGTGGTGGACTGCGGGACGATGCTTGAATACCGCCAGGCGCTGATACTCGTGGACCATGCGCTCCGGCTTGGTGCCAGCCTCGATCTTATGAATGCCATGGCCGGCAACCTGTCAGGCCGCGGTGGAATAAGAACCCTTCGCCGCGCACTGGCCAATGCGGATACCCGCGCTGAATCGGCCGGGGAAACGCTGACCCGGGAGCTCCTCGCACGGCTGAAGCTGCCCATGCCCGAAGCACAGGTGGAGGTCCGGAGCCGCCTCGGCTGGCACCGTTTCGACTTCGCGTGGAAGGAGAAGAAAGTGGCTCTTGAATTCGACGGGAGGATCAAATATTTCGACTACGCACCAACCGCTGAAGTCCTGTTCCAGGAGCGGCGCCGGGAGAAAGCACTTACTGAAGACGGGTGGCTCTTCGTCCGCGTCGAGTGGAAGGATCTGTTCCGGGAACACGAGTTCAAGAACCGCATCCTCGCTGCCCTCTCTCACCGTATCGGTGTCGAAATCGCCGGAACCGTGCCGGGACGCTGAAGCGTACCCGCGACCCGGCACCGTTCCGGCGATTCAGGTCATCCGGCACCGTTCCTAAGCCGGGAAACGCCGACGGCGGGACTCCCCTCCCAGGGGGATCCCGCCGTCGTCGCGGTTTCGCCAGGCTCAACCACCGGCCTGCCGCAAGAGGAGCTAGCTGTACAGCTCGCTCTTCGGCTGGTTGTTCTTTACCTTCTGCCAGCCCAGCCACAGGATCAAGGCAAAGAACGGGATGGTGGCCAGGGTCCACAGGCCCAGGTAGAACACCTCGCCGGTCTTGCTGGTCATCGTGTCGAAACCGATGAGCACGGTGATGGCGAGCAGGCCGACCAGGCCGGCCCAGCTGGTCCACGGCGAGCCGGGCATCGGCAGGCTGGAGGTGACGCCCTTGCGGTGGCGCAGTGCGATCTGGCTGGCGAAGATGGAGCCCCAGCAGAAGATCACGCCGATGGAGGCCGAGTTCAGTGCCAGGTCGAACGCGTAGGAGCCGCCCAGCCAGATGTTGAGCAGGATGCCCACCAGGTAGAACACCGCGATGGCAAGGATTGCCGCGTACGGGACGTGGCGCTTGGACATCTTGGTGAGCCACTGCGGGGCGTGCCCGTTGTTGGCCATGGTGCGGAACACCCGGCCGATGGAGTACAGGCCGGAGTTGCAGGAGGACAAGGCGGCGGTGATCACGATCATGTTCATCACGTCACCCACCCAGCCCAGGCCCATCTGGCCGAAGACGGTGACGAACGGTGAGGTCCCGGCCACGTACTGGTCCGAGGGCAGCAGCATGGCGAGCAGGGTCACGGAGCCGACGTAGAAGACCACGATGCGGAGGACGACGGCGCGGACGGCCTTGGGCACTTCGCGTTCCGGGTCCTGCATCTCGCCGGCGGTGATGCCCACCAGTTCGATGCCGTTGTAGGCAAAGATCACGGCATTGAGGACCAGGACCATCACCAGGGCGCCCTTGGGGAACATGCCGCCTTCAGCGGCGAAGAGGTTGGCGACCGACGCGTGGCCGTCGCCCACCTGGGCGTTGGTGACCACCATGAAGCTGCCCACCGCCAGGAAGATCAGGATGGCGCCCACCTTGAGGCAGGAGGCCCAGAATTCGAACTCGCCGAACGCCTTAACGCTCAGCAGGTTAACCGCCACCAACAGCGCCAAAGCGGCGATGGCGGAGGCTTCCACCGGGACGTTGGGGAAGAAGAACTGGAAGTACAGGCCGATGGCGATCAGTTCCGCGATGCCGGTCATGCCCCAGTTGATGAAGTACATCCAGCCGGAGAGGTATGCGCCCTTCTTCCCGAACATCTCGCCGGCGTAGCTGACGAAGGAGCCGGAGGTCTGGCGGTACATGATGAGTTCGCCCAGCGCCCGCATGAGCAGGTAGGCAATGACGCCGGCGATGGCGTAGGAGAAAATCAGGGCCGGGCCGGTGGAGGCCAGGCGCCCGCCGGCACCCATGAACAGGCCGACGCCGATGGCGCCGCCCATAGCGATCATGGTGACGTGGCGCCTGCCCAGCGTCTTGCTGTAACCCTCGGCGCTGAGGGTGGGGTCGATGGCGGTGGATGGTGCCGTGGGGTTCTGGAGATCTGTGGGGGTACTTTGAGGCACAACGGTTCCTTGTGGGTTGGGGGTTGGCCGCATCCGGATCACGGATGATTCCAGTCACATAATTCGGGGAAATGCCTGTTAGGCGGCCGAATGTGACCGGAATCTCTCGTGGCGCCGAAGCTTCGCGCGGCTCGTCTATCTTACAAGACGCGAAGGGGTGCCACGTGACGGGCGCTACACCGGCAGCTGCAGGACCAGATTTTGCTGCCGGTCCATTGATACGGCGTAAGGGCGGAGATTGTCCGCGCCGGTGGTGGAACAGCCCGTAGCCAGGTCAAACGCGTGCTGGTGCAACGGACACACCACCACGGCGAGGTCAATGGTGCCGTCGGCCAGCGGGCCTCCCCTGTGCGGGCAGACGGCCGGAAGCGCCCGGAGCGAGCCGTCCCGAAGCCGGAAGACGGCCACCTGCCCGCCGTCCACCGCAAACGCCCTGCCCTCCCCCAGCGGGATCTGCTCCACGGGACCCAGCACGAACGTCTTTCCGCCTGCCGGAATGTGGTTGGCACTCATCGGACGGGCACCTGAGGGAGCACCGTCAGCGGCAGGGAGGTCCTGAACTGGCCGGGCGTCTGCGGATCGTCGCGGTCCAGCCACGGGTCCACGTAGCTGTCCACGGACGCCTGCATGGCTGCATCAAGCTGCGCCGCGATCCCCTGGGCGTCGTCAACGATCACCCCGCGTAGGTGCTCAATGCCCACCCGGGGCACGAAGGCGTAGGTCCGTTCCAGCCAGTTGGCCTGTTCGCGGTAGTACTGCATGAACCGTCCGGCGAGGACCTTCACCTGCTCCGGATCGTCCACGGTGGCCAGCAGGTCTCCCTTGCGGATATGGGCCCCGGCAGCACCGCCCACATAAATCTCCCACCGGCCGCCCTCCACAGCCACCACGCCCACGTCCTTCACCAGGGACTCCGCGCAGTTGCGGGGGCAGCCGGAGACGGCGAGTTTCAGCTTCCCCGGCGCTTCGATGCCCTGGAACCGGGATTCGATCTCGATGCCCAGTTTGGTGGAGTCCCCCGTTCCGTAGCGGCAGAAGTCCTTGCCCACGCAGGTCTTCACAGTGCGGAAGCTCTTCCCGTACGCATAGCCCGAGGGCATGTCCAGGTCCGCCCAGACCTGGGGCAGGTCCTCCTTGCGGATCCCCAGCAGGTCGATCCGCTGCCCGCCGGTCAGCTTGATCAGCGGGACGTTGTGCTTTTCGGCAACATCGGCGATGCGCCGCAGCTGCTGGACGCTCGTCACGCCGCCCTTCATCTGGGGCACGACGGAGAAGGTGCCGTCGCGCTGGATGTTCCCGTGTACGCGGTCGTTGATGAACCGGGCGTCGCGTTCGTCCATGTACCGCTCGGCCAGCATCGTCTTCAGCAGCGAGGCAAGCCCCATCTTGGACCTGGCGTCTTCGCCGCCGGGGGCCAGCGCCTGGAACACGGCCGAGACCGAGCGCAGCCCGCGCTTCCGGATTTCCGCCATCAGCGCCTGCTTGTCCAGCGGGATGGCGGGGACGTAGTAGTTCGCCACCGGGTCCTCTTCCACCGCTCCGTCTGCGGCCCATTCCACCACCTGCCGCACCAGAAGCTTGCACGAACCGCAGCCCTTTCCGGCTCGGGTGGCCTCCATGGCGCCGGCAACAGTGGCGCAGCCGCCCTGCACCGCATCCACCAGGGTCTTTTTGCTCACGCCGTTGCAGTTGCACACCTGCGCGTCGTCGCTGAGCTCGCCGACTCCAGCGTCCCCGTCGGGTGTCCCAAAATCGAACATCAACCCGATCCGTTCCTCGGGCAGGGGCAGTCCACGGTCGTACGCCTCGGTCAGATAGGCCACCTTGCGGCTGTCGCCAAGCAGCGTGGCGCCCACCATCTTGTTGTCCCGCACCACAATGGATTTGAAGACACCGCGGCTGGGTTCGGAGAAGACGATGTGCTCATCTGTGTCGAGTTCGGGCCCGTGCAATCCCATGGAGGCTACTTCGACGCCGGCCACCTTCAGTTTGGTGGCGGTGCGGGAACCCAGGTACATGGCGGAGGTGTCCGTCCCTGTCACATGGTTGGCCAGCACCACAGCCTGCTCCCAGAGCGGTGCCACGAGGCCGTACACCTCGCCGCGGTGCTGGACACACTCCCCCACGGCGTAGATGTCATCCTCGTCCTGGACCCGGAGCCTGTCATCCACCACGATGGCCCGCTCCACCGGAAGGCCGCTGAGGACGGCGAGGTCCACATTGGGGCGGATTCCTGCCGCCACCACCACCATGTCGCACGGGATATCGGTGCCCCCGCGGAGGCTGATCCCGGTGACCCTGTCGCTTCCCAGCACGGCTGTGGTGCGGCTGCCGGTGAGCACCCCGATGCCAAGGGCCTCCACGCTGCGGCGGAGCACCGCACCGCCGTCGGGACCCATCTGCGCGCTCATCAGGTGGCCCGCGGAATGGACCACGTCCACGTTAATCCCATGGCTGCGCAGGCCGTAGGCTGCCTCAAGCCCCAGCAGTCCCCCGCCGATCACCACGGCACGGCGGTGGTGCTCATGCTGGGCATAGGCCACCATTTTGCGGGTGTCATCGATGGTACGAAACGCGAAAACGCCGGGCTTCACGGACCCCGCGGGGGTGTAAAGGCCGTCCATAGGCGGCATGTGGGAGCGGCTGCCGGTGGCGATGATCAGGATGTCGTAGGGCGTCACCCTGCCGTCGTTGGAGAAGACGTGCTTTGTGAACCGGTCGATCCTGTCCACCCTGACGCCGGCGTGCAGCGTGATGCCCTTGTCCTGGTACCAGGACAGGGAGTTGAGGAAAATATCGGCGTCGCTTTCCTCGCCGGAGAGGACGTGGCTGAGCATGATCCGGTTGTAGTTTCCATAGGGTTCGTCGCCAAACATGGTGATGGTGAACTGTCCGGCACCGCCCCGGGCGAGGATTTCCTCCACCGCCCGGGCTCCGGCCATCCCGTTGCCGATCACCACCAGCCGGCGGCGCGGGCCCTGCCCGGATGGTTCCGGCCCGGAGAGCCTGGTCCGTGGAGTGTCCAGGACGCTGGTCATCAGTGTTCCACCATGCCCAGGTCGATCACTACGGACCCGCTGACGCCCTCCGGAGCGGCCAGGTACAGCTCGATGGCCGACCCGCCCTCAATGTCCTCCACCACGCGCAGCGGAACATGGACGTCACTCTTGGCGCCGATGGGGAAATACCGCATTGGCACACCGTTGCGCAGCAGGACAACGGTGACCAGTTCGGGGCTCGAATTCCCTCCGCGGAAGTAGAGCGTCTGGTTGATGACCCCGTCCGCCACGTAGTGGGCGAGCTCGCTGTGGATCGGCACGGGCCTGTCCATGCCCGCGCCTTGGAACGGGAAGATGCCTTGCAGGAAAAGGTTTTTGGTCAGCACGGGCGTTACCTTTCGGCCGGCAGCAACTGTTACAGCCCATCCTGCGACGCCGATGTTTCGTCCTGCCGGTTCCCCGGTAACGATCCCTTAACGCAAAACTCACTGCTTTCGGCCTCAGCCTGGACAATACAGCTAGGCGGCGACCGCTGCTGCTTTCCTGCGCCGTGCCTTTGCCAGCCGCGTACCGATCAGGCCCTGCCGGGGGCTGAACAGGTAGACGACGGCGAACACCACTCCCTGCGTGAGCACCACCATGGCCCCGGAAGCGGTGTCCAGGTAGTAGCTGATGTAGATGCCGGCCAGCGAGCACACGGCCGAGACCACGGGGGCGATGACCAGCATCCGGGCGAAGCGGTCGGTCAGCAGGTACGCGGTGGCTCCCGGGATGATGAGCATGGCCACCACCAGCACCACCCCCACAGTCTGCAGTGCCACCACCGAGGTCAAGGCGAGCAGGCCCAGCAGCAGCGCGCCCAGGCGCTTGGGTGAGAGCCCGATGGCGTGCGCGTGGGTGGGGTCGAAGGCGTAGAGGGTGAGGTCGCGGCGTTTGAGGATCAGGATGGCGAAGGCCAGCACGCCCAGCACGAGGACCTGGATCAGGTCCGGAACGCTGACGCCGAGGAGGTTGCCGAAGATGATGTGGTTGAGGTCGGTCTGGCTGGGCGTGACCGAAATCAGTACCAAGCCCAGGGCGAACAGGGAGGAGAACACGATGCCGATCGCGGCGTCCTCCTTAACCCGGCTGGTATTGCGGACCACCCCGATCAGGGTGACGGCAACGAGAGCGAAGACCAGTGCTCCCAGCGCAAACGGGGCACCGACGATGTATGCGAGCACAACACCCGGGAGCACGGCGTGGGAGACTGCATCGCCCATCAGGGACCAGCCGATCAGCACCAGCCAGCAGCTGAGCACTGCGCAGACCACGGCGGCCAGGGCGGTAGTGATCAAGGCGCGGACCATAAAGTCGTAGCCCAGTGGTTCGAGGAGCAGTTCCATCAGTGGTTCCCCCTCTTGCCGGCCGGCAGATCCCGGTCCAGCACATCCAGGCCAAAGGCCATCGCCAGGTTCTCCGGCTGCAGCACCACTTCAGGCGGTCCATGCATCAGGACTTTGTGCATCAGGAGAATGGCCTCGTCGCACAATTGGGGCAGCGCATGCAGATCGTGGGTGGAGACCAGGATGGTGCAGCCGTCGGAAGCGAGTTCGCGCAGCAGCCGGGTGATAGTGGCCTCGGAGCGCTTATCCACACCGGCGAAGGGTTCGTCCAGGAGCATGATGGTGGCACCCTGGGCGATCCCGCGGGCCACAAAGGCGCGCTTCTTCTGGCCTCCCGAGAGCTGGCCGATCTGGCGCCCGGCGAAAGGGCCCAACTCCACCCGGTCCAGTGCCTCGTCCACGGCCACGCGGTCCGCTTTGGAAGCACGGCGGGTGAAGCCCTGGTGGCCGTAGCGGCCCATCATCACCACGTCCCGCACGGACAACGGAAACTGCCAGTCAACGTCCTCGCTCTGCGGCACATAGCCGATGCCGCCCTGCTTGCGCGCCTTGGAAGGTGACTTTCCGTTGATCCGGACCGTGCCGGCGTCGGGTTTGATCATTCCCATGATCACTTTGAACAAAGTGGACTTGCCTGAGCCGTTCATCCCCACCAGGCCGCAGATCCGGGCGGGCTCGAGGGCCACGGACGCCGAGTCCAGCGCCATGACCTCGCCGTAATGGACGGTGACGTTCTCAACAAGGATCGCCTGTGGAGTCATGATGCCGCTCCTGCCGTGGCTCCGGCCAGTGCCTTGGTGATGAGGCCGGCGTCGTGCCGGATGAGGTCCAGATAGGTGGGCACCGGACCGTCCGCTTCCGAGAGGGAGTCCACGTAGAGGGTGCCGCCGAACTTCGCCCCGGTGGCCCCCACCACCTGCTGCATTGGCGCATCCGAGACGGTGGATTCACAGAAGACTGCGGGGACTTTGTTGGCCCTGACGTATTCGATGGCGCGGGTGATCTGCTGCGGCGTTGCCTGCTGTTCGGCGTTAACCGCCCAGATGTACACCTCTTTGAGCCCGGCGTCGCGGGCCAGGTAGGAGAACGCTCCTTCGCAGGTGACCAGCGCGCGCTGGTTCTCCGGGAGGCCGGCCAGGCTGGAGACCATCTGGTCCTGCACAGCCTGCAGTTCGGCCTTGTACGCGTCCCCGTTGGCCTTGAAAGCCTCGGCGTTGTCCGGGTCCAGGTCGCTGAAGGCCTTCACCATGTTGTCCACGTAGATCTGGACATTCACCGGGGACATCCAGGCGTGCGGGTTCGGCTTTCCCCGGTAGGAGTCCTCGCTGATGGATACCACCTGCACACCGTCACTCACCACGGCGTGCGGCACGTCCAGGCCTTCCACGAACTGGGCGAACCAGGCCTCAAGGTTCAGTCCGTTGTCCAGGATGAGGTCCGCTTTGGAGGCCTTCCGGATGTCGCCGGGGGTGGGTTCGTAACCGTGGATTTCGGCGCCCGCCTTGGTGATGGATTCAACCGTGAGCTTGTCCCCGGCGACGTTCTTCGCGACGTCGGCCAATACCGTGAAGGTGGTCAGGACCACCTTTTTGTCCCCGCCGTTGCCGGAAGCACCTCCTGCGCAGGCTGTCAGGAAGAGGGAAAGCACGACGGCGGCTGCCGCGGCCACGAGGAAGCGCACCTCGAGGAGAGAGCGGGTCCGGGCGACTGCTTTGGCGCACCGAAACGAAAGTTTAGGCATACCGAATATTCTAGGCGACGCCCGATTCCACGGGCAACGTTGTTACGTCCGCCCAGCCCTCCCGCCCTACCCACATGACTCGCATTTAACGTCCCGATTCGCGGTTTTGGGTGCCTTACCTGCCAGTTGGTGGGTGGGGATAGGCTGACAACATGGCCACCGCACACCGCCGACCACCCGCACCGCAGCCACAGCTCTACCGGTTTTCACCCCTCGACTTCACCACCGTGGGCCTGTACGTGGCTATTGCCGGATTTTTCGCGGTGGCCGGGGAGCTGGTGGAGCCCTTCCTCCGGCAGCTCGCCCCCACTCCGGCCGCGGCCTCCTACGCCATGAACCTGCTCTTTTATGCCTCGGTGGGAATCCTGGCGCTCCTGGCCGCCCGCCGGGTGGTAGGCCGTGACCTGCGGGTGCTCGCAACCCGCCCGTGGTTCACCCTGATGATGGTTCCGGCCGCCGTCATTGTGATGATGATCCTTACGGCCGTTGTGGTGGCGGCCAGCGGCAATGTGGCGACGTCCGAGAACCAGGCCGGACTCCAGGCACTGATGCAGCAGGTCCCGGCGTGGCTGATGGTCCCGCTGCTGGTGGTGGTGGGCCCGTTCGTGGAGGAATACGTCTTCCGCCACCTGCTGATCGGGAAGCTGAGCCGGCGGATCAACATCTGGGTGTGCTGCGGGTTGTCAGTCCTCCTGTTCGCCGCCCTGCACGTCGTGGGCCAGGAGGCGCTGACGCTCACCGTCCTGCTGCCGTACCTGGCCATGGGGGCAACGCTTGTGTTCGTGTACGTCTGGACCGGCAGGAACCTGATGTTCTCCTACTTTGTCCACGCAGCCAAGAACCTCCTGGCGGTGGTGTTCATCTACGCCATACCGCCCGAAGTCTACGAACAGCTCCAACAGGTCCCTGCCTAGGGCCATCCGGGGCCGCTGACGAGCAGGGCGGCTACTTTCCAGCGATATACAACCCAACCCGGGGTCACTTCCGGCCCGATGAGGGCCCTTCACAGGGCCGGATCTGACCTCGCGTTGCTGTCCGTTCCCTATCGCCAGCGCACCTGCCACCGTACCGTGGTGGGATGGGACTGAACATCCAAATTGTCATCGACTCCCGCAATCCGCACCACCTGGCCGAGTGGTGGGCGGAGTCCCTGCAGTGGGCCGTGGAACCCCAGGATGAGGGTTTCATCCGGTCCATGATCGAGCAGGGGTACGCCCGCGAGGACCAGACGACAATCCACAACGGAGTGCTCGTGTGGCGCGATGCGTGCGCAATCCGGCCGCCCGAGGAGCTCGACGTGAAGGCACCCACGCGGCGCCTCCTGTTCCAGACGGCGCCGGAGGACAAAACAGTCAAGAACCGCGTGCACTGGGACTTGAACCTGGCAGGCCGGGACAAGGACGAGGCGCGCCGGGAACTCGAGGCCAGGGGCGCAACGTTCCTCTGGACAGCCAATGAAGGACCGCATTCCTGGCACACCATGGCGGACCCTGAGGGCAACGAGTTCTGCATCAGCTGACACCGATTACTAGACTTGGACGGTGAGCAACCAAATCCCCGCCTCGGTGTCCGACGTCTTCGATCCCACCCGCTGGCGTGTTGTGTCCGGCTTTGAGGACTTCCAGGACATGACCTACCACCGGCAGGTGGAACGGGATTCCGACGGCGGGTGGGTGCGTGACCTGCCCACGGTCCGGATCGCCTTCAACCGGCCCGAGGTCCGCAACGCGTTCCGGCCCGGCACCGTGGATGAGCTGTACCGGGCGATGGATCACGCACGGATGTCGCCGGACGTCGCCACCGTGCTGCTCACCGGTAACGGTCCCTCCCCCCGGGACGGCGGCCACTCCTTCTGCTCCGGCGGGGACCAGCGGATCAGGGGCCGGGACGGCTATCGGTACGTAGTACAAAACACAGCAGATGGCGAGACCCAGGAGAGCATCGACCCGGCCCGGGCCGGCAGGCTGCACATCCTGGAAGTCCAGCGGCTGATGCGGACCATGCCCAAGGTGGTTATCGCCGTCGTCAACGGCTGGGCTGCCGGCGGCGGACACTCCCTGCATGTGGTGGCTGACCTCACCATCGCCTCCCGGCAGCACGGCAAGTTCAAGCAGACGGACGCCACCGTGGGAAGCTTCGACGCCGGCTACGGCTCGGCCCTGCTGGCGCGCCAGATCGGGCAGAAGGCTGCCCGGGAAATTTTCTTCCTGGCCCGCGAATATTCCGCAGAGGACATGGTCCGGATGGGCGCGGTAAACGAGGCCGTGGACCACGAGCGCCTCGAAGAGGTTGCGCTGGAATACGCGGCGGATATTGCCCGGCAGTCGCCGCAGGCCATCCGTATGCTCAAGTTCGCCTTCAACCTTGCCGACGACGGCCTGGCAGGCCAGCAGGTGTTCGCCGGCGAAGCCACTCGGCTGGCCTACATGACGGACGAGGCGGTGGAGGGCAAAGAGGCATTCCTGCAAAAACGCGATCCGGACTGGTCCAACTTCCCGCACTACTTCTAAGGCAGGACCGGCAATGAGCACCGAACCAACAGGCTCCCCCAACAGCAACACACAAACCACCGGCGCCCCCAACATCGAGCCCGCCCTGAAGGCCCTGGCCGCCGCCCTCCACGGCGAGGGCCCGGCCGTCGAACTTTCGGTCGATGGGGACGGTCACCTGGTGGTGGGCCACGTGGACACCCCCGGCTGCGACGACGCCGTTGCCGTGGTCCGCACCTCCGGTTCCACCGGGATCCCGAAAGCCACCATCCTGACGGTCGAATCCCTGGCGGCATCCTCGATGTCCACGGCCTTGGCACTCAAGGGCGAAGGCCAGTGGCTCCTGGCGCTGCCCGTCCAGTACGTGGCCGGCATCCAGGTCCTGGTGCGTTCGCTCTTCGCCGGCACCCGCCCCTGGGTGATGGACATGTCCGGCGGGTTTACGCCCGAAGCCTTCACGGCTGCGGCCCTGGAGCTGACCGACAAAATCCGGTTCACCTCGCTGGTCCCCACCCAGTTGCAGCGGCTCCTCGACGCGCCCTCCCCTGACACCCTGGCAGTGCTCCGCCGCTTCAACGCCATCCTGCTGGGCGGCGCCCCCGCCCCCGCCGCGCTGCTGGCCGCCGCTGTGGATGCCGGCGTCCGGGTCATCACCACCTATGGCTCCGCCGAGTCCTCCGGCGGCTGCGTCTATAACGGCTTCCCGCTGGAGGGAGTATCTGTCCGCGTTGAGTCCGACGGCCGCATCCTGCTGGGCGGGGACACCATCGCGGCGGGCTACCTGGAAGCGCCGGATGAAGCCGATGCCACCTTCTTCGAGGAGGACGGCGTGCGCTGGTACCGCACCAGCGATTTGGGCAGCATCGACCACGACGGCCGGCTCACCGTCCTGGGCCGGGCCGACGACGTCATCATCACCGGCGGCATCAAAGTTTCGGCCGCTCATGTGCAGGAAGAGCTGGAAAAGTCCGACGCCGTTGCCGCGGCTTTTGTGGCCGGCGTCCCGTCCGCGGAGTGGGGCCAGGCGGTTGCCGCTTACGTGGCTCTGGCCGGAGATGGGGCCAGGAGAGCTGCCGGCACCGAAGCCGCCGGCTCTGCGCCAGGCCGGGACCACGCCGTCGTCCTTGAACGGGAATGGCACCGGACGCTGGGCATCCTGGCGCCCAAAACCGTACTCGCTGCCTCCGCGCTGCTGATGCTGCCGAACGGAAAGCCCGACCGGCTGGCCATGGCCGCCGAACTCAACGCCCTGCACCAGGGAAAGTAAAGTAGACCTGCACCACCGGGCAGGACCCCATCCTGCCGCCTTCCCCGAACCAACGCGAGGTACTGACCGTGGCCACAGCCGCACAATGGATCCAAGGCGCCCGACTCCGGACGCTGCCCGCCGCGATTGCGCCGGTGCTGATCGGCTCCGCCGCCGCCTATGAGATGGATTCGTTCCTCCTGTTCAACGCCATCCTCGCGGCACTCGTGGCACTCCTGCTCCAAGTGGGCGTGAACTTCGCCAATGACTACTCCGACGGTATCCGCGGCACTGACGATGACCGGGTAGGTCCGCTCCGCCTGGTGGGATCCGGCGCCGCCAAACCCGAGCACGTCAAATATGCCGCTTTCGGTACGTTTGGTGCCGCCATGGTCTTCGGGCTGGTCCTGGTGGTGATCACCCAGAGCTGGTGGCTGATCCTGGTGGGACTTGGCTGCGTCATGGCGGCCTGGGGCTACACCGGCGGCAAGAACCCGTACGGCTACATGGGCCTGGGGGACGTGTTTGTGTTTGTCTTCTTCGGGCTGGTGGCCACGTTGGGCACCACCTACACCCAGGCAGGGCAGATCAACCTGCCCGCCATCATCGGCGCGATCGGCACCGGGCTGATCGCCACCGCGCTGCTGATGGCAAACAACGTCCGGGACATCCCCACCGACATGCAGGCCGGCAAGAAAACCCTCGCGGTGCGGCTGGGTGACAAGCATGCCCGCGAGAGTTACGTCCTGATGCTCGCCGTGGCCATCATGCTGGTGGTGATCCTGGCCCCCGGCCGGCCGTGGATGCTGATCGTCCTGCTGCTGATTCCGGCCTGCCTGATGCCTGCATGGCTGATGATCAACGGCCGCAAGCGCAAGAGCCTGATCCCGGTCCTGAAGCAGACCGGGTTGATCAACCTCGGCTACAGCCTGCTGTTCTCACTGGGCCTGGTGCTCAGCCACGGCTTCTAGGGCCGGCTTTTGCTGCTGCCCGGCCTGAAACGCCGCTAGGGCCGCTTGGGATCCTTGGCGTCGTTGCTGATGGCGATATCCGGGTTGGCGTCCAGGAGGGCGTCCTCGGCGTTAGCGTCCTGCACTTCGTTCGCTGAGCGGAGCGGCTTGGCCTTGCCGGAAAAACGCTGGTGGAGGGCCGCCGCGGCCGCATCCCGCTGCTTTTGGAAGAACAGGTAACTTACGGCGAAGGCGATCAGTGCTGCGCAGATCACGGACATGAGCACGCCCAGCTGCAGGAACATAAAAACCACGAACAGGGGCGCAAAGAGAGCCAGGCGGATCAGGGAATATTTCAAAAAGGCCACTATTCAAGTTTAGCCGCCTCGGCCGAAGGCCCCCGCGCCTCCGGACGATAGACTTAATGGCATGCTCCTCCGTGTGGCTTTGGCCGTGGCAGTCCTCGTCATCTTTGTGTATGGCCTCGTGGACGTGATCCGCACTGATGGGCGACTCACCCGGGGGATCTCGAAGCCGGCCTGGATTGTGGTCATGATTGTTTTGCCCGTCATCGGCGCCATCCTCTGGCTCCTGATCGGACGGCCGCGAGGAACCTCCCCCCAGCAGAGCCAGCGCCATCCCACAGCTCCGGATGATGATCCGGACTTCCTCCGCAACCTTGAAGCCCGCCGGCGCAACCAGGCAGAAGCCGAGCGCTTGAAGAGGCTCAAGGATGAACTGGATGCCCGGGCGAAGAACCGCGGTGATGGCAAAGCCGGCGGCAAGGACAAACACGAAACCGATGAACATGATACCGACGGGCTGAAGTAGCCTTATGGCTCAGGGACCCGGTGGAGAAGACCGGCTGGGGACCACACCCCAGGGGGCCGCACCCCGGCCTTCGTCCTCAGGTCCGCCCGCACCTCCGCCCAGGCCGGGAATGTCCTGGTTCGCCCCGGCACCCATCAGGGCCATTCCGGCACCTCCGCCCAGCGTCCGGAACGCGAGGGGCCTGTGGCTGTTAAGTTTCGTGGCGGGACTTGCCGTCCTGGTCGGATCCTTCCTGACCCGCGAGTCCTACCTTCAACGGCTAAAAACCGTAGTGGAGGCAATGGCGCCCGGTAGTGGTGCCGAAGCCGTCACTACGGCAACGGGCATCGTCTTCTGGGGCAGCCTTGTGGCTGTCCTCCTGGTGATCCTGCTTGAGGCCGCGATACTGGTCGTGGTGATGGGCCGTCACGGGCGGGCACGGTGGGTGCTGCTGCTCCTGCTGGCCGGACACGTATTCGTCCTGCTGGTGACCGCTGCCTTCCTGGTGCCCGACGGCGATGCAGGCAGTTACGTGGTGCTGCTCTGGGGCCTGGATCTCCTGCTGGCGTTTGTTGGGCTGGCGTTCTTCTTTATGCCTTCCGCCAGCGCCTGGCTGAAATCCGGTCATTGAAATCCACTCGTTGGAATCCACTCGTTGAAATCCAGGGGCTAGGCCGGCTGGTCCGCCACTTGGGTGCATTCGGCCAGCACGCCTTCACAGCTGCGGATGACCACCCTGCACACCTCGATGGCGGAGCGCTCCGTCAATGGGTTTTCCGCCACCGCCCGCCACCGTTCCAGCCGATGGCGCGCCTCGCCGGCCAGCTGGTCGGGGCCAGCGCCGGCCTCCAGTCCCAGCCGCACGTGCGGGGCTGCACCCCAGCCGCCAATGAGCCCCTCGGCTTCATTGGCGAGTTCAGGGGGCAGCGCGGCGCCAGTGGTCCGGAGAGTTGCCAGAAGCTGCAGTTCCCGGAACTCGTGGGCGTTGACCTGCAGCCGTTCCAGTGCGACTGCGAGCTTGCCGGTCCCCTCGCGGGGTGAAGTACGCAGCAGGGTTTCCACGCCCACCAGGGCGGTCCTGGCCTTAAGCGCCTCGGCACGGGCCTGGAACTGGCGCCCCAGCAGGTCAAGCAGCGCATGCAGGCCGCTGCGCCGGGCGAGTTCGTTCGCCAGGGGCGTTGGTTCGGCAAAACCGCTGCGGATGAGCACGGCCGCAAGGCGGATGCCGAAAACGCCGTACCTTTCCAGCAGCGCGGCGCGGGCCGCCGTCGTCAATCCATCCGGGCCTGCAGCGCGCAGGAAGCGGTCCGCGGACAACAGGAGCTTTTCCCGGTCTGCCCGTTCCATCCGGGCCAGGAGCTGCAGAGCCTCGAAGTCGGACTGGCGCAGGGTGCGGGCGCTTTGCGCCAGGAGTCCCGCCACCGGGACCACCCCCAACGCCAGCTTCCGCAGGTTGTGGTCCCGGCGGTATCTTTCCGCGATTTCGGCGGCGGCGAGGAGGGAATCGATTCGTCCTGCACCCACCTCATCTGCCCTGGAGAGAACAGCCAGCGCGTTGACCGTGCCGGATGTCCCGGCCTCGGTGTCTTTGAAAGACTCCAGGAACCGCAGGTCTGATGCATGCATGTGGCGCATCAGGTAAATGACCGCATCAGCTTCCGACGGCGCGTCCTCCGGCATGAGGAAGCTGGTGGACCGTGCGGCCACGTCTGCGGAGAGGGAAGCGATACCGGGGGTGTCGATCAGGGTCATGTCCCGCAGGCCCGGTGACGGCCACTCGACTTCCAAGCGGTCGACGTCGTCTGCCGTGGCGTCCCCGAGGACAAACACCAGGCGGCCGCCCAGGCGCTTGACGGGAAGGCTGCGAGGTTCACCCGTAACGGGGTACAGGGTGATCCGGGGTGTGTGTCCGTAGCGGTACCACGTGATGATGCGGGTGCATTCTGCGGTGTCCGTGGGCGCTATCTCTTCGCCGAGGATGGCGTTCAGGAGCGTGGACTTCCCAGCCTTGACCATGCCGGCGAGGGCAATCCGGAGTGGTTCTTCCAATCTCCTGGCATAGCCCTGGAGTACTGCCACAGCTGCCGGGTCATCCCGGTAGGCGTCCAACGCCTCCCGGACGAGGTCCGAGGCTCCCGCAATAGTTGACGCCGTCATGCGACCGCCGCCGCAGCCGGTGACACTCCTTTGCGGGTTGGGCCGGCCGGCGGTTCCGGATCCGGTCCCGCGCCCGGATTGCCGGCCTGCGCTGCGCCTGCCGCCACTTCGGCCGCCAGCGCCTCGGCAGCACGTGTCAGCGCGTCAACCTTCTTGAGCTCAGCTTTGATTTCGCGTATGCGTGCCTCCTTTTCCAAGGCGTAAGTGGCTACTGCCTTCTGAGCTGCGGCCACCGAATCCGCCAGGGAGCGGTGGTGCTGGTCTGCGATCCCGGTGAAATGGTCCCGGGTGGAGCGCTGGACCAGCCGCAGCCGGTCCTTGAGCTGCTTGCCTACCTGGAAGGTGACGTCCTCCAGTTGGCGCCGCACCAGGGCCTTGGCCTCGGCCTGGCGCCGCCTCAGCCTTGCTTCCCTGTCTTCCCGGTAGGCCTTGCGCCCCAGCAGGAGCCCGGCCCCCACGGAGAGGGGGTTGATGAGGGACATCCCGAAGATCCCGGTCAGCAGGCCGAACATCAGCACGCCGCCGTAGGACCCGCGCATGCCGATCAGCACCTTTTGAACGGGGTTGATGCGGCCGCTGTCGAGCGCGGGCATGTCATCCACCGGGTCAAGGACGTCTCCGGTGTCTGAGACGTGGAGGACGGGGAGATTGACCTGGTCCTCGGCGAAATGCTCCGCCACCTGGGCTGCGAGCCACTGCGCCCGCTCGCTGGTCCAAACGAAAGTGTCCGAGATGGCCGCCGCGGCGCACTCTTCGAGCCATGTGGAGAATTGGGGCCAGATAGGTCCGGGATCACCGAGGTCTATAGCTGCTTCGGCTTCGCGCTGGATCCGGCGCAGCCGGTCCCGGAGGTCATATTCCATGTCCGCCATGAGGTCGCTGATGCCGTCGTTGAGGGTGGTCTGCCAGCGGGCGGACCGCCTGCGCTGCTCGTCGGCTTCCGCCCTGGCTACTTCCAGGCCGGCAATCATTTGCGGCATTTTTTCCGGGTTTTCGAACGCTTCCAGCTCGGACTGCAGGGACAGCCGGAGATTCTCGGCGACGGACAGCAGGTCCTGGCTGACGGAACGCCGCTGGAGTCGCTGTGCCTTGCCCACGATCTCGTTCCGGATGTAGGTGATCAGCCCAGGGAAGCCGGACTCCGCGTTCAGTTCGGTGTCCTGCAGCCGTGCGGCTTCCAGGCGGAGGTCTGAGGAGACGCTGAACAGCGGAATGTCTTGTGCCACCTGGGCAAGGTGCCCGCGGTCGATCTCCTCAACGCGCCGCCAGTCTGGATAGAGGTCCGTCTTGGACAGGACACCCACCACGCTGGGAGTGAGCCGCATGGCCTGGCGGAGGAAACGAAGTTCCGGTTCGGTGTACTCCTGGGAAGCATCAGATACCAGCACCATGGCATCAGCGGTGGGAAGCGCGGTGAGGGTAGTAAGGGTGTGGGAGGAGTTCAGCCCGCCCACGCCCGGAGTGTCGATGATCGTGAGGCCGTCCGCGAGGAGCTTTCGCGGCAGGTACACCTCGCCCGCCACAAGTTTTTTGCTGTTGCCGGGGTTGCCCCGCTCGGAAACACAGGACGGCAGGTCAGCGATCGGGACGGACCTCTGTTCAACGTTGGTTTCGTCGCCGGCATCGGAGTCTGCCGTGGGAACCAGGATGGCGGCGGAGGCGGTGTCGCCGTAGCGGACCACGGTGGGGACGGAGGTGGCGATGTCGTCATCGACGGGGCAGACCGGGGCGTTCACGAGGGCGTTGATGAGCTTGCTTTTGCCTTGCTTGAATTCGCCCACAACGATGACGCGGATGCTGGGGTCCTTCAACCTTCGCAACGTCTGGTCCAGGCGTTTCCGGAGATCCAGGCGGTCTCCCGTGCCCACCAGTTCGAGGCCCTGCTCCACCAGCTCTGCGAGTTGGCCCTCGGTCAAGGTTATTGAGGGTCTTCCCGGTCCTGCATCTGCCACAGCGGGTCCTTTACATCAGGTCTTGACCGGGACTATTGCCTGGAAATTCATGAGTCCTCAATCATGGGGTCGTCGCCGGCTGCGGCGAAGTTGTTGTCCTCAGTATCACCGGCAGTGAGGGGCTCATCAGAGCTGTCGTTGCCGAAGTTCTCCAGTTCAATGTACTCGTTGCCAACGTTGTCAAGACTGAGAGTTTCGTTCCCCACGTTCTCCAGCGTGACCTTGGAATTGTCGGTGTTGCCGGCATTGTTCAGCCCAGCATCGATATCCGTCTCCGTCTCGTTGAACGAGTCGTCTATGGAGTTGCTGTTACCGGAGTCCCGGACATCGGTGTTCGTGGAGTTGTCCTCGCGGTTATCGGTGTTGCCCACGTTGTCCAGACCGGCATCAATGTCAACGTCCTTGTTATAGGAGTCCTCGATGTTGGTGGAATCATCAAGGTCAGCATCGTCTCCGGCGCCGACGGCGCGGTCACCGGAAGCAATTGCAGAATCGGTGTCGAACCATTGCTCAATGTCACCATCCGCCCAGATGTTCTGGCTGACGGATTGGTCTGTGAAGACGCCCCCGTCGTCCGGCATTGAGGCGTAGGAGTAGTTGTTCACTATATGTTGGAGCTGCCGGATGGCATCGGCACTGTCCTCGTGCCCGTGGTGTCCGCCATCATTTTCGCCGGCGGCCGGCACTGGGGTGTAAGCGGTTCCGCCGCCGTTGTGGCCCAGGGCTCCGTCGAACCGGGAGGCATCGACCGTAACGGGGGCGTAGTCCAGGACAACCGGCATGGCTGCGTCAACGTCAGCCGAGCTGACAGCACCCAGGCCATGGTCCTGGAGGACGCGCTCCGGATACTCCAGGAAATCCTGCGTGGCCTGGCGGTCGCCGAAGAGTTGCATCAAAAACCGGACGAGATCGCTTGCGACTGTCATTTGGTTGTCCTCAATCTCTCTGGGTTGCTTGTCACCCGTCGCCCTGCCTGGCTTGCGTCAAACGTACGTTCCCCTCCGGGACCCGGCATCGGGCCATTTCCCCCTACCGTCGGTCCCCACCTCCGGGGAGGGAAACCTTTCCCGTTACGGGTCTTAGGGGTTTTCATTTCATTCCTGTTCATGGTTTTCGGAAGTCAGGACCAGCCGCAGCCTGGCCAGCAGGTCGGAGCGGTTTTCCGCACCGAGGCGGCGGCGCATGCGGGCAATGTGATGTTCGGCGGTCCTCGGAGAGATGTAGATTGCCTCCCCGATCTCCCGGTACGTCTTGCCCTCAAGCACCAGCCTGGCAACTTCCTTTTCCCGTTCGCTCAGGCCCGAGCCCTCCGGATGCATACCGTTGGCACCTTCGGCTGGCGTATCGCGGGATTCAGGAACCCTGGACATCCCGTTCCCTCCCGGGCCTGACTGCGGATGAAGGTCCCTGGCACACGACAGCAGGCGCACCATGTCCTTGCGTTCGTCTGCACGCGCAGCGGCGTGTCCGGCAAGTCTGGCGCCTTCCCAGGGCCTTCCCACCCTGCCCAGGCCACGCGCGGCCAGTTCAACGTCCGCAGGGCGGAACTTTCCTGCCCGAACCGAAACCCATGCCTTGCCGGCGGCGGCAAACACCGCAGCAAGGTTGCTGTGGTTCGCGGCCCGCGCCAGAGCGGCAGCATGGGGAGCCAGGTCAGCCGGGCTGTCACCGAGCAGGGCTGCCTGGACGGCTGCCCAGTGGAACGGCACTGCCCACAGGAGCGGATCACCCAGGCGGCCCAGCAATTGGTTCGCCGCATCCAGATAATGCGCCACCCGGCGGGTCTCCCGCAGCCGGGCGGCCGCGATCATCAGCTCGCCCCACGGCAGCATGCTGTAAAGGTCCACCGAGGTGTGGAGCATGGCTTCATGGGCTCGTTCCCAGGCCATCACGAGTTCCGGGATCTCGCCGTTGCGCCGGGCGAGCCCCACTTCCAGCGCCGCACAAAGGAATTCATCCCGCGGGACCAAGGGCCAGTGGTTCACTTTCGAGGCCTCATTGATGGCGAGCCGGGCGTCGTCAAGCTTGTCCTGCTGCATGGCTGCCCACGCCTGAAGCAGGAAGAGCCGTGGCTTGGCCGCGTTTCCCCCTTGGCCCGCTGCCGCAGCGGACCGGCAGACGGTTTCCGCCAGATGAGCCTCTCCGGTGTGCAGGGCGAGGAGCGCGGCCAGGGCAGCAGGGGTATCCGGGAGGGGGAGTGCAGTTCCCGTGGCGTTGAGCATATCCGAGGCGTGGATCAACACCGGGAGCGCCTGCTGCGGATCCAGGGCCAGCGACTCCAGGATGCCCCTGCCGGTCTCCGTAAGGGAGGCGGACAGTAACGTGGGAGCTGCCGGCGGCGCATCCGGCCGGAACAGTTCCTTGGCACCGGGAAGGTTGCCGGCTCCGATCATGGCGACCGCGGCGAGAGGCGCCGACGGCCCCACCCTTGAGGGGCCCAGCCAGCTATAAGCGTCCCCGCCCTGCGCCAGCATGCCCCGCTGGCCCCACACAGCTGCGGCCACGTCCACTCCCCGCCGAACGTCCGGCGGATCAACATGCACCAGGAGGGTATCGAGGATTTGGGTGGCTCTGTCCAGCGCCCCATCTGCGGCCGCTGCCTGGGCACGCCGTGCCGCGGTTGCTATTTCATCGGCTCCTGCCAGCAGGGCTTCATCGTAAAGCTGCGAGGCCAGCCCCGGATCATGTTCCAGCGCCTTGTCACCTGCGTGTTCCAGCTCGAAAGCAACACGGGAATCCGCAAGGCCGCCGCGGGCCATTTCGCGGGCAAGATCCCCGAGCGGCTGCCCGACCGACGCATGCGCGGATACGAGCTCGCGCTGCAGCGCGTGCACCCTTGAGGTCGAGGCGACCGCCAGCAGGGCGTGCCGGGCGGGTCCCACCACAGTTCCATCAGGGGTCAGCAGGCCCGCGGATTCTGCACGCCCAACCAAGGCGTCCAGGCTTTCCACATCGCCGCGGTCAATCTTCCGCTGCAAGTCGGTGGGCAACGGACCGGGCAGCACAAAACCGACGGACAGCGCCAGCAGGAGTTCACGGACCGCCACGTTCTCGCCCTGGAGCTGCCGGGCCATCTGCTCGGCAGCATGGGCCGAACGGCCGTGGTTCAGCTCCGGCGGCAGGAAATCATGCTCTTCGACGGGTGTGTCCTGGCCAAACATCCTAAGCCGCCGGTTCGGTGGTGGTGGGGGTCGCGGGAGCGGCCGTTGGCGGCGCCGAAGCTGGGGGTTCGCCGGGCTGGGTGCTGGTGGGCTCAGGGTCCACCCCCGCCAACGATTCAGTCCCGGTTGGCTGGGGCTCCGCTGCCGGCGAAGGCGGAGTCCCCGGGGTCCCAGTCTCCGCCATTAGCGAGGGCGAGATCGTGGTTGCAGGACCTGCGGTCGGCGACGGCGAGGGCGAGGTCGGCGACGGCGACGGCGACGGCGACGGCGACGGCGACGGCGACGGCGACGGCGACGGCGACGGCGACGGCGAGACCGTGGATGACGTCAGCGACGGCGAGGGCGAGACCGTGGATGACGTCGGCGACGGCGAGGGCGAGACCGTGGATGACGTCGGCGACGGCGAGATCGCGGTCGCACGACCCGCGGTCGGCGACGGTGAGATCGTGGTCGGCTCAGGCTCTTGTGATTCCGATTCGGAGGGAACGGCAGTGGACGTTGGCGTGACGACCGGTTCGCCTGTCACGGGATCAATGGCACCAACCGGCGTGCCTGTGGGATCCGTGGTCCCGGCACCGGTGCCGCCGTCAACGGAGACCCCGCCTCCACCGGCTGCAGCTCCTGGATCGGCAGTTGCCAGGGCTCCCGCAGCAGGCAACCCGTTTTCGGTTGCCGCGCTCCAGGACGGCCGGCTGGTAGGTGAGGCCTCCACGTCAAGGCCCGGCGCGCTTGAAGTTGGGGCAACATTGTTCACTCGGGCCTCGATGCTGGCCATCGGCGTGCCGGTTGCCGCAGCTCCTGGCCCGCTTCCGCCTTCGGAACCTCCGGAACCCCCGGAATCGCCGGGAGGCCCAAGAGCCGCAGCCTCTTCAGGGGCAGCGCCCGCCTCCGGCACAAACACGGATGCCAGGTTACTGAAGCCCGCCGGGCTCTGGGCGGTCGTGGCAGTAAGGACACTCACCAAGGCTGCAGCGGCTGCGATGGCGGTCAGCCGGACCGTAGGCTTCGGGGCGTGGGCGCCGCCGTGGCCATGGGCATGGGCTGCCGCTGCTGAAAGCGGGCCGCCCGCCGTCGTACTCTTGCGTGACCAGCTGGCATAGCGGCCGGCAAGGTGCGCGTTGCTGTCTGCAGTTAGTCCGACGGCGGTGCCGGCGGCTTTTGCAGAGACCTCCGCCGCCGCTGCCCGGGCCTCGGCCTCCGCGCGTGCCAGCACCGCCGACACTGCGGCGCCCAGGCAGATGGATGATTTGGGGTCGGCGTCGACGGCGATGGGCCGGTCCAGTTGTTCCGAGATCAGCTGTGCCACGAGCGGGATCCGCGATGATCCGCCAATCAGCAGCACGGCGGAAAGGTCCGCAGGTTCCAGTTCCAACTGGGACAGCGATTGTTCCAGCGCCTCGACAGTATCGCGGAGGGAATCCTCGATCAGCGCTTCAAATTCCGAACGGACAAGGCGGATCTGCTGCTGGAAGCCGGGAAGGAGCACCGAAATGCTGGCCTCGCTGTCCGAGGAGAGCGCTTCCTTGGCTTCCACGCATTCGCGCCGCAGCCTCCCCAGGGCGGCTCGCACCCCGGCGTCGGCCGGGTCGAGCTTGGACAGGACGCCGCCGGTGTGCTCAGCGACGTAGCGGAATACCACCGCATCAAAGTCGGCACCGCCCAGGTTCTCGATGCCCTCCGGGCGCCCCAGCAGCTGGAACCGGTTGCTGGCGGCCTTCCGGAGGACAGCGGTATCAAAGGTACCGCCGCCGAGGTCGTAGACGGCGATGGTGCTGCCCACCTCCACCCGGACCTGGGAGGCGTAGTACAGCGCCGCCGCTTCGGGTTCGGGGACGAGCGTGACGTTGTCCAGGCTTTTGGCGGCCATTGCTGCCAGGATCACGGAGGTGCGGTGGCTGCCCCAGGCAGCGGGGTAGGTGAGGATGACCTCGGACGGCGGAGCCCCCTCGCGCTCCGTGGCGCGGTCCACCACCCAGCGTGTCATGGTGGCAAAGACATCCTCCGGAGGCAGGGACAGCGCACCCACTGAAATGGGGACCGCATCGCCCACCCGGCGCTTGAATTCCCGCACCGCCCGAGCGGGGAAGTCGAGGCTGCGGCGTTCTGCCGCCTCCCCCACCAGTAGGGGACCCTCCTCGGGGTAGTACACCACTGAGGGTACGGCTGTTCCGCGAAGTCCCAGCGGCAGGCATTCCGGGGCCGGGGAACCCTGGCCGAATCGGGCAACGGCGGCAGCGGTGAAACTGGTCCCGACATCTATGGCGAGAACATAGTCCATGGGCACCTCGGGAAAAACTGGTGTTTCGCCTGCAAACTTCATCACAGGCGGACTTCACCAAGGTAGCATCACGGCCGGACGGCGAACACCCCTATTGCTACACCGATTGGTTATTACCCCGCAGTTCCCGCAGGAAAAGCAGGAAAACGCGGTTCAGAGCCCGGAGTACGAGTGCAGCCCGTTGAAGAATTGGTTCACGATGGTGAAGTTGAAGATCACGCACAAGTAGCCGACGATCGAGAGCCACGCGGCACGTGTTCCGGTCCAGCCGCGGGTTGCGCGGGCGTGGAGATAGCCAGCGTAAACCACCCAGATCACGAAGGTCCATACTTCCTTGGTGTCCCAGCCCCAGAATCTGCCCCACGCCTTTTCAGCCCAGATCGCACCGAACATCAGAGTAAAGGTCCAGCCGATGAAGGCGATGGCGTTGATCCGGTAGGACAGGTTTTCCAGGCTCAGCGCGGACGGCACCAGGCGCATAAAGCCGAGCTTGTCCGCGCCGCCCGCTGCAACGGTTTTTTGCCGGTGTGACTGGACCAGCTGCAGCGCTGACATGGCGAACGTCAGGGTGAACAGCGCGGAGGAGAGCACCGCAATGGAGACGTGGATGATCAGCCAGTAGCTCTGCAGGGCGGGGACCAGGTGCCCCACCGGGGTCCAGTACGCCACGGAGGCAGCCACCAGCATGATGATGCCCAGGCCCACCACGAACGTTCCCAGGAACCGCAGGTCGCGCCGGATCAGCACCAGCAGGAACACGGCGATGGCCACGAAGGCGCCGGTGGTGAGGAATTCGTACATGTTGCCCCAGGGCACGCGGCCGGCCCCGAGGGCGCGGGTCAGCACGCCGGCGCCGTGGATCACTGCGCCCAGGACGGTCAGTGCCACGGCCACCCGGGCGGGAGCACGCCGTTCGGCGGCGTACCGCATGTCACCGTCGGCGGTGATCACTCCCCCGCCTCCTGCGCCGGCTGGCCGGGAAGCGGACGACGACGGCCGTTCCGCCCTGCCCGCCGGCCCGGCCAGGTGGGACTCGTTCCGGGCCCCCGCGCCTGCGGCGACCGGCACGCGGACGGCTTCTTCAGCCTGCGCAGCTTTAAGGTCGATGGCGCGCAGCGCCTTGCTGCTCTTGGCCAGATCCCACGCGAAGGCGATGAACGCCACCGTGTACGTGCCGGCCGCCAGGAGCATAAAAAGCTCGCTGTACTGGCCCATGGTTTCGTTGATTCCAAACGGCATTACTGGTCCTTTTCGGGCCCGGAGGGGCCGGCAGGGGTGGAAAGGGCTGAGGTTGTGGCAGCGCCTGGGCCATTATCGCCCTGGCTGCTGGGAGCTTGCTGGGACTCTTCATGGTCCGCCCCGGCGGGATCGGCGGCAAGCTGCCATTCCGCGGACAGCAGGTTCCGCACCGCCTGGGCTTCCGCCGCGAGCCTGTGGTCTTCGCCACGGGCCAACAACCCGTACTCCACCATGGTGCGGCCGTCCTCATGGGTGCCGGTGCGGACCCAGACGCGGCGGCGGTTGACGTACAGGGAAAGGATCAGGCCGGCCACTGCCAGGAGCGCGAAAATCAGGGCATAGAGCTGGCCGGGGTTGTGGTGGATGTCAACGCCGATGTAACGCTTCACGCCGTCGAAGCTGATGGTGCCTTTACCGTCGGGCAGCGTGTAGCTGCTGCCGGGGGCAAGGGTAATGCCGCCGGCGTCGAGGTTCCGGGCGTTCAGCGGCGTCAGGTTCTTGACGTTGATTTCGAAGACGTTCTGGGGCGCGCCGTCATCCAGGCCCAGGTCACCGTAGTAGGAGTTCAGTGACAGCTGCGGGTTGAACAGCCCGGGGTCTCCGCTGAAGGAAACCCCTTCATTGGAGACGAAAGCGGTGGGCAGGAAGAAGCCCTGGAATCCCAGCTGGTCCGGCTTGGCGTCGGGGACCTTGATCACCACGGAGGAGTAGTAGTTGTCGCCCTGCAGCTTGGCTACCACGGGACCCTGCATGGCCACGTTTCCCTCGCCGTCCCGGATGGTGACCACAGGGGCGTAGCCGTTGCCGGTGAGGTAGATGCTGGTGCCGCCCAGGGTGATGGGATCGTTGACCTTCAGGATTTCCTGCCGCGCCGGGGCGTCCGGGTTTTCCCTGGTGGTCACTGCGGCGGAGAAGTCGATGGGCTGGCCGAACTTGCCCTGGGATTCGCGGTCGAACGTGATGTCGAACTTGTCCAGCTGGAGGGAGTACGGCTGGAGCTGCCCCGCCTGGAAGTTGGTGCCCGGGGTGAACTGGTCGTAGCCCACCAGGGTGTTCACGAAGGTATCGCCCTCCACCAGGATGCGCTGGCCGCTGTAGCCGAAGAGGCCGCCGATCGCTACCGACACCAGCACCCCGATCAAGGACGTGTGGAAGACCAGGTTTCCCACTTCCTTGGTGAAGCCGCGTTCGGCACCCAGGGAGGGACGCCCGCCGTCGGCGTCGCGGACGTCCACGCGGTAGCCACGCTTCTTCAGCAGCCCGGCGGCGCTGTTGATGGCGGCCGACGCCGGGATCCCGGCGTCGGCCGGAATCACCAGGGTGCCGTACTCGGGAAGGCGGGAAAGACGCTTGGGGGTGCGCGGCGGCTGGGAGCGCATCGCCTTGTAGTGGGCGATGGCCCGGGGCACCACGCAGCCGATCAGGGAGATGAACAGCAGCAGGTAGATAGCGGAGAACCAGGCCGAGGAGTAAACGTCGTACAGCTGCAGGGTGTCCAGCGCTTCGCCGTAACCCGGGTTGTTCTTGATGTACTCCGTCACGACGGACGGGTTGGCCGGGCGCTGCGGGAACAGCGAGCCCGGGACTGCCGCCACGGCGAGGAGCAGCAGCAGGAACAGCGCGGTGCGCATGCTGGTCAGCTGGGTCCAGGACCAGCGGAGCATGCCTGCCGGCCCCAACGCCGGCAGCGCGGCGTCAGCCTTGGCCTCTGCCGCGTTGGCGCCAGTCACCGCGGCAGGAGATTTCTTCTCTACGTTCACACGCTCGCTCATCAGATCGGCAACTTCACATCAGTTTGGAACCAGTACTGCAGCCCGGTGACCCAGGTGCCCCAGACGCCGCTGGCCATCAGCAGCCCAAGGAGCACCAGGATGCCGCCGCCGATGCGCTGGATGGCCAGGCGGTGCTTGCGGAAGAACGCCATCACCCCCATCCCCCGGCGCAGCGCCAAGGCGATCAGCAGGAACGGGATCCCCAGCCCCAGGCTGTAGACGAAGGCCAGGAAGGCGCCCTTCGCCGCGGACGAGCCGCCGGACAGGCTCAGGAGCTGGACCGCCGAGTAGGTGGGCCCGATGCACGGCGCCCAGCCCAGCCCGAACGTCAGGCCCAGCAGCGGTGCGCCCCACAGCCCCGCCGGTGGCTTCGCGTGGATCTTGGCATCCCGCTGCAGCCAGCTGAAGCCGCCCATAAACACGATGCCCATCACCATCACCAGGACGCCCAGGAGCTGGGTGATCCAGGCGTTCTGCGATCCGGTGATCAGGCTGCCCAGCTGGCCGAAAGCACCCCCCAGGAGGACGAAGATCACGGAGAAGCCCAGCACGAACAGGCCAATGCCCGCAAGCATCCGGCCCCGCTTCTGCTTCTGCAGGTCCACCCCGGACAACCCCGTGACGTAGCCCAGGTAGCCGGGCACCAGGGGCAAAACGCAGGGGGAAAGGAAGGAGACCAGTCCGGCCAGCAGTGCCACCGGAATGGCAAGGAGGAGCGAGCCGTTGAGGATGGCTTCGGCGAAGGGGCTGTCCATGGCTACTCGGCCACGGCGGCGGCGATGAGGGCCTTCAGCGTGCCCCGCTCGATTTCGCCCAGCACACGGGAGGCCACCCGCCCCTGCTTGTCCAGCACCAGCGTAGTGGGGACCGCTCCCGGGGGAACCAGCCCGGAGACCGCCAGGAGGACGCCGCCGTCCTTGTCATCAAAGCTGGGGTAGGTCAGGTTGAAGGACTTCTCGAATGCCTCCGCGGTGGCCTTCTCGTCCCGAAGGTTGACGCCGAAGAACTGCACGCCCTGGGGCTTGAACTCCTGGTGGAGCTCTTCGAGGATGGGCGCCTCCACGCGGCATGGGGCGCAGGCGGCGAACCAGAAGTTCAGGACCGTCACCTTCCCCTGGAAGTCCGCCGGCGCGATGGCAGTGCCGTTGAACAGTGTCCCGTTGATCTGGACGGCGGACTTGCGGTCCGCCGCCGCGAATTCTGTGACGGAGCCGTCGCCGGCAACGTAGTTCTTGTTATCCCCCGCCCTGGCCTGCTCGGCGAGGGCATCCTGCTGGGCACAGGCCGAGAGGCCCAGGGTGAGGGCGGCCAGGGCGAGGCCGCCTGCAGCAAGGACACTGCGGCGGGAGGCCGAAGGCGCGGCCTGATTTATGCTGTCGGTCACTACTAGGCTCCAGGGGTGCTGGCTGCACCGGGAAGAAGGGACGCCGCGGGTTCGCTGTACATGACGCGCACAAGTGTGCCGTCGTCGTCGAACACCAGCGACGTGATGGAGGTCAGGGTGCACTCGCGCTTGCGCGGATCGTGCCACAGCGGCTTGCCTTCGGCGCTGAGCCTGGTAGCCCAGATGGGGAGCTGGTGGCTGACCATGATCGCCTCGGGCCCGCCCGTTCCAAAGTCGCCGGCGGCCAGCTCGATGGCACGCAGGCGCGCCTCCTGCGCCGCCGCCATGACCCGCGCGGCCTGCTGCTTGTACGGCTCGCCCCACGACGGCCGCAGGGGATTAACCAGTCGGGGCCAGTGCCTGGGCCGGCGGAGTTCGGCCTTGGTGACCTTCATCCCCTCGAAGTAGTTCTCTGCTTCGATGATCCGCTCGTCCGTGTGGATCTGCAGGTGCAGTGCGTCCGACGTCGGCCGGGCAGTTTCCTGCGCACGGTCCAGCGGCGAGGCGGCCAGGTAAGTGATGCGGGCACCGCTGGCGGCGCGCTGCCGGAAGTGCTCCGCGAGCATCCGGGCCATCTCTTGGCCCAGCCCGGAGAGGTGGAATTCGGGCAGCCTTCCGTACAAAACGCCGTCAGGGTTGTGGACCTCGCCGTGGCGGAGCAGATGGACAGTGGCTTGGGGCATGTTTACCAGTTTCTCAAAGATGGCGTGCGATCCGAAATCTTCTACATCCAGTAGAACTGAAGTTTTTGAAGAAATGTTCCGAAGGCGGGAACAAAACATGCAAATGCATGTTTATACTGGATGCAGCAGTTAGTTGAGACTTCAACAGATGAAGCTTCAACACCTAGATTGGTCAGCAGGCACCACCCTCTTCTAAGGAGCAACATCATGGCACTTCCCGCAGACGTCACCACCGGCACCTGGACCCTGGACAACTCGCACAGCGAGATCGGCTTCACCGTCCGCCACGCAGGCATCAGCAAGGTCCGCGGCCAGTTCAAGGAAGCACAGGCAACCCTCAACCTCGGCGAGGATGTGACCGATTCCACGATCAGCGCCACCATCAAGACCGCCAGCTTCGATTCCGGCGACGCCAACCGCGACGGCCACGTCCGCGGCGAGGACTTCTTTGACGTGGAGAAGTTCCCGGAGATGTCCTTCGTCTCCAACGGCCTGGTGGCCAAGGGCAACAGCTACGAGCTGACCGGCGACCTGACCATCAAGGGCGTCACCCGTCCCATCACCCTCGAAACCGAGTTCAACGGTGTGGCCGTGGACCCGTTCGGCAACACCCGCGCCGGCGTCTCCGCCGAAACCACCATCAGCCGCAAGGACTTCGGCCTGACCTGGAACGCAGTCCTCGAGGCCGGCGGCGTCCTGGTCAGCGACAAGGTTGCCATCAACCTGGAGCTGGCCTTCATCGCTCCCGCAGCCTAGTCAAGGCTCACCCGGAACCCCGGCACCGGCTTCTCCAGCCCGGTGCCGGGGTTCCGTTTTTAAGTCGTGTCGCCCTTTGTGCTGCCCTTTGTGCCGCCCTGCGCAGGGAAGCCCGGGTTTGTTGCGCGGGGGCAGTCCCTGCACAACGAACCGCGGCGTCACTGCGGATCACGGACCTGCCGCGGGCTGTGGAAACCGCGGCGCGACTACAGTGAGGGCCATGAGCAACTCTGAGAATGCCAGGCCCCGCACCGGTTTCTCCACCATGTTCTCGGTAGCCGGCCTTCCCGCAGAGCTCAAGGTCTCGTTCTGGATCTGGTTCCTCGGCGGCATCCTCGGCCTGCTCGGCGGACTGCTCGGCATGCTCGCCTCGCTGACCCTCTTTGCCGCAGCGCCCGGCGCGGCCCTCGGGGTCCTGTTACTGATGCTGTTGGCCGCCAGCGTGGGCACCGCGCAGATCATCTTTGCGTTGCGGATGAAGGAAGGCAGGCAGTGGGCACGGTTGGCCCTCACCCTCCTGACCGCCGTCACCCTGGTCCTTGCCCTGGCCAACCTGGCCATGCGCGTTGGCCAGGGCGGCAACTGGGCAGGCTTCCTCATCAGCCTTGCGGCAACAGTCCTGCTGTGGCTGCCCCGTTCACAGGCATGGTTCGCGGCCGCACGCACCGGGAGCGGCACCGGTACAGGCACCAGCTGAGCGTGGGACGGGCAAGAGCTCCCAGCGGGGCGCACCCGCGGAACGGCGGGCCGAATACCTCCTTGGGAATGGCCCATAAGCGGCCGGTCCGGGGGTACGGTGGACTTAAGCCATGCTGGGGGTAGGGCCAGGACCGAAACCCGGCAGCCCACTTGGATCCCGACATGCAGAAGGACAGCTCATGAGTAATCCTCCCGTCCCGCCCGTGCCCAACGACCCCGAGCAGGGCAACCAGCAGCCGCGCTACGGTGAAAACGCTCCCCAATACGGCCAGCAGTCCGGACCGAACGCACCGCAGTACGGCCAGAACCCGCCCCAGTACGGCCAGTCCGGTGCGCCCCAGTACGGCCAGAACGCTCCCCAATATGGCCAGAACCCGCCGCAGGCGCCGGCCTATGGACAGCAGCCGTACGGTCAGCAGCCCTACGGCCAGTCCCCGTACGCCCAGTCTCCGTATGCGCAGTACCCGTCCGAGCAGCCGCAATCCACGGGCAGCAACGGCGTGCCGCAGCTGGTCAACATTTCGTTCTGGCTGCTGATCGCCTCGGCCGCGATTTTCGTCATCTCGATGCTCACCGGCCTCACCCAGTTGGACGATCCGGTGTTCCGCCAGACCTTTGAGCAGCAGGTGGAGGGCACCGGAGCCGGAGTCTCGTACGAGGACATCAAGGGGTTCATCGCCGGCACGCTGGTGGTGTTCGCCATCATCGGCGCCGGGCTCTACCTGCTGGTGGCATTCTTCATCCGGAAAGGCAAGAACTGGGCCCGCATCCTGGGCACCGTGTTCGCCGCGCTGTCCGTCATCGGCCTGTTCGGCGTTCCTACGCTGGGCACCGTCGGCACCCTCCTGGGGATTGCCGCCATCGTCCTGCTGTACCTGCCGGCGGCTGCTCCGTACTTCCGTAAGCAGCAGCCCTTTGCCAACCCGTACGGCGGCGGCCTGGGCAACCCCTACGGCCGGTAACCAAGCACCTCCCACACCTGCGGGCGTGGGTCCCGGAACTGCCGGAGCTATCAGGCAGTCTGTCCTGGGGCCTGCGCCCGTTGTGCGTGGTAGGCCAGGATCTGCAGTTCTGTGGCCATGTCCACTTTGCGGAGATTAACCCCCTCCGGTACCTGGAGCATCACGGGGGCGAAGCTCAGGATGCTGTGCACACCGGCGGCTACAACCCGGTCGCAGACGCCCTGGGCCACGGCGGCCGGAAGCGCCAGCACCACCATATTCGCCCCTGTCCTGCGCAGGACGGTTTCCATGTCTGCCACGTCGCTGACCCGCAGCCAGCCCACTTCGTTGCCCACCACCATCTGGTCGGCATCGAAAATAGCCACGACGTCGAAACCGCGGGATTCGAACCCGCCGTACCGCGCCAGGGCCTTGCCCAGGTTGCCGGCACCGACGATTGCTACCTTCCAGTCATGGGTCAGGCCCAGGGCCGCTGCGATGTGCCGGCTCAGGTACTGGACTTCGTAGCCCACCCCGCGGGTACCGTAGGAGCCCACGTGGGACAGGTCCTTGCGCAGCGTGGCAGAGCTGACGCCGGAGGCTTCGGCAAGGGATTCAGAGGAGACGCGCTCCACTCCCTCGGCCAGCAGGGTGTTCAGGGCGCGTAAATAGAGCGTCAGCCGGGCCACCGCAGCGGGCGGAATCTGTTTGGCCGGCGTGCCCGTGCTGTCCGGAAGGTCCGGGACAGCCTGGGGGGTTGAATCCAGCGAAGCCACCAGCCCCTCCCTCGCATCGCGTTGTGACTCCACTCTAGAGCCCTCCCGCCGAAGCCAACAAAGCAGGGGGAAACAAAGCAGGGAGCAACAATGGACGCACCATCACCGGCACTGCTCTCCTACTGCGCCATGGCCCGCTGCAGCACGCGTTCCAGCCGGATCTCGTCGATTTTCCAGAAGTCGCGCTGCACTCCGTCCACCAGCACCACGGGAATCTCCTCGGCGTAACGCTCCCGCAGTTCCGGCTGGTTGTCCACGGGCTCTTCGGTCCACTCAAGGCCCAATGAGGCAGTGACCCGCCCGACGGCGTCGCGCGCTTCGTCGCAAAGGTGGCAGTCAGCTTTGGTGATCAGGACGACGCGGGGTGTGGCCATGGGTTAACCGTAGTCCCGTTCACGGTGCCCGGCGGCGCCGACGCCGTCCAGCCGGTGGATTGACTAGACTCGACTCCATGCCCGAGGAGAAGTACGTCGCCGTAGTCACCAAACCGGTTGCTGCGCCGCAGCCCGGCGAGGCGGCATTCTTCGATGTGGACAACACCCTCATGCGCGGCGCCAGCCTCTTCCACGTGGCCCGGAAGATGCACCAGCGCGGGGCCTTCACCCTTGCCCAGGCAGCCGGCTTCGCCTGGAAGCAGTTCAAGTTCGTGGCCCGCGGCGAAAACATGGACGACGTCCACGCGGTCCGCGACTCAGCCCTCACCCTGGCCGCGGGCATCACCGTGGATGACATCAAGGCCCTGGGCGAGGAGGTCTACGACGAAATGATAGCGTCCAGGATCTGGCCCGGAGCCAAGGCCCTGGCCGAGCAGCACCTCCGGGTGGGCAGGCGCGTGTGGCTGGTGACCGCCACCCCCATCGAGGTGGCCACCGTAATCTCCACCCGGTTGGGACTCACCGGAGCGCTGGGTACGGTGGGGGAAGTTTCGGAGGGCACATACACCGGACGGCTGGTGGGAGATATCCTGCACGGCTCGGCCAAGGCAGTGGCGGTCCAGGAAATCGCGGACGCTGAGGACCTGGACCTCAGGCGTTGCTGGGCCTACAGCGACTCCTACAACGACATCCCTTTGCTTACCCTCGTTGGCCACCCGGTGGCCATCAATCCGGACGCCCGCCTCCGGCGCCACGCCCGCGACCATAACTGGCCCGTCTACGACTTCCGCGCAGGCCGCCGCGCAGCAACCCTCGGCCTCAAGGCAGCCACCGCCTGCGGTGCCGTCTACGGCCTGTGGAAAGGCTTCGCCCGAATCCGCGGCCCGCGCATCTAGGCAGCTGGAAACAGAAATGCCCGCCACCTCGGAAGGCGGCGGGCATTTCCACGCTGTTTGAAGTATCTCTACTTCTTGTTGCGGCGCTGGTGACGGGTCTTGCGAAGCAGCTTGCGGTGCTTCTTCTTGGCCATACGCTTGCGACGCTTCTTAATAACTGAACCCACGAAAGTTCCTTACAAACTAGATGCAGTACCTGTCTGATGGAAAAGGTTCGTGGACAGAGCTACGAACTGAACAACTGACAGATTCTTACAATGACGTAAAACGTTCCTTAACAGGGTAACGCCTATCCGGGGCGGCTTCTGACCGGAGGGGCCCGGACCGGCGGAAATACGCAGTTTGCGACGTAACCGCGTCAGGCAGTTTCGGTATGGCCGTCCACCACAGCGCCCTTGAGGTACTGTTCCACCGCGTTTTCCGGAACCCGGTAGGAGCGGCCGAACCGCACCGCGGGCATCTCGCCGGCGTGGACCAGCCGGTAGACCGTCATTTTGGAGACACGCATGACCTGGGCTACTTCAGCCACGGTCAGGAACTTCGCGTTGGAGAAGTTCTGTTCTGCCGACATTTCCCTATTTCCTTTGCTGACGGATGGACAACAGTGACCCCAGGTACGTGCCAATGCGGTGTTCCGATGCTGAGCCATCCACCAACCACCTATCTAGATACTCTAGATGTTGCTGTGGCAGATGTGAAAGTAGTGCGCTCCCCTATTTCCCTCCCCTAATTCAGTGCCCGGCGCTTGCGTGCGGAGGCAGCAAGCTGGTCCAGCACGGAAACGGACACATCCCATTCCATGCACGCATCGGTAACGCTCTGGCCGTAGACCAGTTCGGCGCGGCCGGCTGCGTGCTCGGCAACATCGAGGTTCTGGGCTCCGCCCACCAGGAAGCTTTCGAGCATAATCCCTGCGATCGCCTGCGCCGTGGCGCCACCGTCCTCGAGCTGGGCGCCGATTTCCAATGCCACTTCGGCCTGGCGGTGGTGACTCTTGCCGCTGTTGGCGTGGCTGGCGTCAACAATGAGGCGCGGGTTCAACTGCTTGCCGGCGAGCTTGGCGGAGGCAGCTTCGACGTCCGCCGCAGAGTAGTTCGGTCCCTTGCGGCCGCCACGGAGGATGACGTGGGTGTCCGGGTTTCCGGCTGTGGCCACCAGCGCAGCCCGGCCGTCGCCGTCAATGCCAAGGAAAGCCTGGGCTGCCGCGGCAGCACCGCACGCGTCAATGGCCACCTGGAGGTCGCCGTCGGTCCCGTTCTTGAAGCCGATGGGCATGGACAGGCCTGAGGCGAGCTGCCGGTGGATCTGGCTTTCGGTAGTGCGGGCCCCGATGGCGCCCCAGGAAATCAGGTCCGCCATGTACTGCGGGCTGATGGGCTCAAGGAATTCAGTGGCCGCGGGCAGCCCCAGCGCGGTGACCTGCTGCAGGAAGTGCCGCGCGGTGCGCAGGCCGGTGACCATGTCGTGGCTGCCGTCGAGCCGGGGATCGTTGATCAGGCCCTTCCAGCCCACGGTGGTGCGGGGCTTTTCGAAGTAGGTCCGCATCACGATCAGCAGGTCTTCCTTGTGCTTCTCGGCCTGGCTGACCAGCCGGCGGGCGTACTCCAGCCCGGCCTTTGGATCGTGGATGGAGCAGGGCCCCACAACCACCAGCAGGCGGTCGTCCACGCCGTCCATGATGGCGCGGACTTCGTCGCGTCCGCGTTCGACGACGCCTGCCGCCTCGGCTGCCAGGGGCAGTTCCGCGATGAGTTCCTGCGGAGTGGGCAGCGCGGTGAATTCGCTGACGCGCAGGTTCGACGTGGACTTTGCCGTGGATTCCGTCCGGAGGTGGCCGGTGGCGGTGTTTGCGGGGGCTGTTGCGGTGCTCATTGTGGGTCCTGTTCCAGGTGGGAAGCGGGCCCAGTCAGAACCCGCCGGAGAAACGGCGAAGGGCAGAGAATAATCTCTGCCCTGTTGGCTCTGAAGGAAAGTTGGATGCGTGTCAGTTAGACGCGGGCCCCTCCAGAGCCAACGAAAAATACGCATACCAACGGTTAGTCATGCCATGACCATAACCGCCAAGCCACGGCCGGCGCAAAGTGTTACGCCGGATCACGGGAGAGGCTGGCCACCAGTTCCGCGTGCTTCTGGTCCGTCAGGCGGTACCAGTACATGATCCCGACGGCGGCCAGCACCAAGGCTCCGGGCAGCAGCCCCGCCGCGGCCCGGATGGCGAGGGTGGCTGCATCGGACTGCTCGGCCGTGCCCGAGACATAGCCACCCCAGGCCAGGGAGAAGGCAACCAGGCCGCCGCCAAAACCCATGCCCAGCTTCCGGGTGGCCGCCAGCAATGCGTAGTTGATCCCCTGCACGCGCACGCCGGTCTTCCATTCGCCGTACTCCACGGTGTCCGCGACCAGCGCCCAGGTGAGGATGCTGACCGAGGCTGAGGCCAGGAGCCCCAGGACGAGCCCGGCCAGGCCCAGCAACGGGACGCCTGCAGGCGCCAGGAACACCAGGGCGCCGCCCACCACCCCCAGTCCCCCACCAGCACTGTAGACGGCCCTCTTTCCCCACCGCGCCACGGGACGCGGGATCAGGAACGCCAGCATCAAGGTGATCACCACCTGGGCAGCGGCCATCACGGGGAACAGGTCCACCCGGGCCAGGACGTCGCGGAGGTAGTAGAACTGCGCCGCCCCGGTGGCGGACGTTCCGGTCACGAACAGGACGGAACTGACGCACAGGACCACCAGCGGTGAATTGGCCTTCAGTGCCGCGATGCTCTGGCGCAGGGTGATCTTCGGGATCCGGCTGGGGACCCGCTCCACGCATACGACGGCGGTCAGCAGGTACAGCCCCGACCCCAGTACCGCGAAGGCCAGGGTCAGCCAGGTGAAGATCTGCTGCATGTCCTGGCCGGCACCGAGGAGCGGCGCGATAAAGAAGCCCAGGGTGGCCCCCACTGACAGGCCGCCGATGGTCCTGGCCCCGCCGAGCCGGGCGCGGTCCCTGGCGTCCTGGGTCATTGCTCCCACCAGGCAGCCGTAGGGAACGTTGACCATGCTGTACGAGAGGCAGACCAGGCCGTAGGTGCAGTAGGCGTAGAGCAGCTTCAGTGACGGGTCGACGTCCGGAACATGGAATACCGCCACACTCAGCAGCAGCGGAACGAAGCCGAACATCAGGAACGGCCGGAACTTTCCCCAGCGCCTGCTGTGTACGCGGTCCACGATGCGGCCTGCGGCGATGTCCGTGAAGGCATTGAAGATCCGCGCCACCAGCAACAAAGTACCGGCCGCTGCCGGCCCGATTCCCGCAACGTCCGTGTAGTAGACAAGCAGGAACATGTTCCCTGTACTGATGATCATGCTGTTGGCGGCGTCGCCGGCGCCGTAGCCGAAAACGCTGAGCCTGCTGAGTTTCTTCATTGGTTCCTTGGTTCCGGGCGCTGGAAACCGTTTTCTCGCGCCCGCAGAAAGCAACTTACCCCAAAATCTTGCGAAGAAACAGCAGCTGCCTGATCCAGTGGTGCTCCTGGCCGCCTTCGTGGTTGTTGAACCGGTAGACCTCGATCTCCTTCAGCGCACCGGTTCCCGATGATCCAGCGCTGCCGGAGCCGTAGGCATTGAAGCTGGCGAAGACCGTGGAGGGCGGGCAGATGTCATCCATCTGGGCGGCCGAGTACAGCGCAGGCACGGTTGCCCAGCGGGCCAGGTTGACGCCGTCGAAATAGCGCAGGACGTCAAGGATGGGTTCGTACCGGTCCCGGTGCCGCGCCAGGAAGGCCGCGATTTCCGGGTAGGGGCCGCGAGGGGTGATGTCGATAGCGCGCGGAAAGTCCTGGAGGAACGGGACATCAGGCATTGCGGCCACCACACCGTCGAGCCTTCCCGCTACGAGGCCGGCAACCGCCACCACAATGCCGCCGCCTTGGCTGACACCGGCAAGCACCACCCGGGATGCATCCACGTCCGGGTGGGACTGCGCAGCTTCGACCGCACGGAATGCGTCCGTGTAGACCCGCCGAAAGTAGTAGTCTTCGCGGCTGCCGACGCCGCGGGTCATCAGACCGGCATGGGCAACGTCCCCGGCGGAGGGATGCGGGTCTGGCGTCTCCCCCAGCGTCCCACCATAGCCTTGGCCGCGGGTGTCCATGATGAAGTGCGCGTAGCCGGCCTGCGCCCATCGTGTGTCCTGGTTCACCAGCCCCCGGCCGCCGGAATAACCCACGTAATGTACGACGACGGGAAGCTGGCTCCCAGCCTCCCGGTTGGCGGGAAGGTGCAGCCAGCCCTTGACCGGAGCGCCGTCGAATCCGGAAAACGTGACGTCGAAGGTATCGATCACCGAGAGGTAGTTCTCCACCGGCACAAAGGAGGCGTTCAGCGGAAATGCCTGCGCCTCCCCGATGGTGGTGTCCCAGAATTCGCGGAAGTCCGCCGGCGGCGTGACCTCGGAGGTGTAACCGCGGAGCTGGGCAAGCGGGAGGTCGAAGAGTGGCATGAGCCGTCCGTTCCTGTCCTGTTTCAATGGGGCCGGCGCCACAGTGACGCCGCAGGGCTACAGCCGCGAGAGCTCCGGCGCAAAGACCTGCAAGGGGCTGCTGGCTACTACCAGCGCACGGAGTTCTTCGAGGCCGCCGTGAACGGCTCCGGCCGCCCGCGCCTGCACCAGGACGTTGCCCAGTGCTGTGGCTTCCACCGGCCCCGCCACAACTGTCCTTCCCGTGGCGTCTGCGGTGAGTTGGCAGAGCAGGCAGTTCTGGGAACCGCCGCCCACCACATGCACCACATCCACGGACCGTCCGGCGAGCCGCTCCGCGTCCCTGATGGTGCGCGCGTAGCCGGCCGCGAGGCTGTCCATGATGCAGCGGGTGATTGCCGCCGGATCGTTGGGCAGTACCTCGCCGGTGCGCCGGACGGCGGCCCTGACGCGTTCGGGCATGTTATCGGGTGCGATGAAGTAGGGGTCGTCCGCGTTGATGTGCGGCCCGCCCGGCGGCAGCGCGGCCGCCGCGCCCAGCAGGGCGGTAAGCTCCGGCCGGTACCCTTCCTGGGCCCAGGTCCGCTGGCATTCGCTGAGGAGCCACAGGCCGCCCATGTTTCGCAGGTAGCGGATGGTGCCGTCCACGCCGCGTTCGTTGGTGAAGTTCGCCTCACGGCTGGCCTCGGTGAGCACCGGATGCTTCAGTTCCAAGCCCACGAGGGACCAGGTACCCGACGATATATAGGCGAAGTTCTCCTCCTGCGCCGGGACTGCTGCGACGGCGGAGGCGGTATCGTGCGAGCCGACGGCCACCACCTTCGTGTCCTGCGGCAGCCCCACGGCCGCGGCGATCTCCGGCAGGAGCGTGCCGACGGTTTCACCCGGCTGGATCAGGGGCGGGAACAGGTCCTTCCGCAGGCCCAGGGCCGTGAAGAACTCAGTGGCCCACTCCCCCGCCACGGCGTCGAACAGTCCGGTGGTGGACGCGTTGGTCGCCTCCGTCCGGCGCTGCCCGGTGAGGAGGAACGCGATCAGGTCCGGGATCAGCAGCGCTTGCAGGCCGTCCAGGTCCGGCTCGGTGGCCAGCTGGTAGATGGTGTTGAACTGCAGGAACTGCAGTCCGGTGGTCGCGTAGAGGCGGGCGGGGTCCAGCTTCCGGTGCACAGGCTCGACGGCGGTCCGGCTGCGGTGGTCCCGGTAGCTGAACGGCTGCGCCGTCAGCTTCCCGGCGCCATTGACCAGGCCGTAGTCCACCGCCCAGGTGTCGATGCCGATGCTGGCCACCCGCTCACCCTGCACAGCGGCGACGGTGGCCGCTGCTGAAAGCCCCTTGAGCACCTCGGCGAAGAGGGCGTTGAAGTCCCAGCGGAGGCCGCCGTCGAGCTCCACCACGCCGTTGGGAAAGCGGTGGACCACTTCCAGCTCCATGCTGCGTCCGCCGCTGGCCCCGCTGCGGCCCTCACCGGCGTGGACGCGGCCCAGGATGACCCGGCCCGAGGAGGCGCCAATGTCGACGGCGGCGAACACCCTACCGCCGTCGACATTGCCTTGTGCACGAGTTGCGGAACCGCTCATCGCAGGAAGGCTGCGGCCACTCCGGCGTCCACGGGGATGTGCAGGCCGGTGGTGTGGGACAGTTCGTTGCTGGTGAGCACGGCGGCGGCGTTGGCCACGTGCTCGGGCAGGACTTCGCGCTTGAGCAGGGTCCGCTGGGCGTAGTACTCGCCCAGTTTCTCCTCGTCCACGCCGTACACCGCGGCACGCTTGGCGCCCCAGCCGCCGGCGAAGATGCCGGAGCCGCGGACCACGCCGTCGGGATTGATGCCGTTGACGCGGATGCCGTACTCGCCCAGTTCCGCCGCGAGCAGGCGCACCTGGTGGGCCTGGTCTGCCTTGGTGGCGGAGTAGGCGATGTTGTTCGGGCCGGCGAACACGGAGTTCTTGGAGGAGATGTAGATGATGTCCCCGCCCAGGCCCTGGGCGATCATCACCTTCGCCGCGGCCTTGGCCACCAGGAAGGAGCCCTTGGCCATGACGTTGTGCTGGAGGTCCCAGTCTTTCTCGGTGGTTTCCAGCAGCGGCTTGGAGATGGACAGGCCGGCGTTGTTGACCACCAGGTCCACGCCGCCGAATGCCAGGACAGCGGCGTCAATCGCGGCCGCAACCTGGGCTTCGTCCGTGACGTCGGCCTGGATCCCGATGGCAACGTCCGGACCGCCCAGCTCCTCGGCAACCTTTTCCGCGTTTTCCAGGTTCAGGTCCGCAATCACCACGCAGGCGCCTTCCGCGGCGAGGCGGGTGGCGATGGCCTTGCCGATGCCCGATGCCGCACCGGTGACCAGCGCGATGCGGGTGGCGTGCGACTTGGGCTTGGGCATCCGGGCCAGCTTGGCTTCCTCCAGCGCCCAGTACTCGATCCGGAACTTCTCGGATTCCTCGATCGGGGCGTAGGTGGAGATGGCCTCGGCGCCGCGCATCACGTTGATGGCGTTGATGTAGAACTCACCGGCAACGCGGGCGGTCTGCTTGTTGGCGCCGAAGGAGAACATGCCTACTCCGGGCACCAGCACAATGGCCGGATCCGCGCCGCGCAGCGCCGGGCTCTCAGCGTCGGCGTGGCGGTCGTAGTAGGCCTGGTAGTCCTCACGGTAGTCCGCGTGCAGCTCGTGCAGCCGGGCGATGGAGTCCTCGATCGAAGCATCGGCCGGCAGGTCCAGGATCAGCGGCTTGACCTTGGTGCGCAGGAAGTGGTCCGGACAGGAAGTGCCCAGGGCACCCAGCCGCGGGTGCTCCGCAGCTTCGAGGAAGTCCAGGACGACGGCGTCATCGCTGAAGTGCCCCAGTTGCGGCTTGTCCGTGGAGGCCAGGCCGCGGATGACGGGTGCCAGGGCTGCGGCTTTCGCACGTCGTTCGGCTTCCGGCAGGGCAGCGTACCCGGGCAGCTTGGGCCCGAAGGGTTCGGCCTTGCCGTTGTCCCTGATGTACTTCTCGGCCTGCTCGATGATCCACAGCGAGTTCTGCTCTGCTTCTTCGCTGCTGGCGCCCCAGGCGGTGATGCCGTGCCCGCCCAGGATGGTGCCGATGGCCTGCGGGTTGGCTTCCTTGATCGCGGCGATGTCCAGGCCCAGCTGGAAGCCGGGGCGGCGCCAAGGCACCCACACCACCTTGCTGCCGAAGATCTTGGTGGTCAGCGCCTCGCCGTCGGCCGCCGTGGCGATGGCAATGCCGGAGTCCGGGTGCAGGTGGTCCACGTGCGCGGCATCCACCAGGCCGTGCATGGCGGTGTCGATCGAGGGAGCTGCGCCGCCCTTGCCGTGCAGGCAGTAATCGAACGCGGCCACCATCTCGTCTTCACGCTCAACGCCGGGGTAGACGTTCTTCAGCGCGTTCAGCCGGTCCAGGCGCAGCACCGCCAGGTTTTCCGCCTTCAACGTGCCCAGGTCTCCGCCGGAGCCCTTGACCCACAGCAGCTGGACGTCCTCGCCCGTGACGGGATCCTTCCCGGTGCCCTTCGCTGAGGTGTTGCCGCCGGCAAAGTTGGTGTTCCGTTTGTCCGCGCCCAGGCGGTTGGAACGGGAAATCAGTTCTTCAACAGTCTTGTTGCCTGTGTTTTGCATATCTGTGTTCTGCATGGTCATGCTTATGCGCCCCATCCGGCTTGCTGGCCGCCTGCGCGGTCCTCGTTGATCTTCTTCTGGTAGCCGCTGGCCTTGTAGGCGGCCAGCGGGTCCGCGGGCAGGCCGCGGGTTTCACGCCACTCGGCCAGGACCGGGCGGACGTCCGTGTAGAAAGCATCGTTGAAGACACCGTTCGCTGCCAGGACATCACCGGTGCGCTGGGCTTCGGCCAGGGCTGCGGTGTCCACCAGCAGCGCCCGGGCGGTCATTTCCTGGACATTCAGCACCGAGCGGATCTGGCCGGGGATCTTCTCCTCCAGGTTGTGGCACTGGTCCAGCATCAGCGCGACAGCGGAATCCTTGCCGAAGCCGCCGCCGCGGATCACTTCATGCATGATGCGGAACAGCTGGAACGGATCAGCCGCGCCCACAATGAGGTCGTCGTCGGCATAAAAGCGCGAGTTGAAGTCAAAGGAACCGAGCTTGCCCAGGCGCAGCAGCTGCATCACGATGAATTCGATGTTGGTGCCCGGGGCGTGGTGGCCGGTGTCCAGGCAGACGAACGCCTTCTCACCTAGCGCCAGCGTCTGCGCGTAGGAGGTGCCCCAGTCAGGAACATCGGTGTGGTAGAAAGCGGGCTCGAAGAACTTGTACTCCAGCACCAGGCGCTGCTCGCCACCAAGGGCGGCGTAGATCTCCTGCAGGGACTCGGCCAGGCGGTCCTGCCGGCCCCGCATGTCATCCTGGCCCGGGTAGTTGGTGCCGTCCGCCAGCCAGATCTTCAGGTCCTTCGACCCGGTGGCGTGCATGATGTCGATGCAGTCCAGATGGTGGTCGATGGCGCGGCGGCGGACCGCCTCGTTGGACGAGGTCAAAGAGCCGAACTTGTACTCATCATCCTGGAACGTGTTGGAGTTGATCGTCCCGAGGCCAACGCCCAGGCCCGCCGCGTACTCCTTCAAAGCAGCGTAGTCGTCAACCTTGTCCCACGGGATGTGCAGCGCAACGGTGGGGGCCAGGCCGGTCAGCTCATGGACCTTCGCCGCGTCCGCCAGCTTCTCCTGCACGGTACGCGGGGTGCCGGGAGTGCCGAACACCTTGAACCGCGTACCCGAATTTCCATAAGCCCACGAAGGGACCTCGATGGCAAGCTCCTCGAGCCTGCCCAGCGCCGTTGCTACGTCATTCATGATGGTGGTTCTTTCCGGTGTCTTGGTGTGCTGTGTCTTGGTGTGCCGTGTCTTGGTGTCTGTGGTCTGGCTGGTCTTGCTGTGATGCCGCGCGCCCCGCTGCTGGAGCCGCAGATCGCCTGTCAGCCCGTGGCGGATTCTGCCGCCGCCAGCTGGCTGTCGAGGTTGAAAACTTCCTCAAGGACCTGGAACCCCTCATCTGGTGCCTGGTCCGTGTTCTCGAAGAGTTTTGCCATTTCCGCCTGCCAACGGGCATTGACGTCAGCAAGTGCCATGCGTGCCCGTGCGGCCTCGAAATCGTCGCACTCCAGGTATCCGATCAGGAGACCGTCCTCCGCGAGGAAGAGGGAGTAGTTGTTCCAGCCGGCGTCCTTGAGGGCTTGAAGCATTTCGGGCCACACGGCGGCGTGCCGACGGCGGTATTCGTCCATCAGCGCCGGTTGGACCGACGAACGGAAGCAGACCCTCATTTGGAACTCTCCTGAACCCGTGCATCTTTGAATCGTTTCATTGTTACGATTCAAAGTACTCTTGAACCTGAGTAGGTGTCAAGCATTCCGGGACGGTCTTCTTCAGCAGTATCCGGGATGCACAGGCACTCCGGTCCATCAGCACGGAGAATCATGAACCGCACAGCCAGCATCAAGGACGTAGCCACCCATGCCAGCGTGGCCGTAGGCACTGTTTCCAATGTGCTGAACTACCCGGACAGGGTCTCGCAACGGACCAAGGAGCGGGTGCTGCGCGCGATTGACGAACTGGGCTTCGTCCGCAATGATGCTGCCCGCCAGCTGCGCGCCGGCCACAGCCGCACCATCGGACTGATCGTCCTGGACGTTGGCAACCCCTTCTTCACCTCTGTGGTGCGGGCCGCCGAGGATGCGGCCGCCCTCCAGGGCAGCGCCGTCCTGCTTGGCGACAGCGGCCACGACGCCGGCCGCGAGGCCAATTACATCGACCTGTTCCAGGAGCAGCGCGTCCAGGGCCTGCTCATCTCGCCCGTGGGCGACGTGACCGAGCGCCTGGACCTCCTCCGCGAGCGCGGCGTGCCCACAGTCCTGGTGGACCGGCTGGCCGACGAGGAAAAGTTCAGCTCAGTAGCAGTTGACGACGACGCCGGCGGCTACCTTGCAGCCCGGCATCTGCTGGACACCGGCCGCCGCCGGCTCGCCTTCGTGGGCGGCTCCACCTCCATCCGGCAGGTGGCCGACCGTCTGCAGGGAGCCCGGCGTGCAGTGAAGGAAGAACCGGACGCCACGCTGGAGGTGCTGGTTTCCGAGGGGCAGACAGTCCTGGCCGGACGCAGCGTCGGAAACATGCTGGTGGAGCGGGACCGCGGCGACCTGCCGGACGGGATCTTCTGCGCCAACGATCTCCTGGCCCTCGGTGTCATGCAGTCGCTCACCATGACGCACGATTTCCGGATTCCGGAGGACATTGCCCTGATCGGCTATGACGACATCGACTTCGCAGTCTCCGCCGTGGTGCCCCTCTCGTCCATTCGGCAGCCCACGGAGGCGCTGGGCCGGACCGCCATCGAGCTCCTGACCGAAGAGGTCGGGGCCCAGCATCCCCGGCACCGGGCAGTGATCTTCACTCCGGAACTGGTCGTCCGCCAGAGTACCGGGGCGCCGTCCGCGGACTGACACGCTCCGGGCCGGTTACTCGTTCTCCTGCTGCAGCCACTTCACGGACTCGGTCCTGGACGTGAAGAAGCGGGTGGGGCAGGGCGGGATGTGGACGTCCAGGAAGAAGTTCGCCAGGATCCTGTCCACCGGGCTGGCGCCCAGGAGGGCGATCCTGTTCGCGGCGCACGGGATGGAAAACACCGAACGTGCCGCCCGGGTGACTGATTCGGTGGTGGCCATGTCCACCAGCATGGGGTGGCTCTTATCCCCCGCTATTTCGTTGACGGCCGCCATGGCTGCCTTGGCATCCTGTTGTTCGATCCGGACACTGGGTTCCCAGATAAGGTGGATCAGGCCGTCGGAGCGCAACTCCACGGTGCCCTTGCCACCGTCAACCATTACCGGCTCCATGTCCTGCTCCCTCCCTGTGCAGACTCCCCCATTCTGCTCCTACTTTGACTTCCCGGATCCAACTTAGACCAGCAGCGGGTTCCCGGCGCACTCACAGCCTCTCCTCAGACTTCCTGAACCGTAATCACAGGGCCGGACGATATGAAGGAAACATGACACCTCGCAGAAGGCCGCTACCGGCACTCGTTGTCCTGCTGGGGATCGATGGTGCCGGCAAGTCCACGGCAGCCAGGGAAGTGGAAGAGCTGCTTCCGGGCACACCGGTGCTGGTCCTGGGCAACTACTCGGGGCGGAAAACCATCTCGGCCTTGGCGGAGCGCTTCGAGGTGTCCTTGCCGGTCCATGTTGCGGATGTCCTTGAAACCGCAGTCCGGGTCTTCAACGTCCTGCTCAACCATCTGCGGGCGGCGCGGTTCGACGGCGTGGTCATCATGGACAGGCACCTGTACTGCCAGCTCGCCTTGCGGCAAGGCCGCGGGATCCACCGACGCCGGGCGCTGTCAGCCCTGTTGCGGTTGCTGCCGCCGGCCCAGGCCGTGGTCTATTTCGATGTCACCGCGGAACAGGCGCACGAGCGGGTCACCTTGCGGGGCGAGGACCAGGAGAACCTTGAGGACCTGGAGAAGTTCCGCAAGGGGTACACGGGGTTGGCCTGGTATCCCGGCTTCACCCGAATTGATGCCGGGGGCAGCACCGAGAGCAGCGCCCTGCAGCTGAAGCAGGTTATCACCGGCGTGACGGCATCCGCTGCCCCCGTGTCACAGGTGCAGTAGCCTCCGATCCAATCTCTTGCGGCAAACCCTGTTACTGCTCTTGTGGGCCGGGGGGAGCAGAAGCAAGGATTGGTTATGGAAGACCTGCGGCACACCGCCAGAGCCCTGCTGCAGCGGAAGGATCTTGGGCTGATCGATCTCTGGGTTCTCTACTGGAACCATGGCGGGCATTGCCACCCCTTTGATTTTGATGCGTTTATCCACGACGTGGTGCCCGCAGCGTGGTTCGATATGGAAGCCCTCCAGGTGGCAGTGGAGGAATTATCCTTCGAGGCCATTGCCTAAAGGCCGCATCATCGCTTCCTTTTCACAGACTGCGGTGCCAGGTTGTCGTGACTTGGGGGCTGCCACGCGGCGCAGCTTCATGATGGGTGCCGGAGCCCTTGCAATGGCTGCAGCGCTCTCAGGATGTTCTGGAGGAGACATGGTTCGTCGGAAGGACATGTCACTGAATTTTGCTGCCGTCAGTGCCAGGCCCGGATGCGAGCCGGGGCAGGAACTTGTTCCCCGGCAGCAGGGCCTGGGCCTGGAGCCTGTCCGGGACACGCTGCTCTACGTCCCATCCGGGCTGCAGCCGCGACAACCGGTACCACTTATCCTCCTGCTTCACGGCACCGGGGGCGAAGCGGCCGGCGGTTTGTCACTGCTGTCCGCCTTTGCCGAAACGCACAAAATCGTCCTGGCGGCACCGTCTTCCCGGGGCTCAATCTGGGACGGTGTCGGAGGCGCCTTCGGCCCCGACGTACACATGATCAACCGCGCCCTGGAACGCATCTTCACACTGGTTTTGGTAGACCCGGGCCGTATCGCCGTGGCTGGCTTTTCGGACGGGGCTTCCTACGCGCTGGCCCTTGGCTTGGCCAATGGGGACCTCTTTTCGAGGGTCATTGCCTTCTCCCCGGGATTTGTCCCGCCCGTCCCGCACAGCGGCCGGCCCCGGTTCTTCGTTTCCCATGGAGACGGCGACACCGTCCTGCCGATTGACCGCACCAGCCGCCGGCTGGTGCCCGCGCTCCAGGCAAACGGCTGCGACGTCACCTACCGGGAGTTCCGTGGACCGCACACCATACCGGCAGGCATCGGCCAGGAAGCTGTCGACTGGCTGCGCTGGCAAAATTAGCGGAACCGGAAGCTAGAGCCTTTCCACCACGAGGTTGCGGTAGGCCGCGCGGAGCGGAGCCATCTGCCGGAACCCCAGGTAGCCTCCGCCCAGCACCCTGTCCGACGGATCCCGCCAGTCGAAAAGCGGGAGAGAATTGATGGAGAACGCCACCCTCCGGCCGTCCTTCACCACCTCCAACCGGTAAGAGTCGACTGCGTCCTCAGCCGGCGGCAGCGGATCCGCGCCCTGGGCCACGAGCTCAAAGCCGGCGCTCTTGCGCAGGTTGCAGGTCCGGAAGGCCCGCTCAGACCGGTATTTATGCCGGAAGTAGGAGACGTGGAGGGCGTCGATGTCGCCCGAGTGGTACTGCGGGTAGTAGCCGGTCCGGGGTGCGAGCGCCGGGGAAAACAGGTCCTGTCCGCCGTGCCCGTTGGCTGCGAAGAACAGCATGGCCAGACCGGGTTCCTCAAGCGGCAGGAACTCCCAGGTGATTCGCACCCTGTCCGGAAACTCCACCGGGCACCAGAACGTCCAGTGCGCGTGGTCCCCGAACTCCTCGTCGTCCAGCGACCCGGACAGCTCAAGGGCCTCTCCGCGGCTGCCCAGCCTCAGGGGCCCTTCGGCCACCCAGTCCGCCACATCCTCCGGACCGGTGAGTGCGTTGCGGTAAAGCACCTTCGTTCCCACGCCCGCGGTCCCCACCTAGCCGCGTCCCGCCGTCGTACTTGACCGCAACGCGGGGTCATTTTCAGCCCAATTTTCGCCCTTTATCGGGCCGGACGGGACCCCGCGTTGCTGTGGTCCGAAGCCCAAACGCACGAGTTGCCGGGCAACCTCGCCAGCCACCAGGGCGGCGCCCTGCTGCGAGAAGTGCGTGTTGTCCGTCAGCCCGTCCGGCCAGTGTGCATGTTCATGCAGTGCAAAATGGCAGAAGAGGGCCTTCGAACCGTCCCGTCCCAGCCGCAGGTACAGCGCGCGGGTCCATCCGTTCAGGTCGATCACCGGCACCCCCAGCTCCAGGCCGATCTCCCGGGCCACCTCCGGATAATCCTCCAGGCTCTCCTCCAAAACAGCGTCCGACGACGGCCTGTCCAGGAAGTGCCGCCGCTCCACCGAGGTGCACAGCACGGGCAGCCCGCCCAGGGCCCGGACCTCCGCCACCATGGTGCGAAGGTTGGCGGCGTAGCCTGTCCGTGCCGCGAGGTGGGGCTTTTTCTGGTCGTTGTGGCCGAACTGGATCAGCACCAGGAAGCCGTCGCCCGTCTCCGCGAGCAGCCCGTCCCACAGCCCCTCCTCCCGGAAGGACTCCGTACTGGCCCCGCCCTTGGCGAAGTTGTGCACGGCGGCCCAGGTGAAGACGTGCGGGGGCAGCTGGGCACCCCAACCGCTCATGGGGTACTCGTGCGTGGGGCAGTTGGCGACCGTGGAATCTCCGGCGAGCAGGATTTTCATGGATCAGCCCTTGACCGAGCCGATGAGCATGCCCTTGGCGAAGTGCTTCTGCAGGAACGGGTAGAAGATCAGGATGGGCAGGGTGGCCACCACAATGACGGCAAACTTGATGCCCTGTTCCGGCGGGATATAGGCGGGGTCCACATTGCCTGTGCCCAGGAGGTCGGACGCTGCCGTGACCTGGCGCAGGTACATCTGCAGGGTCCACTTGGAGTTGTCGCTGAGGTAGAGCAGCGGTGACATGAAGTCGTTCCAGATGCCCACGGCGTAGAACAGGGCAAACGTGGCCAGGACGGGCTTGGACAGCGGCAGCAGGATCCGCCACAGGATCCCGATCTCCGTGGCGCCGTCCATCTTGGCCGATTCCTCCAGCTCCGCGGGGAGTTCCTGGAAGAAGTTCTTGATGATGATCAGGCTGAACGGGTTGATCGCCGCCGGCAGGATCAACGCCCAGTAGGAGTTCAGCAGGCCCAAATCCTTGACCAGCAGGAAGGTGGGGATCATGCCGCCGGAAAACACCATGGCAAAAACCACCAGGGACAGGATCACCTGCCGGCCGCGCAGGGTTTTCTTGGCCAGCGGGTAGGCCATGGTCACCGTGAAGGCGAGCTGGATCAGGGTGCCCACGGCGGTGACCAGGATGGTGGTGACGAGCGCCCGGATGAACGCAGGCGTGGAGAAGATGTACTCGTAGGAGCCCAGGGTGAACTGTTCGGGCCAGACGAAGAACGCGCGCCGGGTGATTTCCGCTTCGTTGGCGAAGGACCCGGCGATCACGTAGATGAACGGGAGCAGGGTGACGATGCCGATCAGGGACAGGAAAACGTAGTTGACGGCGTCGAAGACCCGCCCGCCGGTGGTGTTGTGGATTTTCATGGCTAGAACAGTCCGCTCTGGTTGAAGCGTTTGGCCAGGGCGTTGGTGCCGAAGATCAGCACGATGCCCACCAGGGATTTGAAGAGCCCGACGGCGGTGGAGTAGCTGTAGGCGCCCTGCGTGATGCCCACGAAGTACACGTAAGTATCGAAAACGTCAGCCACTGACCTGTTCAGGGCATTGGTCATCAGGTAGATCTGTTCAAACCCGGTGTTCAGCATCTGCCCGATGGCCAGGATCAGCATCACGATAATGGTGGAACGGATCCCCGGGAGGGTGATGTGCCAGACCCGGCGGAACCGGCCGGCGCCGTCAATGATCGCCGCCTCGTACTGGTCCTGGTCCACCGTGGCGAGCGCGGCGAGGAAGATGATGGTGCCCCAGCCGGTGTTCTTCCAGATTTCCTGCAGCACAATCAGCGGACGGAACCAGTTGGGATCGGACAGGAAGTCGATGTTGGTGCCCATCACCGAGTTCAGGAACAGGAACAGCGGGCCGAAGTCCAGGGCAAAGAGCAGGAAGCTCAGGGACGCCACGATGGTCCACGACAAAAAGTGCGGGATGTAGACGAGGGTCTGGACGGTGCGCTTGAGGACCGAAAGCCGGACCTCGTTGAGCAGCAGCGCCAGGACGATGGTCAGCGGAAACGCGATGCCCAGGTTCAGGAACGCCAGGATCAGGGTGTTGCCCAGCAGCCTCGGGAAGTCCGGGTTGGAAAAGAAGTCCTGGAAATGCTGGAACCCCACCCAGGGGCTGTCGTTCACGCCCAGGAACGGAACGTAGTCCTTGAAGGCGATGCTGACCCCGTACATGGGGCCGTAACGGAAGACGGCGAAGTACACCACGCCTGGCAGCAGCAGCAGGTACAGCCATTTGTAGTGCGCGAAGTGGACGGAGAACCTGCCCCGCTTCCGGGGAGCGGGCACGGTCTGCGCGCGCTCCCCAGCCTGGGCGTCAATGACAGGGGCTGCCATTTACTTGTTGTCCTGCCAGAGCTTGTTGATCTCTTCCTTGACCTTGTCGCCGCCGCTGGTGCTCCAGAGCTTGATGGCGTCCTTCAGGCCCTGCTCATCAATCTGGCCGGCCAGGTACTTGATCCGCGCGTCAGCCACGATGTTGTCCAGCTGTGCACCCTTGGCCACGTAGGTGGCGGAAACGTACGGCGCCGCCGGGTTGTAGACGGCACTCTTGAGGTTTTCCGCCATCACTTCCGTGCGCTTGTCGAAAACCTGCTGTTCGTAGTCGCTGGGCTGCTTCACAGGGTAGAACCCGTTGCCGGCCACGTTCATGCCGAGCTGCGCGTAGCTCTTGATATCCGTGGTGACTGCCTTGCCGTCCTCAGTCTCGGGCTTGATGGTGGCGGCCTTGCCGTCCTCCACGGTGAAGTTCACGCCTTCGATGCCGTTGTTCATCAGGACGGCCACGTCCTTGCCGTTCATGGTGTTCAGGAATTCGAGAACGGTCTTCAGTTCAGCTTCAGTGCGGACGCTGGACTTGGGAATGGCAAGGAAGCCGGAGTAGCCCTCGGTGGGATGCGCGCGGAGTTCGCCGTCCGGGCCTTCGAGATTGCCCACGAAGCCCACCTTGTTCTGGAAGTTGTTCGGGTCTGCCTGCTTGAACAGGTTGATGAGGACGCTGACCCGGGAGTCGACGTCGACGATGATGCCGCCCTTGCCGTTGAGGAAGGGTTCGTTCCACTTGGTGGGGTCAAAGGTGGCGAAGTCCGGATTGATGAGTTTTTCGTCCACCATCTTCTTGATGAACCGGTCGGCCTCGAGGAATTCCTCGGTTTCGAAGCTCGGGATCAGTTTCCCGTCCTTTTCCGTCCAGCGGTTTCCGGCGCCATACCAGGTCTCGATGAAATCGTAAGGGCTGTAGGTTCCCAGCGCGCCCCACTTGGGGATGGTGATGCCCCAGGTGTCATCCTGGCCGTTGCCGTCCGGATCCTGCTCCGTGAAGGCCTTGGCAACCTTGTACAGGTCCTCGGTGGTCTTGGGCGCTTGAAGGCCCAGCTTGTCCAGCCAGTCCTGGCGGAACATCACAGCAGTACGCATCGGGGCACGGCCGCGGTAGACCCCGAAAACCTTGCCGTTGATGCTCGCGTTCTGCTGGATGTCCGGGTACGTGGTCAACAAGTTCGGGTACTCAGCCAACTTGTCCGTCAGGTCCCAGAAGGCGCCGGCTTCGGCGTTCTTGACGAAACCGGGCGTCTTGCCTTGGATGACCATCACGTGCGGGATCTCAGAGGAGGCCAGGGTGATATTGGTTTTGTCCTCATAGGAGGCGTTGGGCGCCCAGGTGATGTTGAGGTCCTTGCCTGTCAGCTCCTCGAGCTTCTTCTGCACGGCGCCGTCTGCCGACGGCGGCTGGGCTTCGAGGAAGGGAGCCATCACGTTCACAGTGGAGATGTCAGCGGACTGTGTTTCACCCCCGCCGCAGGCCGTCAGGGTGAGTGCCGTGGCGGTAACGACGGCGGCGGCCAGGGAAATTCTTCTGCGGATCATTTTTGTTCCTTTTCCACTTCTTCGGGGTTGGTTTTGCCGTCACCGGCAGCGTTGGGCACGGGCAGCAAAAAGGTTGAAAGGGATAAAGCCGGGTGGGTGTCCCGGCGCGCGCAGGAGTCTGCGCCAAGGCGGGTTTTTCTGAGGTTTTGTCTTCAGTGGCAGGCAGGTGCCGTGCCGGGTTCAGCCCTTTGCGGTTTCGAGGACGCCTTGCAGCGGGCGGCCCCGACCGGCCGGGGTAGTGTCCTCGTGGCCGGCAGGGTGCTGTTGTTGTTCGGCAAACGCGGCCATGGAGTCATCGTTGGCCGTGAAGAAGCGGTCGCACAGCCATCCGGTCAGGAACAACCAGGCTCCCACGCTGAAAAACGGGATCAGGCCGGGGACTGCGCCACTGGCGTAGACCACGGCGGCGGATACAAAGAGCAGGATGACTGTCCCTGCCAGATGCCGCACGGCGAACCGCGATGACATCAAAAAGTACTGCGCTACGGGCAGCTCGTACCGTGCATACATCGGGAACAGGTAGCAGACAGCCCCCGCCAGGAAGATGGCCCCGACGAACGTGGCCGCCGCGCCCAGCTGGGACGGAAGATCACCGCCGCCTGAGAAGCGGTTCCAGTTCATGGCCAGGGCTGCTGCTACGCCCATCAGCGGCAACGCCAGCGCGTTGCCGCGGACAAAGTTCCGGACGTATTCGCGGGCAAACCCGGGCAGGAGCCGGGCCGCTTCGCCAGCGGCCCTTTTGCGGACCAGGATCTGGGCGGCGGCTGTGGCAGGGCCCGCCCCGAGGACACCTAAACCCAGGACAGTGAAGCTGAGCCACAGCAGGTTCAGGCAGGCGATCCAGAGGAGCGTGTCAAAGAACGAGTATGCTCGGGCGTTCCACGAGGACGTAGCCATGGCACGGCTCCCTTCGGTTCTCCATCGTTGCAGGCACGAGGACCTGGGTGGTCCACGTCACGTAAGTAATCGGTTTCTCGAAAATCTAGACCGCGCTTACGGGGTAGGTCAAGCCAAAATTTGAATCGTTACATTCTGGACGTGAAGGCCACCTTGGGTACACACTGGAGTTTGGAAAGCGCTTGCCCTTGGGAGCTGGTGCCGAAGAAACCCTGCCCCTCCGGGCCGAAATGGAGCACCATGGGAATGCCAGCCGCCACAGTCGCCGGGACTCAATCCAGCGGGAACATACCTGCAAGCGAAGCCCATGCAACGCCTGCGGACCAATCTTCGTCCGAGCTGGCCAAACGGCCTGCAGCCAAAGTGGCGCTGGTAGGTGTCCACGGCTTCGGGTCGCACCACCTGCGGAACCTGGAACGCCTCCAGGCGGCCGGCGTCGTTAACCTTGTAGCCGTGGCAGATCCTAATCCCCCTGCGCCCGGCTCGGTTCCAGCAACAGCGCGCGTCTTCCCGGACCTGGCCGAATTGCTCGCTGCCACCAGCGGCCTCGATCTCATCATTGTTGCCACCCCCATCCAAACCCACGCACCGCTGGGCCTGGCAGCCCTGGCCGCGGCCGCCGACCTCTACCTGGAAAAGCCGCCTGTCGCCTCGCTGGCGGACTTCAACCGGCTCTGCGACGCTGCCGCCATCTCCGGCCGGAACGTGCAGATCGGGTTCCAGAGCCTGGGCTCGCACGCGCTCCACGCCATCGAAAAGCTCCTCGCCGACGGCACCATCGGAACTTTGCAGGGCATCTCGGCAACCGGCCGCTGGGTCCGGGACCGGGCCTACTACAAGAGGTCCCGCTGGGCCGGCAAACGCACCATCGATGGTGTGGATGTGGTGGACGGCGTGGCCACCAATCCCCTGGCACATGCGGTGGCCACGGCGCTGAGGATTGCCGGGGCACGCACCACCGCAGATATCGCATCCCTGGAAACCGAGCTGTACCGCGCCAACCAGATTGAGTCCGATGACACCTCGGTCATCCGGATCCGCACCAGCTCGGGGCTGCCCATCACCTGCGCCCTGACGCTGTGTGCCACGGAGTCCGTGGAACCGTATGTGACCCTCCAGGGCTCCCAAGGCAACGCCATCTTCCACTACACCGAGGACCGTCTGGCCCTTGAGACGGCAGCGGGCCGTACGGAGGAGGTCTTGGGCCGCGACGACCTGACCGAGAACCTGCTCGCCCACCGCAGCAGCGGAGCGCCTCTTCTCAGCCCGCTCCTGGACAGCGGCGCCTTTATGCTCGTGCTGGAAGCGATCCGCACCGCGCCGCTGCCCGCCCCGATTGACGGGAAGTACGTCCAGTGGGAGGGCGAGAGAGAGGCAGCGCACGCAGTGGTGGTTGACATCGAGGATGCCTTGGAACGCTCTGCCGGCCAGCACGCCACGTTCAGCGAGTTGGGACTCCCCTGGGCCACCTCGGCTCCGCACGCCTTCAACCTGCCGGTTTCCTGAATGCCGCGCCCGCCAGCGGCTGGGCAGCTGCCCCCCGTGATCGTTTCGGGCCAGCTCCACGCTACGGATTCCACTACAGACGGGCTTTCACCCTGCCTGACGGCGCGGCCACGCCCGTCCTTCCGCTGGGAGCTCGGGCAGCCCGAGGGCGCCGACCCATCGCGGGCCCGGCAGACCGGCTACGAGCTGGTGGTCGAGGACAGTGCGGGCTCGCCGCTATGGAGGTCGGGGCAGGTAGCCGCAGCCCGATCTTCCGCGGAGTATGAGGGGCCGGCGCTCGACGACGATATGGACTACGCCTGGCGGGTCCGGGTGTGGGACGCTGCAGGGATGCCCGGCGACTGGTCACAGCCGCAGCGGTTCAGTACCGGCCTCGCGGACACCGGCTGGGGCGCGGACTGGCTCCATCGCGCGCCGGGCGGCCGCCCTCCCCTGGAGGTTTTGGACGGGGCACTGCGTGCGGCCGGCTCACCGTTCCTGCCCGTCCCTTGCCCTCCCCTTCAACACTTCCGGCTGGACGCCCGCCTGCGGCCGGTGATGGGCATGGCCGGGCTGCTTCTCCGGAGCACCGGCCCCGGAACGGGTCTGCTGCTGGAACTCAGTGCCGCCGGCGCCCTGGTACTTCGCCGCGCCGCGGAATGGGAGATCCCGGCCCCGTCGGCGCCCGCCACCGAAATCCTGGCCAGTGCAGAGTGGGGCAGTGCGGACCTGGGCAGTGCAGACTGGGGCAGCCCCCAGACAGGTGTCCAGGCAAGCCCGCCGCCCGGGGAGTGGCGCGAGCTCACGGTCATGGATGACGGAGAGACCATCACCGTAGCTGTGGACGGCCACCAGCTCCTGGTTTTCAACGAGCCGTCGGTTCCCGGTACGCAGGGACGGCTTGCGCTCCACCAGGCACCCCGGAGCCAGGCAGAATACGCGTCCCTCCGCATCGTGGGCACCTCCGGCGGACATCCCGGGGAGCTCGCGCTGGACCATCAGTTCGACACCGGCACCGACCTCGCCCACGCCTATCACGCTCACTGGGCCGGCACCACCGCCCACCGCCAGCCGGATGAGTGGACGCTCTTCGGCACCTCCATCACGCTCACCGGAACTGTGGCCAGGGCCCGCCTCTTTATGGCGGCGCACCATCACGCCCAGCTCTCCCTGGGCGGGATCCCCTGCCTCAGCACCACGTCCTTTGGTTATCCGGGGGAAGGGTATTACGACGCCGCCGACGTCACCGACCTGCTGGCAGGGCTCGCCCCGATGCCAAGGGCCAAACCGGGCCCGGGAATCCAGGCGGAGGCCACCGAAGTGCCCCTCACCGCGCTGCTCCACTGGTACGGCCCCGGCCAGGGCAGGGCCGCCGGGCTTCCCGGCGTGCTGGTCCGCCTCAGCGTCGACTACGCGGACGGACGGCGCGAAGTCTTTGCATCCGGTCCACACTGGTCGGCGGCCGAGGCGCCCTACCGGCAGTCGGGGTACCGCAATGACGAGGGCGACCCCGTGGAGCACCTGGACGGGCTGGCCGCCGCAGCCCTGCCCGCCGTCGAACAGATGCCCCCGGCCCTGAGTTACGGCAGCCACCCCTGCCCCGGATTCCCAACACTGTATCCGCGCCGGACCGTACTTGCGGAGGAGTTTGTGGCGCCGCAGGCGTTCCTGACGGCGGACGACGGAACGCTGGTGGCGGACTTCGGCCAGGTCATTCCGGGCCGGCCGGAAGTGGACTTCCTGGACGGCATTCCCGGCCGCACCATGATGATCCGCGCCGGCTACGTCCTGCGCGCGGACGGCAGGGTGGATCCCGGCAAGACGGCCAGCCAGAACACCGACATGTCCTTCCCCTACACTCAGACGGCGGGGCCGCAGCAGTACCGGGCCACGGTGCACCTGGGCTTCCGGTACCTCGAACTGCCCGGTGTGGAGGCTGCTGACCTGACGAGGGTTGGCGCCATGGTGGTGCACGGCCGGCATCCGGCCGAGGGAAGCTTCACCAGCTCCGATGACACGCTCAACGCCGTGTTCCGGCTGCTGCGGGACTCGGCGCTCTACGGCGTGCAGGAACAGTTCGTGGACACCCCCACCCGGGAGAAGGGCCAGTTCCTGGCCGATGCCGTCAACATCTCCTACGCCACCATGTCCCTCTTCGGCGAGCACGCCTACACGGCGCAGGCGCTCCGGGAATTCGGCTGGTCGGCTGCCCGCTACTGGAACAGCGGCGAAGACAAAGGCCGCTACAACGCCGTCTACCCCAACGGGGACGGCAAACGAGACATCCCCGACTTCTCGCTCATGATTCCCGAATGGGCCGAGGAGTACTACCACCGGACCGGGGACCTGGCGCTGGTCACCGAACTGCTGCCTCACCTCTGCGACACCGCGGACTACGCCTTGCGGTACATCCCGGCGGACGGTCCGACGGCGGGACTGGTTACCAGATTGGGCGGCGGTTCCGGCCCCTACCTCCACGGCATTGTCGACTGGCCGGCACCGGGCCGCTTCGGCTACGACATGGACTGCGCGGCCAAAACCACCGTCAACGCGCAGGCGTACTCAGCACTGATGTGCACGGCCCGCCTCTGCGCCGCCGCCGGGCAGGATGATGCCGCCGTCAGTTATGCACGGCAGGCCCGCGGACTTGCCGCGGCCATCCGCACCCGCCTCCGCGTGGACGGCGTGATGGTGGACGGGTTGCACGCCGACGGAACCCCCAGCACCCACGCATCCCAGCACGCAACGTCCTTCCCGCTCTCCCTCGGGATCACTGGACCCGAGCACGCCCAGGCCGACGGCCGGCGGATCGCTGGAATGGGCATGCGGCAGGGACCCATGACCGTACACCGCCTGGTCCGGGCGCTGCTCTCCCAAGGGCTCACCGATGCCGTGCTGGACCTCCTCACCAGCAAGGACCAGCCCGGGTGGGCCCAGCTCCTGGAGCGCGGCGCCACCTTCACCTGGGAAGCCTGGGACCTGGTGGACGGGACTGACTACAGCCAGTCCCACGCCTGGTCAGCGTCCGTGGTCAAGGAGATCCTCGAACACCTGCTCGGTGTCCGGTACGCCTCGGCCGGCGGCTCCGAACTGGTCATCGAACCGCCGCTGTGCCGGCTGGAACATGCCCGCGGCACTGTGCCCGTGGGCAACGGCAGCGTGGAGGTCAGCTGGAACCGGACCGGCGGCCAGGTGCAGCTGGAGTGCACGGTGCCCGCCGGAGTAACGGCCGTGGTCAGGCTGCCTGCCGGCACGTACCGGATCAAGGGCCCGACGGCGGAGGCCGCCGTCGTGCTTTCCGCTGCGGAAGGCGGGGCTGCTGCCGCAGGGAATACCCCGGCCGCGCACCCAACCCGGGATTTCAGGGTGCACGCCGGGACCTGGACGTTCGAGTAGCCCTGCCATTCCGCCAGAGCAGCAAACCGATCACGAGTGCGGACAGCATGCCCAGCGCGCCCGTGGCCACAAGGCCAAGCCGCACCCCGAACTGCTCCGTCAACCAGCCCGCCAGCAACCCACCTATCGCGTGTCCGCCGAGCAGCAGCGGCAGGTAAAGCGCCATGACCCTGCCGCGGATTTCGGGCCCGGCCTCAAGCTGGACGGCGGTCGCCGCGCTGGTCAGGAACAGCAGGGTCATCAGGCCCACCACCACCAGCATCACGGTAAAAAGGATGAGGTCGGGCATCAGGGCCGCAACCAGCTGGGACAGCCCGAAGAGGCCGGCCGCCAGCACGATTCCCTTCCGGCCCAGGGTCCGCAGGCGGGCGGCCAGCAGGGCACCTGCCAGCGCACCAATGGCGCTGACGGTGTTGAACAGGCCAAACCCCTCAACGCCGTTGTGCCAGACGCGTTCGGCGAAGGCGGCCAGCACCACGGGCCCGTTCATCCCGAACATCCCCAGCAGCCCGGCCAGTGCGATGATCAGCAGCAGTGAGGGCCGGTCCTTGACGTACCGGAACCCCGCAAGAAGCTGGCCCCGCCCCCGCGCCGCCGGGGTGCTGGGGTGCAGCTCGGCGGGTCGGATGGCGGCGATCAGGCAGAGGACCAGCAGGCACAGCAGCGAGTTCGCCGTGAACGCCGCAGCTGATCCCGCCTGGGCAATCACCACTCCGCCCACGGCAGGGCCTGCCATGGCGCCCAGCTGGCCGATGGCGTTGTTAAGTCCGATGGCGGGCCGCAGGGCTGCGTCGCCCACCACTTCGTTGACGAACACCTGGCTGGCAGGCTGGTTGATGGCCGAGGTGACACCCAGCGCCACACAACTGGCGTAAACAGCCCACACGGTGATGGTGCCGCTCGCGGCCCACGCTGCAAGACCCATGGCCAGTAATGCGATAACAGCCTGGCAAACCAGCATGATTCGGCGCTTGGGAAAGAGGTCCACCAGCAGGCCGCTGAGCGGGCCCACCACCAGCATCGGCAGGAATTGCAGGGCAACAGCCGCACCCACCGCGGCGGGACTGCCGGTCAGCTGCAGCACCAGCCAGTCCTGGGCCAGGCGCTGCATCCACACGCCCACGCTGCCCGTGAACACCAGTGCCAGGAAAAGCCGGTAGTTGCGCTGCGTCAGGGGCTGGTACCACGGCAGCTGGTTCTGCGGAGGACGGAGGGACTGCTCGGAACGCTGGCGGTCGGAAGACACGTCGGACTCAACTCAATAGTGACGGACAGAACCAGGCGATGCTTGGTGTGGCAGTGGATGCTTCAGGCGCGGTTGGAGCGCATTTTGACGGCCGCCGAGGCCAGGATCAGGGTACCCGGGACCACCACGAACAGTGCCGCCAGCATCCAGACGAACACCACTGCCCCGAAGAGCGCTGCAACGAGCAGGAGGGATCCCGTCCAGTCCCGCACGGATACGGCCTGGCCCGTTTCGAGTGCGGAGCGCCAGGCGCTGCGGGCGTCGACGCCTGGGCCCGTGGCGGAGCCGGCGAGGTCGGACCAGGCCGCGGAGGTCCGCAGCAGCAGGACGGCGGCCCCTGCAGCGAGGATCAGGGTGGCCGGCAGCACCACTTCCCGGCCGGGGAGCTGCCCCACCCACGCGAGCAAAAGGTTAAGGACAATCACGACGGCGGCTGCCGCCGTCGCGATTCCCAGCTTCCAGCTGCCCGGCAGCGCAGCCCTGAAGGTGCTCCAGAGACTGCGGACGGAATCGTCGCGGCCGGACAGGTGCCGTTCCAGATGGGCGATCCCCGCCGCGTAAGCGGCAGGGATCGTCACCAATGGAATGGACAGCACCAGCACCAGCACGCCGGCCAGGAGGGTCTCGGAGAACAGTGCGAAGCGGTTGACCGGGACGGGTTCGTGGTGGTTCGGTGCGGGTGTGGTGCTGTCCATGACGCTCATTTTCACTATCGGTCTTCCGGCTCTTAGCCCTTGAGGCCCTGGGTGGAGACGCCTTCAACAATGTAGCGCTGGAACACCAGGAAGAAGATCAGCACCGGCAGGAGGGCCAGGACGGACATGGCGATCATGGCGCCGTAATCCGAGCTTTGGGTCTGGTCCACGAAGAGGCGCAGAGCCAGCGGCAGCGGGTACTTTTCGGGGGTGTTCAGGTAGAGCAGCGGGCCCAGGAAGTCGTTCCAGCTCCAGATGAAGGAGAAGATCGACGTGGAGATCAGGGCGGGCTTCATCAGCGGCAGCATGATGGAGGTGAAGATCCGGACGTGTCCGGCGCCGTCGATCCGTGCGGCCTCATCCAGCTCACCGGGCAGGTTGCGCATGAACTGGACCATCAGGAAGACAAAGAACGCGTCGGCGGCGAGGAACTTGCCGATCAGCAGCGGTACATAGGTGTCCACCAGGCCCAGCTGCTGGAACACGATGTACTGCGGGATGATCACCACGTGGAACGGCAGGAGCAGGGTGGCGATCATCATGCCGAAGAAGACGCTGCGGCCGGGGAACTTGATCCGGGCGAACGCGTAGGCCGAGACGCTGGCGGAGAGGACGGTTCCCACCACCGCGCCGATGGCCAGGATCAGCGAGTTGGTGAAGAACTGCAAGGTTGAGACGCCGCCAATGCCGTCCATCGCGGTGACGAAGTTGTCGAAGCTGAAGTTGCTGGACCACAGCGACGTGTTCCCGCCGCCGATCTCGGCGTTCGGCTTGAACGAGGAGGCGATCATCCACAGGCCCGGGTACAGGACAACGGCCGTGAGGGCGAGGGCCACCAGGTGGAAGAGCGTGCTCTTGGCGCGCTTGGCCCCTGCTGATTCGGCTTTGGGGTTGTAGTTCAGCACCTCTGCATCCGTGCTGGACTGGGTGGGGGTTGCCATGGTTGTCATTTTGCATCACCGCTGTAGTGGACCCAGGACTTGGACGTGCGGAAGAAGATCAGGGTAATGATGCCCACCACGACCACCAGGAGCCAGGCCATCGCCGAGGCGTAGCCCATCCGGAAGTCGCTGAAGCCCCGCAGGTACAGGTAGAGGGTGTAGAAGAGGGTGGAGCCGGCCGGGCCGCCTTCACCGTTGGAGATGATGTAGGCCGAGGCGAAGATCTGGAACGCGTGGATGGTTTCCATCAGCAGGTTGAAGAAGATCACCGGGGAGAGCATGGGCCAGGTGATGTTGAAGAACTTCCGCACCGGGCCGGCGCCGTCCATGGACGCCGCTTCGTAGAGGTCTGCCGGGATCTGCTTGAGGCCGGCGAGGAAGATCACCATCGGGGCACCGAACTGCCAGACGGTCAGCAGGATGAACATCGGCATGGTCATGGCGGGGTTTCCCACCCAGCCGCCGAGGTTGATTCCGAAGAAGGACAGCCCTTGGTCTACCGGACCCGCATCGCCGAACATGGCCTTCCAGACGATGGCGATGGACACGGACGCGCCGATCAGGGACGGGGCGTAGAACGCGGAGCGGTAGAAGCCCTGGCCGCGGCGCTTGCTGTTCAGCAGCATGGCCACCGCCAGCGCGGCGGCGAGCTTCAGCGGGGTACCGAAGACCACGTAGCCCAGGGTCACGCCCACCGACTGCAGGAACCGCTCGTCCTGGAAGAGGGTGGTGTAGTTGTCCAGGCCGATCCACTTGGGCGGATCGAACAGGTTGTAGTTGGTGAAGGACAGGTAGAGCGAGGAAATCATGGGCCCGACAGTGAGGGCGATGAATCCCAGCAGCCAGGGCAGCAGGAAGGTGTAGCCGGCGCGGGCATCCGCCCCGCGCTGCCGCGACTTGCGCGGCAGCGTGGAGCCGGACTGCGCCGAACGCCTGCTCAATGTTGGGCTTTGAGTCACGAGTTCATTCCGTCAGTTGTGAACGTCTTGGTCAGACAGTCTGCCTGATCAGGCGTTCTGCTTGATGAGGTCTTCGGCTTCTTTGAACCATGCGTCGGCCGCGCCGTCGATGGTCAGCTTGCCGTAGTTCAGGTCAGAGGAGACGCGCTTGAACGAAGCTTCGAGGGTGCCGAAGCCAACGATGGGCGGCTCGGGAGCGTCCTTGAGGTACTTCTCAATGGACTTCTCGTAGTCCACCACGAGCTTGTCCGTCCCTTCGAAGGTGGTGCCGTCACGCTGGGTCTTCGAGGCCGGAACACCGCGGGAGGTCTTGAAGATCTGGCCCACCTCGGGATCGTTGACCATGAAGTCGATGAAGCGGGCGGCAGCGTCCTTGTACTTGGTCTTGGCGCTGGCCACCATCAGCATGGACGGCTTGAGGAACAGGCCCAGGTTGTCCTGATCGTCAGACGGGACCGGAACCAGCTTGAGCTCCTTGGCGCCGCTGTCCCCGAGGTAGCCGGCCATGAAGTTGTCCCAGGTGACCTCGGTGGCCGTGACGTTGGAACCGAACGGCGACTTGGGGGCGAGCTGCGTGACGCGCTCCTCCGAGACGATGGCAGGGGTGCCGCGCAGGCCGGCGGTGGTGTTCCACCACTTCTTCATATCGTCCTTGGTGAAGCCGAGCTTGCCGTCTTCGGTGAAGGCCTCGATGTTGTTCTGGCGCAGCCAGATGTTGAACATCCACCACACACCGGTGTAGTCGGTGGAGCCAAAGAGTGCGCTGTTGCTCTTGGTGCCCACCTCGGCCAGGAAGTCGTTGAATTCCTTGTAGGTCCACTTGCCCGTCGGCTCCGCAATACCCAGGGACGTCAGCTTGGCCGGGTCGTAGTAGACGGCGAAGGCGTTGGTGCTGGTAGGAATACCGTACTGCTTGCCCTTGATCTGGCCGGAAGGCAGGAGGGACTTCTCGAAGGCGTCGGTGTTGACCTTGACGGTGCCCAGGTCCAGGAGCTGGTTGCGCTGGCCATAATCGCGCAGGTAGGAAAGGTCCCACTGCATCACGTCGGGCAGGCCGCCGCCGGCAGCCTCGGTGGCACGCTTCTGCCAGTAGCCGGCGAAGTCGGTGAAGTTGCCGTTGACCTTGATGTCCGGGTTCTTCGATTCAAACAGGGCGATGGCCTTGCGGGTGCGCTCGGCGCGGTCGTCGTTGCCCCACCAGGTGTAGTTGATGGTAACGGGCTTCTCTGCAGAGCCGGTCTCTCCGGAAGAGCTGGAGCCGGTTCCGCAAGCCGCCAGTGCCGCGGCGGATGCGGTGCCGACGGCTACGGTGGTGATGAAATGCCTTCTATTGATCATGGGAGCCTCCTTGCTCGATGTGTGCAGTCCCTTACCCAAAACCCCAACATGAGTAGTGAGCTGGCTTACACGGCTTCTGAATCGATACAATATCCGCATTCCCAATAATGGGCAAGCGTTTTCCAGCATTCTTGGCAAGCGTTTTCCAAGAACACGCTTTCTCCAGGGATGGCATCCCCTCAGCAGACAAAGGAGTCCCATGACTTTGCAGGAAACCTCCAGCCCGGCCAGTGTCTGGAACAACATCGAAGGCATGGCCTACGGCGGCGACTACAACCCGGAACAGTGGCCCGTCAGCGTCCGGCTCGAGGACCTGGAGCTGATGAAGGAAGCGGGCGTGAGCTTCCTCAGCGTGGGAATCTTCTCCTGGGCACTGCTGGAGCCGTCCGAGGGTACGTACGACTTTGGCTGGCTGGACGAGGTGATGGACAACCTCGCTGGAATCGGCGTCAAGGTTGCCCTCGCCACCGCCACAGCCGCTCCCCCGGCGTGGCTGGTCCGGAAGCATCCGGAGATCCTGCCGGTCACGGCTGACGGAACCGTGCTGGGACCGGGGTCGCGGCGCCACTACTCGCCGTCGTCGGCCGTTTACCGCCGTTACGCCACGGGAATCACGCGGGTGCTGGCGGAGCGCTACAAGGGCCACCCGGCACTGGCGCTCTGGCATGTGGACAACGAACTGGGCTGTCACGTCTCCGAGTTCTACGGCGAAGAGGATGCCGCCGCTTTCCGGGCATGGCTGGAGCGCCGGTACGGGAGCATCGATGCCCTGAACGCGTCCTGGGGTACTGCTTTCTGGTCCCAGAACTACGGCTCGTTCGAGGAGATCCTGCCGCCCGCCGTCGCGCCCTCCACGCTCAATCCGGGCCAGCAACTGGACTTCCAGCGCTTCAACTCCTGGGCCCTGATGGACTACTACCGGGAACTTGTTTCCGTCCTGCGCGAAGTGACCCCCCGCGTTCCCTGCACCACCAACCTGATGGCCTCCAGCGCCACAAAGTCCATGGATTACTTCGACTGGGCCAAAGACCTGGACGTCATCGCCAACGACCACTACCTGGTGGCCGCCGACCCCGAGCGGCAGATCGAACTGGCGTTCAGCGCGGACCTCACCCGCGGCATCGCGGGCGGAGACCCATGGATCCTGATGGAACATTCGACGTCGGCCGTCAACTGGCAGCCGCGCAACCAGCCCAAGATGCCGGGCGAAATGCTGCGCAACGCGCTGGCGCACGTGGCCCGCGGCGCCGATGCCGTGATGTTTTTCCAGTGGCGGCAGAGCTTCGCCGGCTCGGAGAAGTTCCACTCGGCCATGGTGCCGCACGGCGGACGGGAAACCCGGGTGTGGCGCGAGGTGGTGGACCTGGGAGCGGCCCTGAAGCGGCTGGCTCCGGTCCGTGGTTCCCGCGTGGAATCGCGTGTTGCCATCGTGTTCGACTACGAGGCCTGGTGGGCGAGCGAAATCGATTCCAAGCCGAGCATCGATGTGAAGTACCTGGGCCTGCTGCGGGCCTTCCACCGGTCGCTGTTCCTGCGGGGAGTGTCCGTGGATCTGGTGCACCCGTCGGCGTCGCTGGAGGGGTATGACCTGGTGCTCGTGTGCACGCTGTACTCGGTGACTGACGATGCTGCCGCCAACATTGCCGCGGCTGCCTCCGCCGGCTCCACCGTGCTGGTGAGCTACTTCAGCGGGATTGTGGACGAAAAGGACCACGTGCGGCTGGGCGGCTACCCGGGTGCATTCCGGGAACTGCTGGGAGTGCGGGTGGAGGAGTTCCACCCGCTGCTGGCGGGCGCGCAGCTGAAGCTGAGCGACGGCGTGGTGTCCTCGATCTGGAGCGAGCACGTACACCTTGCCGGCGCGGAAGCCGTACAGACCTTTACGGAGTATCCGCTGGAGGGCGTTCCGTCGCTGACCCGGCGTGGCGTGGGCTCCGGGGCGGCGTGGTATCTCGCGACGTTCCCGGACCGGGACGGAATTGAGTCGGTCGTGGACCGGCTGCTGGAGGAGTCAGGTGTTGCGCCCGCTGCTGGTGCCGACCTTGGCGTCGAGCTGACACGGCGCCGTTCCGACGACGGCTCCTCCTTCCTCTTTGCCATCAACCACTCGCGTTCATCAGGGGCAGTCCAGGCTTCCGGTGTAGACCTGCTTTCGGGGGAGCGGTTTGGCGGCACGGTTCCTGCCGGTGGCGTGGTGGTGATTGCGGAGGACTGACGTCCTCTAGTTATCCACATAGCCGCCTCTGCGCAAGCTTTTGTCGGTGGTCAGCAGGCAGAGTTGTCCTATGGAGGCCATTGGGGAGCAGCTTGGGGAGTTCGGCGGCTCTGCCGCCGTGCCTGCCCTTGTTCTTGGAGGCTCCGCAAGCCCTGATTCTGCCAATGAACCGCGGGCATCTTCAGGTGCTTCTGCAGATGCGACGGGTAGCGGCAGAATTGTCAGACCCCCGTACCAGAATGGGTTCATGGAAGTCATTGGGGAACGGCCTGAGCAGTTCGGCGGTAACGTCGTGGTGCTCGGCCGGGTTGGTATTACCAACCAGCCGGATGCTTCGGACTCCAACAACTACCCGGCAGCCGGCACCTTGGGTTCTCTTGCCGCCTCCGATGGCGACGACGACGCCACCCGGCTTAGTGCCGGGTGGCCCCTTCGCGCCGTACCGGCCGGGCCGGTGCCGGCTGAGTCCGCACCAGCAGGGTCCGGGCCAACAGAATCCGAACTAGTAGATTCCGCACCAGAAGCGTCCGCGCAGGTCGAAGCAACGCCGCCCGAAGAACCTCCAACGGCAGTAGCTGAGCGCCTTGATCCGGCATCACTCCCGGCGGGTACGGTCGTGCATGCCGGGGAGCCGCTGAGCCTTGGGGAGATCGGCAAGCTGCTGGCATGTGCCGCTGCTGCGGCGCCCTCGATGCTTGCCGGGGCCGATTATGTTGAAGCCGCCAAATATGCCGGCCAGGTGGAGGAACTCTCCCGCGGCGTGGAGTATCTGCAGGTCCTCTCTGCCGGGACCGTGGACCGGACCCGCACCCGGGCCATTGCCGCCGCGGACGCAGCCCGCGCCAGCCGCTCCCGCACCGGCAAAGGCTGGGTCACCGGCTGGGACAACGGCGTCGAAACCCTGAACGAAACAGACACCGCCTGGCCCGGCCAACCGGCAGCGCCCGGTTCAACCGCCAGCGCCGCCCACACCGAAACGGAAGCTGGAATCGGGGCTGGGACTGGAACCGGGACGGCGACCGGCAGCCAGGGCCCGGTGATCACCTCACCGGCCGATGACGGCTGCGCCAACACCGCCGAGTTCCTCCGGCAGCGGCTGCGGATCGGTAAAAGCGAAGCCAACCGCCGCCTCGCCCTCGCAACAGACATCCTGCCCGCCACCACCCTCACCGGCGACACCATCCCCGCGCCCCGCGAACACCTCGCCGCCGCCCTCACCCCGCAAGCCGACGGCGAAGAGAGCACCGGCGTCCCCCTGGCCTCGTCCCGGGCCGGGACGATCATCGCCCTGACCCTGAACCGGCTCCAGCACCTCACCACACCCGAGAAACTGGCCCTCATCGAACAGAACCTCACCACCACCGCGGCGACCGCCGACCCCGACTTCCTCGCCCGCGTCGCCCGCCGCTGGGCCGACACCATCGACGCCGACGGCACCGAACCCAGCGAAGAAGCCCTCCGCCACACCCAAGGCGCGTTCATCCGCAAACCCCGCCACGGCCTGCACCACCTCGAAATCTACGCAACCACCGACCAATACGAACACCTCCTCACCGTCATGAACACCGCCACCAACCCCCGCACCACCGGCACCGCAAACCCGAGCGCCACCGGCACCACCCCTGCAGCAGCCACGGGCACCAACGGCGGCATCAACGACGGCGGCAACGCAGAAAAGGACCGCACCAGCCAGGACGGGGTCTGGAACAAGAACAACCCCGGCCCGGACCTGGACCGGCGCACCCGGCCGCAAAAACAACTCGAAGGCCTCGTCGGCGCCGCCAAAGTAGCCCTGGCCACCAACAGCCTGCCCGCCACCGGCGGCAACCGCCCCCAAATCATCGCCACCATCAACTACCAGGACCTCCTCCCCCACCACACCAGCACCCCCGCCGGGGCACACCCAGGGGCCTGGACCGGAGGAGAGCCAGGCGCCGCCGGCATCGAAGCCGACGCAGGCACGGGTACGGGCACGGGCATCGGCATCGGCACGGAAGCCAGGACCGGAACCCAAACCAGCATCGGAACCCAAACCAGCGCCGGAACAGGCACCGGGAACTTCGCGTTCACCGGCCCCATCGCCGCCGTCACCCTGCGCAAAATCGCCTGCGACGCCGACATCATCCCCGCCATCCTCGGCACCCACGGCGAACTCCTGGACCTCGGACGCAAAACCCGGCTCTTCACCCCAGCCCAACGCACCGCCCTCACCGCCCGCGACCAAGGCTGCGCCTTCCCCCACTGCACCATCCCCGCACCCTGGTGCGAAGCCCACCACATCACCTACTGGTCCCAAGGCGGCCCCACCAACCTGGACAACGGCGTCCTCCTCTGCAGCGGCCACCACCACCTCATCCACAAAGAACAATGGACCATCACCACCACCAACGGCACCCCCTGGTTCACACCCCCAAAACACCTCGACCCGCACCAAACACCCCAACAAAACCACTACTTCAAACCACCCCCACCACCAACACCCCGCGAGTGAATTGGCGGAGCATCAACCTCCTGCATGGCGGCAAACTCAGGTCCCAACTGAAGTGGCTGCATCCCGAAGCCGGTCTCGGACGCTTAGATGACGGCTGCAGCGCCCGCCAACCAACCAAAGCCGCGGCATTATTCATCCGCCGAGCAGAACTGCCCTTAAACAGCTCCGTCCCGGGAGGAACCGAAGGTTCCCGCCGGGACGGAGCTGCCACCCGCCGTCGGACGTTCTGGGCGAAGGAGGCATCCACCCAAGTTGTCCAGAGCCGTGTTGGCGGTGTGAAGACTAGCTGCTGATCGCCGACTTCATCTCGTCATGCGCTTTCTTGCCTGCTTCCTCCGTGGAAAGCCGCTCGAAGAGAACCTCGGAGGTATACCGCTTGATGATTTCCTGGATGGCGCCTGCGCCCTTCGGCGGCGGGGCCGGAGCCTCACCGAGCTCGTCCTTGATCTGGTCAATGAACTTGACCACCTTGACGTCCGACGGGGTCAGCTTAGGTTCAATGGTTGCCCGGACTTCCGAGTTGGGGTAAACACCACGGTCGGCCAGGAGGGCTTCACCGGCCTTGACGTTGTTGGCCAGGAAGTTGATGAACTTGGCGGTTTCCTTCGGGTGCTTGGTGCGCGAAGAGGCCGACCAGAACTGCGATGCCTTGTACCAAAGCCCGGCGTCAGCCGACGAGCCGGTCTTGGTGGGGAACCGCAGGATCTTCAGGTCGCCGCCCGATGCCTTTTCCAAAGCTGGAGCCTGGTTGGACCACCAGAAAGCCATGCCGTTCTTGCCGGTGGCGAGGCCGCTCTGGTCCAGCGGCGCGGCTTCAGCCTCCACCACCTCGGACGCGGACGGAACTGCCTTCTTCTCGCTGAGCTCCTTCAGGAACGACCACCACTGGGCGATGTCGCCCGGTTCGAATCCCAGCTTGCCGTCTGAGGTGTACAGAGACTTGCCGTTCTGGCGAAGCCATACGCCCAGCGATGCTTCATCGGTTCCATAGGCGGCCGCACCGTAAGTGCCCTTCGGGGACTTAGCTGTGACGTCAGCGGCAATCCGTTCGAAGTCCTCCCAGGTCCACTTGGAATCGTCGGGCAGCGGGACCCCTGCAGCTTCGAACACCTTCGGGTTGGCCAGGATGGTGGCGGCGTTAATGCCAGCCGCGATGCCTGTCAGCCCGTCCTCACCCTTGCCGGCGTTGAGGGCCGCTTCGTCGAGCTTGGAGGTGTCGATGTCTTGTTTGGAGAGGTCAAGGAGGGCACCCCGGCTGGAGTACTCGGTGATGTACTTTTCGTCCATTTGGATGATATCCGGTGCATCGTTGGCGGCCACCTGGGTGGCCAGCTTGTCCCAGTAACCGCTCCAGTCGCCGAATTCCGGCTTGATCTTGATGTTGGGGTTCTCGGCTTCGAACTGCTTGATGGCTTCCTGGGTCAGCTGGGCCCGCTTGTCGCCGCCCCACCAGGAGAACCGCAGTTCAACGGGTCCGTCAGCACTTTGCTGGCCGGCTCCCCCGCCGCAGGCACTGAGGCTCAAAGCCATAACGACGGCGGCGGCAGCGGCTGCAACGCCAGTCTTACGTGAGGGGCGGCGTGCGCCCGTGGAGGATGTTGCTGCCGGCTGCTTGGTTGCAGCAGAGGCAGAGCGGGAAAAAAGCGGCACTGGTACTCCGATCTTCTTTGATCATGATGCTGGGGATGCGATGGAGGAATGAAGTTAAAACTAAGACGGGCCAAAAACGGGAAAGCGTTTTCTGAATCTAATGCTATAAGTTGCCAACTTGTATTACAAGAGTGTTGTGCAAACTCTTTTGGACCGCAGAAACGGCCCGTCGGCGGACGGGCCGTTTCGAGGCGGGACTGCCCCGACCGCCCAACAGGGCGATGCGGGGACCCCGCAGCGGCTACTTGATGCCTGTGGTGGCGATGCCCTTGATGAGGAACCGCTGGCCAAAAAGGAAGACCAGGAACACCGGCAGGAGGGACACGATGGACATTGCAAACAGCGATCCCCAGCTCGTGGCGGACTGCGAGTCAACAAATGCCCGCAGGGCTACCGGAACGGTGAACATGTCCGGATCCGTAAGGTAGATCAGGGCGCCGAAGAAGTCGTTCCAGGTCCAGATGAAGGTGAAGATGGTGGTGGTGGCCAGCGCCGGCACCATCAGTGGCAGGATGACCCGGAGGAAGATGCGCGGGTGGCCGGCCCCGTCAATGCGGGCGGCCTCGTCGAGGTCCTTCGGGATGCCGCGGATGAACTGCACCATGAGGAAGACGAAGAACGCATCCGTGGCCAGCAGTTTGGGTACCAGCAGCGGCCAGAAGGTGTTTACCCAGCCGATCTGTGAGAACAGGATGTACTGCGGAACGATGACCACGTGGAACGGCAGCATGATGGTCAGCAGCATGATCCCGAAGAACAGCTTCTTGCCGGTGAACTGCAGCCGGGCGAATGCGTAGGCGGCCATCGAGCAGGAGATCAGGTTGCCCAGGATGGAGCCGATCACCACGATGGCCGAGTTGAGCATGTAGTGGCCGAAGGGGTGGGTCAGGGCAGACCAGCCGGAGGTGTAGTTGCTCATCTCCAGGCTGTTCAGCCACAGGCCGGGCTCGCGGAAGATCAGGTCGTTGGGCCGCAACGAGGAAACCACCATCCACAGCAGCGGGTAGATCATCAGCCCGCCGGCAAGGATCAGGATCGCGTGCTTGATGAGGGCTTTTGTCCGCTGCGAGCGGCTGAACGCCAGGGTGCCCCGGGACTCCCGGGCTTTGGGCCTGCGGCGGTTCGTAGGCTTGCCGGCGCCGGCTGACTTCTTGTCCGGGGCGGGCAGCGTCTCAAGCTTAGTCGTCATAGAAAACCCAATACTTAGAAGCGATGAAGTTGATGGCGGTGAAGACGCCGATGATCAGCAGCAGAACCCAGGCCATGGCGGACGCGTAGCCCATGTCGAACTGGCCGAATCCCTTTTGGTACAGGTACAGCGTGAAGAACATCGTGGAGTCCGAGGGCCCGCCGTTGCCGCCCGAGACGATGAACGCCTGGGTGAACGACTGGAACGAACCGATGATCTGGAGTACCAGGTTGAAGAAGATGATGGGGCTCAGCATCGGCAGGGTGATCTTCCAGAACTGCTGGAGCGTGGTGGCGCCATCAACCCTGGCTGCCTCGTAGTACATGTTCGGGATCTGGCGCAGGCCGGCCAGGAAGATGATCATGGGGGCGCCGAACGTCCAGACGTGCAGCAGGATGATCGAACCAAGGGCCGTGCTGGGGTCCGAGATCCAGCCCGGACCCTGGATGCCGAACATCGCCAGGACCTGGTTCACCAGGCCGGTAGTGCCGAAAATCTGCTTCCACAGGATGGCCACTGCCACCGAACCGCCCAGCAGAGACGGCAAATAGAACACCGACCGGTAGAACGGCAGTCCCCGCAGGCCCTTGTCCAGGACCAACGCAATCAGCAGCGCCACCGCGAGCTGGAGCGGGACACCGATGAACACGTAGGTGAAGGTCACCCGCAGCGAGTTGTGCAGCCGGGCATCGGTGAGCATCCGGGTGAAGTTCTCCAGCCCCGTCCATTCCGGCGGCTGGAGCAGGTTGTAGTCCGTGAAGGACAGGTAGAGGGACATCAGCATGGGGCCAATGGTGATGGCCACCAGGCCAACCAGCCACGGCAGCAGGAAAATGTAGGCCGCCTTGTTGTCCCGGCCGTTCGCCTTCTTCTCCTCAGTGGTGGCTTTGCCCTTCCGTCGGGAGAACGAGCTGAGTTCGCTGATGGCACTCACTGCGGCAACCCCGCTCCGGACAAGCGCTCCGCTGCAGCCGGCATTCCTGCCGGGCGCGGTGCCCTGGGTATGTGATTAGCGGCCATGTGGTCTCCTTTGGTCATCGTGGCCTCCACGTTTTGGTAATCGCCGGAGCGATCTTGGACGCCGCGCCTTGGCCGTGCTTTCCAACAAAGGTGGCATCGGATTGGCGGTCGTCCTGTGCACCACCCGCGGGTGGTGCGGATGAAAAAGCGGCTCCGTACCAAAGTAAACGGTTTCTTGACTCTTGTATAGCCCTTTGTTAGTTTTTGAGAAAGCGTTTTCTGTGGCAGGCGCCACACCGCCTGGATTCACCAACTGAGGGGCAGGACAATGCGGTTTAGTCTCAAGAAGTCGTCGATGGCAGCAGCCGGCGCATCAGCAGTTCTGGCGCTGGTTCTCACCGGCTGCGGCAGCAGCCCGGATGCCGGAAAGGTAGGGACCGCCGAAGATCCCGTCACCATCCGCTTCGCCTGGTGGGGCAACGACTCGCGGGCGAAGACCACCCTCGAAGTCATCAAGGACTTCGAGGCGGCGAACCCCACCATCAAGGTGCAGGGCGAGAACACCGAATTCAGTTCCTACTGGGACAAGATGGCCACCCAGATCGCCGGCGGTACCACTCCGGATGTCTTCGCCATGAGCGGCGCCTACCCCAGCGAATATGCAAGCCGCGGCGTCCTGCTGGACCTGGACAAGGTTAAAGACCAGGTCGACACGTCCAAGTTTGCCGAAGGGACCGTGGACCTCGGCAAAATCGACGGCAAGCAGTACACCCTCACCGCCGGCGTTAATGCCATGTCCATGGTCATCGACCCCAAAGTCTTCGAAGCTGCCGGGGTGGAGCTGCCGGACGATGAAACCTGGACCTGGGAGGACTACGCGGACATCGCCGCCGAGATCACCAAAAAATCCCCGGCCGGAACCTTCGGCACAACCCCCATGGCAAACGACTCCTTCCTGGCCGTCTGGGCCCGGCAGAACGGTGACGACCTGTACACCGACGACGGCAAGAAGCTGGGCATCAGCGAGGACACCGCCGCCAAGTGGTTCGAGCTGAACAAAAAGCTGATGGAAACCGGAGGAGCCCCCTCCGCGTCGCAGACGGTCGAGGATGGCTCGGCCCAGCCCGAAATGACCCTGATGGGCCAGGGCAAGCAGGGCATGAAGATCTCCTGGAGCAACCAGATGAACTCCTACTCGGGTTCGCCCCTGGTCATGATGAAGCTGCCCAACGAGAGCAAGCAGCCGGGATCCTGGCTGCGGTCATCCATGGAATACGCCATCTCCTCCAAGTCCGCACACCCCAAGGAAGCAGCCCTGTTCATCAACTACCTGGTGAACAACGTTGACGCCGCCACCAAGATCAAGAGCGACCGGGGAATGCCGGCCAACACCGAACTCAAGGCCGCCATCACCCCACTCCTGAAGGAATCCCAGCAGAAGGAAGCGGTGTACCTGGACCGCCTCGCTGAGATGAAGATCGAGCCGCCTCTGCCGTTCCCCGCCGGATCGTCCGCCACCATGGAGGTCCTCAACCGGTTCAACACGGATGTATTGTTCGGGAAGATCTCCCCACGGGACGCCGCCAAGGGCTTCATCCAAGAGGTCAACTCGAATCTTGGCTAGTTCCGGGCTGATCCCCGTCGTCACCACATCCGCCCTCACCACACCACGCGAACAGGAGGCAGGCCGGTGAACCCCAATATCGGACTGAGCCCCAATGCCCGCCCACCGCGGCCGAGCGCGATTGCCGGCTACGAGGACTGGCCTGCCTACGTTCAGGAAAACCCCCGGTACCAGGCTGCCAGCGGGACGGCCCAGGAACTGGCGGACGCCCTCGGCGTACCCGGTGCGCTGCCGTCACCGGACGTGACGGTCCACTGGGAGGAGACGCACGACGGCGTCAACACCTCCCAGCTCAGCTGGCAGCTGGGCTTCGGACCCCGGAGCACGGGCTGGCTGATCCGCCCGGCGGGCGCTACCGGTCCCCTGCCCGGCGTCCTGGCCTTGCACTGCCACGGCGGCAACAAGTTCGGCGGCGCGGACCGGTTGGTGGAACTCCCCGAGTCCCATCCCGCGGCGGAAAATGCCCGCACCGGCCATTATGACGGCCACGCCCTCGCCACTGACATTGCGCGCCGCGGGTTTGCCGTCCTGGCCCACGACACCTTCGCCTGGGGCAGCCGCCGCTTCAACCTTGACCTCCCGCCCTGGCGGACGGCCTCAGCGCTGGAGGCAAGGCAGGCGCAATGGCGGGAGGACGGCATCGTGCCTTCCGAAGCGGAGATGTACAACGCCGCAGCCGGATTCCACGAGGAAACCGTGGCCAAAACCGCGGGCCTGCTGGGTACCAGCCTCGCCGGCATGGTGGCCCACGACGACCTCGCGGCGCTGGACATTCTCGCCGGACTGCCCGAGGTAGACCAGGACAGGCTCGGCTGCATCGGTTTCTCCGGCGGCGGCGGCCGTTCCCTGGCCCTCGCCGCGCTGAGTCCCCGCATCCGGAGCTACGTGGTGACCTGCATGATGACCACGTTCCAGTCGCTGCTGCCCGCCCACCTGGACGCCCATTCCTGGCTGCTGCAGACTCCGGGCCTGTGGCGCGTCGGCGACTGGCCGGAGCTCACCGCACGATCAACGGCCAGCCGGCTGCTGGTGCAGTACGCCGTGGCTGACGAACTCTTTCCCGAAGACGGCATGCGCGACGCCCACGCCATCCTGGAGTCACTGCACCCGCCCGGAACCTATACCGGAAGCTTCTGGCCCGGCGGCCATGTGTTCACATCCCGGATGCAGGAGGAAGCACTGGACTTCCTCGCGGCCACGCTTCACAGCCCATCGACCTTCAGCCCCCAATCCACTTTCAGCTCCCAGTCCACGTTCAGCCCCCAATCCACTTTCAGCTCCCAGTCCACCTTCAGCTCGCAAGGACCACCCTCATGACTCAACAATCCGCCACCGCGGAAAGCAGCCCACACCCACCCGGGGACAAACCGAACGCCGCTGACCCCGCGGCCGTTCCGCGGATTGCCCTGGTAGGCGTCCACGGCTTCGGTGAACGGCACCTGGCCAACCTGGCGCGGCTCGAGGAAGCGGGCGCCCTCGAACTCGTCGCCGTGGCGGACCCCAACCCGCCGGCCCAAGGACGGCTGGCAGAGTCGGTAGCCGTTTTCGATGACCTGGCGCAGCTGCTGGCAGCGGATCCGGGCGTCGACGTCGTCATTCTTGCCACCCCCATCCAGACCCATGCTCCCTTGGCCGTCGCCGCGTTGTCAGCAGGCAAGGACGTCTATGTGGAAAAACCGCCCGTGGCCTCCCTCGCCCAGTTCGAGGAGGTGCGTGCAGCGGCAGAAGCCGCAGGGCGGTTGGTCCAGGTGGGCTTCCAGAGCCTCGGCTCCCGGGCGCTGCCTGCGATCCGGACCTTGGTGGAGTCCGGCGGGATCGGTGACGTCCTGGGGCTGAGCGCCACAGGGCAGTGGGTGCGGAGCAAGGCCTACTTCAAGCGGTCACGCTGGGCCGGTAAGCGCAGCCTGGACGGCATCGACGTGGTGGACGGCGTGGCAACCAACGCCCTGGCCCACGCGGTGGCCACGGCGCTCCACATGGCCGGTGCGCACACCATCGCGGACGTGGACTCGGTGGAGACGGACCTTTACCGGGCACACGATACCGAGAGCGATGACACCTCTATCCTCCGGGTGCGCACCGCCGGCGGCACCACGTTGGTCTGCGGCCTGACGCTGTGCGCGCCCGAGCAGCAGAACCCGTCCGTGACAGTGCACGGCACGCTCGGCGAGATCACCCTGTTCTACACCGAGGATGAGGTGGTCATCACCACAGCTGGCGGCGAGCGCCGCGAGACATTCGGCCGGACCGACCTGCTGGAGAACCTGCTGGACGCGCGGTCCACTGGCACCCCGCTGCTGTGTTCCCTGCCGGACACCGGCGCCTTCACCACGGTGCTGGAAGCCATCCGGACTGCACCGGCGCCGCAACAGATCACCCCGGAGCACATCACGTGGGAGGGAGAGGGCGACGACGCCCATCCCGTGGTGCACGGAATCGGGCCTTGGCTGGAACGTGCTGCCAAGGCGCAGGCAACGTTTGCCGAACTCGGAGTGCCTTGGGCCAGGAAGCTGCCGCCGGTCCGTGCTTTGACGCTCGACGGCCAGGAAATCGCGGAGTACCAGGACGGCAGCCGCATCCGCGCGGTGTCTTCCCCACGGCCCTACCTGCACCCGGTCCGCACCCTTGCCGGAACCGTCGTCACGGACCACCAGCCGCTGGACCACGTGTGGCACCTCGGCGTCGGAGTGGGGCTGCAGGATGTGGACGGGATCAATTTCTGGGGCGGCCGCACCTATACCCGCGAAGCCGGACAGTACATCTGGCGCCCGGACCACGGCAGAATCACCCGCACCGGAACCTCCGTGGAGGAGACGGCTGCCGTGACAGGAGGCCCGGAAGGCCGGCTGCAGGAAACATTGAGCTGGAACGGGCCCGACGACGTCCCGGTCCTGGTTGAGGAGCGCACCTGGACCTGGTCTGGCGTCAACTCCGCGGCCTGGCAACTCTCCCTGGACTTCGCCCTCTCCCCCGCCGGCGACCAGCCGGTCAGCCTGGGCAGCCCCGGCTCCAACGGTCGCCACGAAGGCGGTTACGGCGGGTTCTTCTGGCGGTTGCCTGAGTGCGGCGGCGCCGCGGTATGGAACGCGGCGGGCGCAGGCGAATCCCAGGTTCACGGTTCCGTGACGCCCTGGCTGGCTTGGGCCGGAAAATTTGGGGCCGGCAGCGCCACGCTCGTCTTTGTGGCGGCGGAGGGTTCCACCGACCCCTGGTTCGTCCGGGTGGACGGCTACCCGGGAGTGGGCCAGTCGCTCGCGTGGGACGCCCCGGTCATAGCTGAACCGGGCAGCCCCGTCCAACGCAGCATTACCGTTTTTGTGGCCGACGGAATCCTGGGCACAGCAGACATCGAATCATTGATCAACCGTCGGGGGAACCGTTCATGAGCCAGACAACAGCTGACGCCACATCACTTGCAGGCAGGGTGGCACCGGCGTCCGCGGACGATCGCGCCATCAAACGCCAGCGGGTCCTGGACATCCTCGACGCGAAGGCCAAGGACGCCCTGCTGCTGACCACCAACACGGCGCTGACCTGGTATCTGGACGGCAGCCGCGTGCACATCAGCCTGGCCGGCGATCCGATCGCCGCCCTCCTGGTGGACCGCGACGGCGACCACCTCGTCACCTTCAACAATGAAGCCGGCCGTATGGCGGCCGAGGAACTGCCGGCCGGCGTCGCCCTGCACACCGTGCCCTGGTACGGCAACCTTCATGAGGCGGCCGCCGCCGTCAGCACCGCCGGCAGTGGCGCAACGCCGCTGGCGGAAGCGGACATAGCGGCCGAGCTGCGGGCCGCCCGCCAGCAACTCCTCCCGGCAGAGAGCGCGCGCTACGGCCGCCTCAGCGCCGAAGTGGCAGTGGTAATGACCGACGTCCTCTCATCCGCGCGGCCGGAGACCACGGAGTTTGAGCTGGTATCCGCCCTCGCAGCCCGGGTTGTCGCCGCGGGCGCGGAGCCGTTGGTCCTGCTGTGCAACGGCAGCAGCCGCAGCGGGTTCCGGCACCCGCTGGCCACACACTCGCCCCTCGGCCGCCGGGCCATGGCCGTTGTATGTGCCCGCAGGGACGGCATGGTCGCCAATATCACCCGCTGGGTAAGGTTCGACGGCGGCACTGCGGAAGACCGCGATGCTGAGGCACGCATCGCAGCAGTGGAAGCGGACATCTTCGACGCCACTGTCCCCGGCGCCCGGCTCGACCTGATCTTTGCCGAAATCAAGGCAGCCTACGCCCGGCACGGCTTTGGCCCGGACCAGTGGGAGCAGCACCATCAAGGCGGGCCGGCCGGCTACGCAGGACGTGATCCCCGTGCCACCGCTGCAGCGACCGACACCGTCGTCGTGAACCAGGCTTTCACCTGGAACCCGTCCGGGCCAGGCGTCAAGATCGAGGACACCGTCCAGCTCACCGGGTCCGGCCTGCAGGTCCTAACCGTCGACCCCCGCTGGCCCGCTACGGCGGTCAATGGCCTCCAGCGGCCGGCCACGCTCCAGCTCTAGCCGCCTGCGCCGGCTGGACTGCAGCGGAAGACGCAAAAACCCCGGGACCACTGGTCCCGGGGTTTTTTTGTTTCGGCGATCGGCTTCAAAGGCTCACCCGGTTTCGACAAGCTCAACCACCGGAGTCCGAAGCGTTGCTAGGGAAGCACGAGTTCCCCGTCAACCCGGCGCGGGATGCCGAGCGGATTGCTTTCGTGCAAGGCCGGGTGGAGGACTGACTCCGGTGCGTCCTGGTAGGCGACCGGGCGCTGGAAGCGGCGGACCGCCGTCGCGCCCACCGAGGTGAAGAGCGAGGTGGTGGCCGGGTAGGGGCCGCCGTGCTGCTGGGCCCAGTTGACGGCGACGCCGGTGGGCCAGCCGTCGAAGAGGACGCGGCCTGCGAGTTCAGACAACTGCTCCACGAGTGCGGAGATGTCCTCGCCAGGCTGGGCGTGCACCGTGGCAGTCAGGCTGCCCGGTACTTTGGCCAGGACGGCGGACAGTTCCTCCCGGTCCGTGTATTCGATCAGCATGGTGGTGGGGCCGAAGCACTCCTCCAGCAGTTGCTCAGGGTTTTCCAGAGCCTTGGCCGCGGTGGTGGAGAAGACCACCGGGGCTGCACCGTTGGACACCGCATCCTGGTCCACGCTGCCGCTGACCACGTCCACGCCACGCACGGACGCGAAGCTGCGCAGGCCGTCAGGGTAAGCCTCGGCGATCCGGCTGGTCAGCATACCCAGCGCCGGCTTGTCCTTGCTGGCCTCCGCCACCTGCGCGGCGAAATCCGTTCCGGCCGGGATGAACACCAGCCCGGGCTTGGTGCAGAACTGCCCGGCGCCCAGGGTGAAGGATACGGCCAGGCCCTCGGCAAGCTGGGTGGAGCGTTCTGCCAGTGCAGCTTCGGTAACCACCACCGGGTTCAGGCTGCCCAGTTCGCCGTAGAACGGGATGGGCTCGGGACGGGACGTGGCGAGGTCGAAAAGGGCCCGGCCGCCCGGGATGGAGCCGGTGAAGCCCACCGCTTTGATGGCCGGATCCTGCACCAGGGCCGTTCCTACCTCACGGCCGGTCACCAGCGCGAAGATTCCGTCCGGCGCACCTGCGGCCTGGAGCGCTCCAGCCACAATTTCAGCAGTCCGCCCGGAGAGGCGCAGGTGGCCCGAGTGGGCCTTGACGATCACGGAGCAGCCAACTGCCAGGGCCGAGGCGGTGTCACCGCCGGCGACCGAGAAGGCGAACGGGAAGTTCGACGCCGAGAACACGGCCACCGGCCCAATGGGCTTCAGGATGCGGCGCAGGTCGGGCGTGGGTGGAGTGGCCTTCGGGTTCGCGTGGTCGATCACTGCCTCGAGGTAGGAGCCTTCGGTGATCACGCGGGCGAACAGGCGAAGCTGCCCGGTGGTCCTGGCTACTTCCCCGGTGAGGCGGGTGGCGCCCAGGCTGGTCTCGGAATCGGCGATCTCCACCAGCTCGGCAGCGTTGGCGTCTAAGGCATCGGCGACGGCGGTGAGCCAGGTGGCGCGTTGGGCGTCGGAGGCGGCCGCCGAGATTTTGGCAGCCTCCGTGGCAGCGGCTGTGAGCTCGGACAGTGAGAGGGTTGCAGTTGTCACGTGAGGTACCTGTTCTGTGGTTGTGCGTTCTTCTACGGTGCGTCGCCGGTTACGGTGCGTCGTAGCCTACGGTGTGTCCCGGAAGCGGAAGCCGAGCCCCGGCTGGTCCGTGAGGGTCACCCGGCTGTTGCTGAACCGGACCGGCGACGGGCCCGCCAGGATTCCCAGCTGCTCAAAGGACGCCTCCTCCACGTCTTCCACCAGGGTAGGCTCCGCGAGCGTCAGCGCCAGCTGGCCGGACAGCTCCGGCAGCAAGTGCGGCATGACCTTGATGCTGTTGGTCCTTGCCAACTCCACAATCCGCCGGAACGGGGTAATACCTCCCACCCGGATGATGTTCGGCTGGATGATGTCCACCGCCTCCGCATCAATAAAATCGCGGAACCGGTAGATGGTGTGCAGGTTTTCACCGAGGGCGATCGGCACCGGCGAAAGCTTGCGGAGCCGGCGGTAGGCCCAAAGGTCATCAGCACGGATAGGTTCTTCAAGCCACTCAAGCCCGAACCCGGCCAGGACATCGAGGGCGCGGAGCGTGGTGGGCAGGTCCCAGCGCTGGTTGGCGTCGATCATCAGTTTCCGGTCCGGGCCGAGAACTGAGCGGACGGCGGCCACGCGTTCGGCGTCCTCGCGGATGTCCGGTTTGCCCACCTTGATCTTCACGGCCTGGTGCCCCGCCGCGATCCAGCGTTCCGTCTGCGCGACCAGCTCGTCAAGGCTGTAGTGCAGGTTCACGCCGGACCCATAAACCTCGGCGGACTCGTGCCGCTGGCCTACAAGTCCGGTGACGGAGGTGCCGGCGCGTGTGGCCTGCAGGTCCCACAGGGCCAGGTCCACCCCGGCCATCGCAATGGTGGTCAGGCCCCCGCCGCCAGCCTCATGCAGCCGTTTCCACAGCGAGTCCCAGACCACCTCGGGGTTGGCGGGCAATCCCGCGATGAAGGGCGCGATGTCGTAGTCAAGCAGCGCTTTAACCGCCTGCGGGCCAATGGTGGGCGTCCAGGAAAAACCATGCCCCGCACCGCCGTCGTCCGTGTGGATCTCTGTGACGATCACGTGGTTCTCCGGAGCTTCAACGCCCCAGCTGCGGCGCAGCGGAACGGTGATGAGCCGGGTGGAGAGGCCCGTGATGCGCGGTACTGTCCGGACCGCTTCGGCGGCCAGGGCGCCCATCAGCGGCCGGCCAGCTCGTAGCCCTTGGCGAGGATGGCCTTGAGCTGGACCAGCTGCTCCTCGCTAGGGTCTACCAGCGGCGGACGCACGGAGCCAACGGGCAGGCCGCCCAGGCGAAGGCCCGCCTTGATCAGCGAAACACCGAAACCGGGGGTCTGGTCACGGAGCCGGACCAGCGGTGCGTAGAAGCCTTCCAGCAGCGCGTTGCGGCGCTCCTCATCACCGGCCATGTAGGCGTCGTAGTAGGCCTTTGCGATTTCGGGGGCCATGGCGAACGCGGCCGAGGAGTACAGGGGAATCCCCAGTCCGCGGTAGGCGCCCTGGGTCAGTTCGGCGGTCAGCAGGCCGTTGAAGAAGGCGAAATCCTCTCGTCCGGTGGCACGGACCGCGGAGACGATTTCCTGGGCGAGGCCAACATCGCCCAGTCCGTCCTTGAAGCCGACCACTTTGGGGTTGGCAGCAAGCCGCGCGATTGAGGCAGCAGTGAACTTTGCGTTGCCGCGGTGGTAGACGATCACGGGCAGGCTGCTGGCGCCGGCCACGGCCTCGATATAGGCCACCAGCCCTTCGGTGGGACCGGTGACCAGGTACGGCGGCAGCACCAGGAGGGCGTCAGCGCCGGCTTCTTCGGCCGCGCGCGCAGCGGCAATGGCGTGGCCCAGGGGGCCGCCGGCGCCGGCAACTACGGGCACCTTTCCCGCGACAACCTCGACGGCGGCCGTCACCACAGTGCGGACCTCCTCGATGCTGAGGGCGTGGAATTCGCCGGTGCCGCAGGCGGGGAACACGGCGCCCGGTCCGAAGGGAAGCCGGGAGCTGATGTGCTCCTTGAGCAGCTCGACGTCAACGGCACCTTCAGCCGTGAACGGGGTGACGGGGAAGAACAGTACGCCGTCGAATTTCATGGTGTCTCCTGGGTTCCGCTGCCGGCAGTAACCAGCGCGGAGTTCTCGTCGTTGAGGGTGGGTTTGGACTTAAGTTCTGTGCGCCAGCTGCGCGTGGGGTGCCAGCCCAGGAGTTCCCGGGCTTTGGCGATGGAGAAGGCCGGGCTGGTGCCGGTAAGGCCTGCGCTGAGGGCTTCGCTTCCGGGCAGGAATTTCGGCATCAGTTCAGCCAGGGGTGCCGTGGCCAGGGCGTCAGCGGCGCCAACGAAGAACGTTTCCCCGTTGGGGATGGACGGCATCTTCTCCAACAGCAGGTCCAGGAAGTCCGCCACATCCCGTGCATCCACGTAGTTGAACAGCGCGGGTGCGGACAGTGCGGGATCGGCCAGCCGTTCAGCGAGGGTATGGCCCTGCTGGGTCGGCGCGCCTCCCCACTCCTCCGGGGAGATCACGTAGCAGGGGCGGAAGGCAGCGTACCGGATATTCTCGCCCTGCGCTTCCGCGAACGCCTGCACGGTCTGCTCCGCGATGAGTTTGGACAGCGCGTAGGCATTCCACGGCTTGGGCGGCGTGCGCTCGTCCAGCGGGAAGGCCGGCGGCAGCCAGCCCGCGGGTGAGCCGTAACCCAGTACCGTGGGGCTGCTGGCCGTCACGATCTTCGGCACCCCCACTTCCGTGGCGGCGCTGACCACGGCGAAGGCGAGGCGCGTGTTCGTGGCGAAGATGACGTCCTCGGGCGCGCTGAACGGTACAGCGATCGCGGCAAGGTGGATGACGGCGTCGGGCTTCGTTTCCGCAAGGAGGCGCAGCGCCTCGCCCGGAGCCAGGAGGTCGGCGGTTTCCTGCACGACGCCGGCAGGCAGCTGTTCCGCCGGAACGGCATCGCGGTCCACCGAAATCACCTGGTGGCCCTTTTCGGCGAGGCCGGCCACAACACTGCGCCCCAGGCGGCCGGAGCCGCCGGTGACAAAAATCCTGCTCATGTTATTCCTTCAAATCCAGTGCTGCGGTCACTTGCCGCGGCGGAGGTCGACGCCGAGGTCCAGGTCCTCGATGCGTACGGGCAGGGAGGTCTCGAGGGAGCGGTTGCCTGCGATGCCCACGGAGACCGAGCGCAGCCCGTCAAGGTAGCCGGAGGGGCGGCCCAGCGGGTCCTCGCCCGGGCCGTTGAAGAGATCCGAGAGCAGGAGCTCGTCGCCGCCGCCGTGGCCGCCTTCGCCGTTGACGATCGGCACCTCGTAGGCTGCTTCCCAGTGGCGCTGGACCACCAGGCGTTCGCCGTTCCGGCGGACGGCGTCCTCTTCTTCAACGGGGGTTGCGCTGGGGTCCACCACGGTCTTCTTGTCCGTGCTGCTGACTACTGCGGCACGTTCCACGACCTCCAGCTCGGCCCGGCCTTCGGTGCCATTGACGGCCACGCGGTAGCCCTCCCACGGGCTGTGCGCGTTCAGCGAGTAGCTCAGGCGCGGCCCGCCCTGGTACTCCACCACCAGCGCGAGGTTGTCCTCGATGGTGATGCCGCCGGTGAAGACGTCCTGGTCGCGGCGGTAGCCGTCGTAGTGCTCGTTGTCCAGGAAGAGGGCCTTGAGCCGCTCGTCCTCCCGCAGGTCCAGGGTGAAGGGATCCTTCTCCGCCGCGGCCGGGGCATCGGCGTCGGGAGTACCGCGCTCCGGGCGGGGGCCCAGGCCGCGCTCGGCGGCGTTTTTGTCACCGTAGAACTTGAGGCCGCCGGAGGCGAAGACGCGCTCGGGGACGTCGTCGATCCACCAGTTGACCAGGTCGAAGTGGTGCGAAGCCTTGTGGATCAGCAGGCCGCCGGAGTTTTTCTTCTCCCGGTGCCAGCGGCGGAAGTAGTCCGCGCCGTGCACAGTGTCCAGGACCCAGCTGAAGTCGATGGACGTGACCTTGCCGATCACGCCGCTCTGGATGATCTCCTTGAGTGCACTGTTGCGCGGGGAGTAGCGGTAGTTGAAGGTGACCACCACGTTGCGGCCGGTCTCGTGCACCGCCTGGGTGATGCGGCGGCAGCCTTCAGCGTCGATCGTGAGGGGTTTCTCGACGACGACGTCCGCGCCGGCGCGGAGTCCCTCCACGATGTAATCGGCGTGGGTGTAGTCCGGCGTGGTGACGATGACGCGGTCTATATTGTTGGCCTGGATGAAGGCTGTGAGGTCTGCCGGATCAAATGAAGCGACGGGTCCGGGCGCCCCCAGTTCCTGGATGAGCTGCTGGTAGAACTCCACGCGGCCCGGGTTCACGTCTGAGAACGCGACGAGTTCTGCGGTATCTGCGTGCTTGCCGAAGATGGCGCGGATGTACATCTCGGAGCGGCCGCCGGTGCCGATGAGGGCGATGCGGGCTCTGCCACCCTGCCCGGCTGCAGCACCAAGAGCTGCGGCGGTGTCCGCGGCAGCTGTTGCCGTCCCTGCAGCAGTACTCGACTCGGCTGTGTTGACCATGAAGGGTCCCTTTCGAAAGGTATTGCCTGGCCGCACCGGCGGCCTCTGACGTATCGACTTGCGGCGCTCGGTGCGCCCGTCCAAGAAAGCGTTTTCTCGGATTCGCTATAAGATTTGTACCAACCGGAACCGGCATCCGTCAACCATTATGGGCACTGGCAGAAAGCGTTTTCTAGTGGAGCGCCCGCCTCGGCCTGCCTGGGAGGGCTAAAACTTGCAGGAAAACTTGGGAAAACGTTAGAAATCGCTTTCCCGCGGCGTTATATGCTGTGAATCAACACAGCTGTCAGGAAAAGGCGGCACGAACCTGCCGCGGCAGCAGAACGCCCGGGCAGCAGCACGCGCGGGGGGCAGGGCCCGCAGCGCCAAGGAAGGGACCACCATGGTCAGGAGATCGGCAACCGGCAGGATTGGCATCGCGGATGTTGCCGTCAAGGCTGGGGTTTCCCACGCCACCGTGTCCCGGGTCATGAACGGGAATTTCACCGTGGACCCGGATATCGCCGCGCGCGTCCGCGCGGCCGCAGCAGAACTGAAGTACCAGCCCAACCCCGTGGGCCGGAGCCTGGCCCTGGGCAAGACCGACACCATCGGCATTGTGGTTCCGGACCTCGCAAACCCCACGTTCCAGGCAATTCTCCGCGGCCTGAGCCGGGCTGCCGCCGAGGACGGCTACCGAGTCCTCATCGCCGATTCCTTCGAGGTGTCCAGCGAAGAAACCATCCTTGCCGGCGAGGCCCGCAGGCGCTGCGATGGCCTGGTGCTGTGCGCGCCCCGCATGACCGATGCTGAACTGGAGGAGATCGCTCCGTCCCTGAGCCCCCTGGTGCTGATCAACCGGACCACGGCGGCAGCCGGCGTTCCCAGCCTGGTGGTGGATTACGGGCAGGGCGTGCAGGACCTCGCCGAGCACCTTGTGGACCTGGGCCACACCCGCCTGGCATTCCTTGCGGGCCCGCCCCGCAGCGCCTCCAACGGCATGCGCCTCAAGGGACTGGAAGCGTTCAAGGCGGCCCATCCACACGTGGATGTGCGGATGCTTGAAGGCGGCTCTGACTTCGATACCGGACATGTTGCTGTGGACGCGGTGCTGGAAAGCGGCGCAACCGGGATCCTTGCCTTCAACGACCTGGTGGCCATGGGCCTGATGAGCGGGCTCCATGAACGCGGACTCGACGTTCCCGGCGACATCTCCGTCACCGGCTTCGATGACATCCCGTTCGCCAAGTACACCACCCCCGCCCTCACCACGGCTGCCGTCCCCATCACCGAACTGGGTGAGCAGGCCTGGCACCAGCTCCGCGCGCTGATCCGCAAGGAGGAGAACGACGCTCCGGGCAGCCGCTACCAGCCGCGCCTTCAGGTCAGGGCCAGCAGCGGCCCGGCAAAGGCGCCGCGCTCAACCGTGCACGGCTGACCCTGCACTACACCCGGGTGTCGGCCGGCGGCTTCAGGAGGACGTCTATGAACTGGGAAAGCCCGTTCGCCACGTCCACGTCCTTGTTGTAGAGCCACTGCAGCTGCAGGCCGTCGGAAACAGCCACCACCAGCCGCGCAAGGTCCCTCGCCGGCAGGTCCGCGCGCGCCTCCCCGGCGGACTGCCGGCGTTCTATGTCGATGGCCAGAGCGTCAACCACCTCGGCAAACCGCTCTTCAAAATACCGGTGTGAATCATGTCCGGGGTCATTCGCCGTAGCTGATGCCACTGCATACAACGTGGTGAGCCCTGGTTCATGACGGTTACGTTCGGCGGACCGGACCATCAGCGGAAGGCCAGCTTCTTCAGCGTCCATCGACCTGAGGCTCCGGCGGTCCCTTTCGGCGAGAACGGCCGTCAGCAGTTCCTGCTTCCCCCGGAAGTAGTGGAACAGCGTAGCTTCCTTCACTCCCACCAGTTCAGCCACCCGCTTCATCGCGGTGCCCTCAAAGCCTTCGGTGGCGAAAACGTCGGTTGCCGTCTGGATGATCTGTTCGCGGCGTTCCGCTCCTTTTGCATACTGGCCGCGCAGCTTTGATAAAGACATCAGGCCAGTGTATTTCACAGCTTTACTGGAAAACCTAGTCAGACTTGGTTTTTGCCGGTACTATCTTTTGCAGGACCCAACGGAGGGTCACTTTTTGTCAGGAGGCACCGTGGCCGTCAAGACCATCACCGAAGATTCCGCAGGGCTGCCTGCCCGTGGAACTTCATCCAGCAACACCGCTGGATCCGCTCCCGCCCCGGGAGCGCCCACCAGTACACCCCGCGCTTACGTCATCGGCATGCCTATCGCCAGCGCCGGCCTGTGGATGGCTGTCCTGGCCCCGGCCCTTGTGGTGCTGGCCATCAAGGTTTCGGAGATCACTACTCCGGAAACCCGGGCCGGAGCCCTGAGCCTGGTGGCCGGCGTCGGCGCACTGATCGCCCTTTTGGCCAACCCCTTTTTCGGCCGCCTCAGTGACCGGACCACGTCCCGGTTCGGCATGCGCAAGCCTTGGATTGTTGGCGGCTCCATCGTGGGGATGGGCTCGCTGTTCCTGCTCGGGTCAGCCACCGACGTTGCCGGCGTGCTGGTGGCCTGGGTCCTTGCCCAGCTCAGCTTCAACGCCGCCCTGGCAGCATTGGTGGCAACCCTCCCGGACCAAACAGCACCCGCTGAGCGCGGCCGCCTGTCCGGACTGATCGGAATGACCCTGCCGGTCGGCCTGGTTGCCGCCGCCTATTTCGCCCAGCTCTTCGACAACGCCTTCCAAATGGCGGTGGTCCCCGGCGCCGTCGGGACAGCAGTGGCCATCGCCTTCGCCTTCACCTTCAAGGACCGGGTCCTCACCGAGAAGCCGGCCCCGCTGAACCTGAAGGAAATCGCGGGGTCCTTCTACTTCAACCCCCGCACCTACCCCGGCCTTGGCTGGGCATGGTTCACCAAATTCCTGGTGTACATCGGCTACTGTGCCGGCCTGCTCTATCTGCCCTACTTCTTCACTGACCACCTCCGCGTCGCGGAGACCGAAGTGGCCTCGCTGGTTTTCCAGGCAACGCTGGTCAGCTCCTTGGGAACTGTAGTTACCAGCCTCGCCGGCGGCTGGATCAGCGACAAGATCGGCAAGCGCAAAGGGATGGTCATTGCCTCCGCCATCATCATGATGGCCGGCCTGATCATCATCGCCACCAGCACCACCACCGACCAGGTCCTGGTGGGTCAGGCTATCGCCGGTCTCGGCCTCGGCTGCTTTGGAGCTGTGGACGTAGCCCTCATTGCCGATCTTCTTCCAGGCAGCCAGAGCGAAAATGCCAAAACCTTCGGCGTCTTCAACATCGCCCAGGCACTGCCCCAGTCACTGGTCCCCGCCCTGGCATTCCCCGTGATCACCCTCGGCGGTTACCCCGCACTCTTCATCGGCGGGGCCGTCGTCGGCATCATCGGCGCCGTCCTCGTTACCCGCATCAAAGGAGTCAAGTAAATGAACCCCACTCTTTCCCCGGCCGTCACGGCTCCCGCCGCCGGTTCACCCGATGCGGAAGCCCGCATCCGCGAACTCGCCGAAAGCCTGCCCCTGGAACAGCAGATCCAGCTACTGACTGGCGCGGACGTATGGGCCACCCACGCATTGCCTTCCATCGGCCTCTCCCGCGTTGTCCTGTCAGATGGTCCGTCGGGCGTCCGGGGCGAAGACTTCGACGAGCGCCATGACTCGGTCTCCCTGCCGTCGTCGTCCGCCCTGTCCGCCACCTGGAGCGTGGACACCGCACGCCGGTACGGCCAGGTCCTGGGCCAGGAAGCCCGCCGCAAGGGCGTGCACGCCGTGCTGGGACCCACCATCAACCTGCACCGCTCCCCGCTGGGCGGCCGGCACTTCGAGTGCATGAGCGAAGACCCCCGCCTCACCGCCACCCTGGCCGCCGGGTATGTGACCGGCGTGCAGTCCATGGGCATCGGGGCCACGCCCAAGCACTACCTCGCGAACGAGGCGGAGACGGAGCGTTTCACCGCAGATTCGGTGGTGGACGAGCGTCCGCTGCGTGAGCTCTACCTGGCCGCCTTCGAGGATGCCATCACCGAGGCCCGTGCATGGCTGGTCATGAGCTCCTACAACTCCATCAACGGCACCACGGCCAGTGAGAACGAGCTTCTAAAGACGCCCCTGTCCACGGAATGGGGCTTTGACGGTGTGGTTGTCTCGGACTGGACCGGTGTCCGCTCCGTGGAAGCGGCGAACGCGAACCAGGACCTGGAGATGCCGGGACCGGTAGGGCACTGGGGGCCCAAGCTGCTGGCCGCCGTGAATGACGGCCGCGTCAGCCGGTCTGCCATCCTCGAAAAGGTCATCCGTATCCTCCGCCTCGCCGCCCGTGTCGGCTCGCTGGAAGGCGTCGCCCCTGCAGTATCCCAACTTCCGTCGGCCCTCAACGCGGCCGCCGTCGCGCGTGAAGTGGCCGTGCGCGGTGCTGTCCTGGTCCGCAACAGGGACGGGCTCCTGCCCCTGGACCCGGCTGCGCTGAGTAGCGTCGCGGTCAGCGGGCACAACGCGGAGGAAGCCCGCACGCAGGGCGGCGGCAGCGCCACCGTCATGCCCAAGTACACCATCTCACCCCTGGAGGGCCTGCGTGAGGCACTGCCGGACGTCAGCGTGAGCTACGCCCGCGGCGCCAAAGTGGCCGAAGGCCTGCAGGCCTTCCCGCGCACCTCCCTGCACAACCCGGTATCGGGCGTTCCCGGCATGCGCGTGACCTTCCTGGCCGAAGACGGCTCGGAAATCTCGGGCGAGGACCGGCTGGCTTCGCACCTGATCTGGTTCGGCGTCGGGATCCCGGAGGGTGCGGCGGCCATCCGCATGGAGGCGGACTGGACTGCTCCGACGGCGGGTGTCCACCACCTGGGCGTCGGAACCGTGGGCCAGATCCGGCTCTCCCTGCAGGGCGAGGAGGTGTTCAATGGCGGGATCGAGGACGACACCGACGTACTGGGCGCCGCCCTCTTCGACCCGCCCAAGACCGTCCACCCCGTGGAAACGGTAGCCGGCGAATCTGTCCGGATCGAGGCTGTTTACCAGCTGCCAAAGGAGCAGGTTATTCCTTTCACCGCCATCCTCCTGGGCGAGGAAACCGTGGTGGAGGATCCGCAGGCGGAAATCGACGCGGCGGTGGAAGCGGCAAAGACTGCTGACGTGGCAATCGTGGTGGTGGGAACCAGCGCCGCAATCGAATCCGAGGGCTTCGACCGCAAGGACCTGGATCTCCCCGGCGAGCAGAACCGGCTGGTGGAGGCGGTTGCTGCGGTGAATCAGCGCACCATCGTGGTGGTGAACTCCGGCTCGCCGGTCCTGATGCCGTGGCTCGACAAAGTGGGCGCAGTCCTGTTGGGGTGGTTCGGCGGCCAGGAGTTCGGCCGGGCCATTGCGGACATCCTGCTGGGTGCGGAGGAACCGGGCGGCCGTTTGCCCACCACCTGGCCCGCAGCCCTGGAGGACGTACCGGTACTCAACACCATCCCCGTGGACGGCAAGGTTGTGTACTCCGAGGGCATCCATGTGGGCTACCGGGCCTGGCTCAGGCAGCAGGCCGAAGGGGGCGCCGCCCCGGCCCTCCCGTTTGGCTTCGGGCTGGGTTACACCACCTTCGAGCTGGCCGCGCCGCACGCACCGCAGTCGGTCCTGGCGGGCAATGACGTGGTGGTGCATGTACCGGTGCGCAACACCGGCAGCCGTTCCGGCCGCGAAGTGGTCCAGGTGTACCTGGAGCGGACGGAGTCGTCAGTAGACCGTCCCGTCCGGTGGCTGGCGGGCTATGCGGGGACGCACCTGGCCCCTGGCGGCACCGAAAGCGTGGCGGTCCGGATTCCCGCCAGGTCCTTTGGGCATTACGACGGCGGCTGGCAGTTTGAGGCAGGGACGTTCCGGATCCTGGTGGGCCGCCACTGCGCAGATGACTTCCAGGCGTTGGAGATAGAGCTGCGCTAGCAGCCCGTCACCGACGCAAACCCGCCTAAGGCCGGGCTGGCTCCGTTCTTTCGGTAGCCAGCCCGGCTTCTTTGTAGTAGCCCTCGATGTGGGCTGCGACCAGCTTGGCCGCACGTTCGCCGTCGTTATTGTGCACGGCGGCCAGGATGTCATGGTGCTCCGCCCGCAACCGCGCCGCAGTGGAGTCCCAGTCCGGCAGGTTTGCCGTGAGCCGGGACACGTAGCCGGTGATGGATTCGCGCAGCGATCCCATCATGGCGCTGACCACCGCGTTGCCGGCGGCATCTGCCAGAGCCAGGTGGAATCGAACGTCCAGTGCCAGGAACTCATCCACTTCCACGGCCTCAGCATCCATCTCAGCCAGGAGCCGGGCTGCACCGGCCAGCTCCGGTGAATCCGGCTCGGCATGGGACACAGCCCATGACTCCAGCAGCACGCGGGTTTCCACGATGTCCGCCACGGGAAGGTGCTGCGTGGCCACGTGCAGCCGCAGGGCCGAGCCGAGTGCCGCCGTCGGATCCGAAATGACAACCGTCCCGGCTTCCGGGCCGGACCCGACTCCCGCCCGCACTACGCCCATCGCCTCAAGGATCCTGATGGCCTCGCGGACAGAGGTGCGGGACACCTGCAGTTGCTCGGCGAGTGAACGTTCGGCGGGAAGCCGTCCGCCCACTGCCAGCCGCCCCTCCGAAAGCTCCGTCTCAATCCAGGTGAGGACAAGTTGGTGGGTCTTCATGGAGCAATAGTAGTTGATGTGGTTGGACCACATGCCCTACAGTGTGGTTAGACCACAGAACGGTCTGCTCAACGGCAGAACTGTCACCGGCCCAATGGAGGACGCCATGACCCACACCATCCAGCCCAGCAACCCTGAGATCACACCTGCACCCGAGGCAACGGATGTTCCGGCGGCCTCCGCGCCGGCAGCAACCACGGCTGCCGGCGGCGCTGTGTCCGCCGTGCCGGCAGCGCTGAAGCGGCGGATCCCCAAATACTCCGACCTGGCTCCGCTGATGCAGTTCAAGAAGCCCGAGTTCAGCAAGGAAGCCCGGCTCAAGCGCGCCAGCACTATTTGGGAACTGCGGGACATCGCCAAGCGCCGCACTCCCCAGGCACCCTTCGACTACACCGATGGCGCAGCCGAAGAGGAAATCACCCTCCGCCGCGCCCGCCAGGCCTTCCTGGACATCGAATTCCGCCCGGGGATCCTGCGCAACGTCTCCGCCATCGACCTCAGCACCGAGATCCTGGGCAAGTCCTCGCGCCTTCCCGTAGGCATCGCCCCCACCGGTTTCACCCGGATGATGCAGTCCGAGGGCGAGTACGCCGGATCCCAGGCAGCCGAGGCGGCCGGCATCCCGTACACCCTCTCGACCATGGGCACGGCCTCCATCGAGGACGTTGCCGCCGCCGCACCCAACGGCCGCAACTGGTTCCAGCTGTACCTGTGGACGGACCGTGACCGCTCGCTGGAGCTGATCGATCGTGCCGCCAAGGCCGGCAACGACACCCTGATGGTCACCGTGGACACAGCAGTGGCCGGCGCCCGCCTCCGTGACGTCCGCAACGGCATGACCATCCCGCCGGCATTGACCGTCAAGACCGTGCTGGACGCGTCCTACCGCCCGGCCTGGTGGTTCAATTTCCTCACCCACGAGCCGCTCACGTTTGCCTCATTGTCCCGTTACACCGGCACTGTGGCGGACCTGATCAACTCCATGTTCGATCCCACGCTTACCTTCGAGGACCTGGACTGGCTGCGCGAAACCTGGAAGGGCAAGCTGGTGGTCAAGGGCATCCAGACCGTGGAGGACGCCCGCCGCGTGGTGGACCACGGCGCCGACGGTGTGGTCCTGTCCAACCACGGCGGCCGCCAGCTGGACCGCGCCCCCATCCCGTTCCACCTGCTCCCCGAGGTCAAGCAGGCGTTCACCGCGGACAACAGCAACGCTGCCATCATGCTCGACACCGGCATCATGAGCGGCGCGGACATCGTGGCAGCCCTGGCCCTCGGCGCCGACTTCACCCTGATTGGCCGCGCCTACCTGTACGGCCTGATGGCTGGCGGCCGTGCCGGTGTGGACCGCACCCTCCAGATCCTTGAAAAGGACATGGCGCGCACCATGGCGCTGCTGGGTGTCAGCAAGATCTCCGAGCTCACCCCGGACCACGTGCGCCTGCTCAACAAATAGGGACTGGCATCCTGCGGCTGAGCCTTCCGCCGGTGGTTGAGCCGGGCCCACGGCCGCAGGGTCCCCTGACCGAGCTTGCGAGGTGAGGGAGCGGCTGGGGAGCGAAACCGGACAGGCTCAACCACCGACTGGCGGGGGCTACTTTTTGCGGCCGAACTTGGGCAGATTGGGGAGGTTTGCCAGCAGGTCCGCTGCCTTGGTGGCGGCGCGGCCCACGGTCCGGCCGATCTGCTGGGGCACGGTGTCATCGCTGAGCGGCGCAGCTGTTCCGCCTGGAATAACGACGGCGGGACTCAGGTCGGCGCCATCGGGCGCCAGGACGCCCGTAGAGACAGCGTCCGCTGCCACGGCATCGGCTGTGGCGTGTTCCTTCGCAGGCGCCACCCGTGGCGCTTCCCCTGCGGACAATGCCGGAATCTGGTCCCGGCTCCCCGCGACGGCGGCAGGGGCGGCAGGTGACTTCGCCGCGATCGCTGCCGAGCCGACGTCGAACGTTTCAAGCCAGCTGGCGATCCCCTCCAGCGGTTTGCGGTTCAGCGCGTAGTAGCGCTTCTGGCCCTGCGCCCGCATGCTCACCAGCTGCGCTTCACGCAGGACTTTCAGGTGCTTGGAAATGGTGGGCTGGCTCGCCGCCAGTTCCTCCACGAGCTCCCCTACGGCCTTGTCTCCTGAGCGGAGGGAGGTCAGGATGTCCCGCCGGGTCGATTCCGCTATGACGGCAAATACGTCGTCTGTCACCATGCCTCCCACCCTAGCGACATATACGCCGAAAGGCATCAACTATTTCGCCGGGCAAAGCCATTGGGAAGAGGGCAGGACGGAGGGGGATTTTAGTCGAACCAGGGGTCCAGTCCGTGCAGCGGAAAGACTGCCTTGCGGGTAGCCATCACGGTGCGGTCCACGGCGTCGTTGGGGTCGAATCCCACTTCCCAGGACCGCCACCAGAGCTCCACGTCGTCGCCCATCAGGTCAGGCGCCGACGCACCGAACTTCTCCTCAACGTACATCCGCCAGTCCTCGGGGACCGCGGTCCGCAGCGGCACCGGCCGGCCCGCTGCGATGGCAACGAGGTGGCTCCACGACCGCGGAACCACCTGCAGGACGTTGTACCCGCCGCCGCCGGTGGCAATCCAGCGGTTGTCGCAGTAGCGGGCGGCAAGGTTCCCGACGGCGGTGGCCGCCTCCCGCTGCCCGTCGACGCTGAGGTTGAGGTGCGTGAGCGGGTCCGTCCGGTGGGAGTCACAGCCGTGCTGGCTGACGATCACCTCCGGCTGGAACGCTGCCACAAGCTGCGGCACCACCGCGTGGAAGGCGCGCAGCCACCCGGCGTCGCCCGTCCCTGAGGGCAGGGCGATGTTGACGGCCGTTCCTTCCGCTAAGGGTCCGCCGATTTCGTTGGCGAACCCGGTGCCCGGGAACAACGTGAGCCCGCTTTCGTGCAGGGATACCGTGAGCACGCGGGGATCATCCCAGAAAATACTTTCGGTTCCGTCCCCATGGTGGGCATCGACGTCGAGGTACGCAACCTTGCCGATCCCGCCGTCGAGCAGCTTCTGCACGGCGAGGGCGGCGTCGTTGTAGATGCAGAATCCGCTGGCCCGGTCGCGGGCGGCGTGGTGCATGCCGCCGCCGAAGTTAACCGCGTGCAGGGCCGAGCCGTCCAGGATTTTTGAAGCGGCGAGCAGCGAGCCGCCGGCCAGCCTGGCGGCGGCCTCATGCATCCCGGCGAACGCAGGATCGTCCTCAGTGCCCAGGCCGCGCGATTCGTCGGTTGCGTAGGGGTCATCACTGACCCTGCGGACCGCTGCCACGAATTCAGCAGAGTGCACGGACTCGAGCTCGGCGTCAGTTGCGACGTAGGGGGCTTCCACGGTGACGTGGTCGAGGTCGAAGAGTCCCAGGCTGCGGGCCAGGCGTGCTGTGAGGTCCATGCGCTCCGGTGCCATCGGGTGGCCCGGACCGAAATTGTAGGCAGTCATGTCAGCGCCCCACGCCACCGTCGTTGGGGGCGCGGGCTGGCTGAGACCGGGCAGGTATGTCATCAATCACAGGCTACCCGAGCCCACAGCCCTTCCCGCCCGGCCATTACGTGGGCATAAGTGGTTTACTACTGAGGGAAGCAGATTCAACCGAGGAAAAGCCACACATGACGCAAAGCCAGTCGAGGCCCCGGAACCCGGCCAGCTGGCATCCTGCCCAGGAGCGGGAGGGCCTCTGGGTTCTCACGCGGCTCCGCGACTTCATTGACGACATTGCCAACACCTCGCCGGCCCGGCTCGCGCTGAGCGCATTCGCCGCCGTATGCCTGGTGTTCACGTTCCTGCTCTCCCTGCCCGTCTCGTCCGCCACCGGCGCTGTCACACCGCCCCACCAGGCTTTGTTCACGGCCGTCTCCGCGGTCTGTGTCACAGGCCTGACCGTGGTTTCCACGGCGGTGCACTGGTCCTTCTTCGGCCAGCTGGTAATCCTGATCGGCATCTTCATCGGTGGACTCGGAACCCTGACCCTGGCCTCACTGCTCGCGCTGATGGTGAGTAAGCGCCTCGGGGTCCGGGGCAAGATCATTGCAGCGGAATCCATGAACAACGCAGGGCGCCTGGGCGAGGTGGGCACCCTGCTGCGGATCGTCATCACCACGTCAGTGGTCATTGAAGGCATCCTCGCACTGGCACTTATCCCCCGGTTCCTCGCCCTCGGCGAGCCGTTCTGGCAATCGGTGTGGCACGGGATCTTCTACGCCATCTCGTCCTTCAACAACGCCGGCTTCACTCCGCACTCGGACGGCATCGTGCCGTACGAAACGGACCTGTGGATCCTGGTTCCCCTGATGCTGGGCGTCTTCCTGGGCAGCCTCGGTTTTCCCGTGGTGATGGTCCTGCAGCAGAACGGCCTGAACTGGAAAAAGTGGAACCTGCACACCAAGCTCACCATCCAGGTGTCCCTCATCCTCCTGCTGGCCGGCACCTTCCTGTGGGCCTCGATGGAGTGGGACAACCTTCGGACCATTGGGGCGATGGACCTGGGGGACAAGATCACCCACTCCCTGTTTGCTTCCGTCATGATGCGCTCCGGCGGCTTCAACCTGGTGGACCAGAACCAGATGGAATCCACCACCATGCTGCTGACTGACGCGCTGATGTTCGCCGGCGGCGGCTCAGCCTCGACGGCGGGCGGCATCAAAGTCACCACCATCGCGGTGATGTTCCTGGCCATCATTGCCGAAGCGCGCGGTGACGCCGACGTCAAGGTCTACGGCAGGACGATCCCGCAGGGCACCATGAGGGTGGCCATCTCGGTGATCGTCGCAGGCGCCACCCTGGTCTCCGTCTCCGCGTTCCTCCTGTTGCACATCAGCGGTGCATCACTGGACCGGGTGCTGTTCGAAACCATTTCTGCTTTTGCCACGTGCGGCCTCAGCACGAACCTCAGTGCCGAAGTGCCGCCGTCGGGCGTTTATGTCCTCACAGCCCTGATGTTCGCCGGCCGCGTGGGCACTGTAACCCTCGCCGCCGCCCTGGCCCTGCGCCAGCGCAGCCAGCTGTACCACTACCCGGAAGAGAGGCCAATCATTGGCTAGTTCCCCAGACGCCCCCCGGCGGCCCGCCCACAACGCTCCAGTGCTGGTCATCGGCCTGGGCCGGTTCGGTTCCTCGACGGCCGAGCAGCTGGTCAAGCAAGGCCGGGAAGTGCTCGCCATCGAACGCGACCGCAGCCTCGTGCAGAAGTTCGCCCCGCTGCTGACACACGTGGTGGAGGCCGACGCCACCAACATCGACGCGCTCCGCCAGCTCGGGGCACAGGAGTTCAGCTCGGCCGTGGTGGGCGTTGGCACGTCCATCGAATCCTCGGTGCTCATTACGGTCAACCTGGTGGATCTGGGCATCGAGCACCTGTGGGTGAAGGCTATTACGCCCTCGCACGGCAAAATCCTCACCCGGATCGGCGCCAACCACGTGATCTACCCGGAGGCCGATGCCGGTGTCCGCGCCGCCCACCTGGTTTCCGGGCGCATGCTGGACTTCATCGAGTTCGACGACGACTTCGCCATCGTGAAGATGTACCCGCCGCGCGAAACGGTGGGGTTCACCCTGGACGAGTCCAAGGTCCGGTCCAAGTACGGGGTCACGATCGTGGGCGTCAAGTCGCCGGGCGAGGATTTCACCTACGCGCGGCCGGAAACCAAGGTGTCCTCCCGGGACATGCTGATCGTGTCCGGCCACGTGGACCTGCTGGAACGCTTCGCCGCCCGTCCGTAAGGGCAGGTGGTTGAGCCTGTCCAAACCCCGGTGGTTGAGCCTGTCGAAACCCCCGGATCAACCAAGCTGTTTGGTGATCTCCGCTGCGCGGTCCGCCGCTGCGCGCGCGCCGGCGGCGATGATCGACGGGATGCCGCGCTCGTCAAAGGTTGCGATAGCCCGCTCGGTGGTGCCGTTTGGGCTGGTCACCGCTTTCCGCAAGGCCGCCGGGTCCGCCCCGGGTTCCGCAAGCATAAACCCGGCGCCGGCCACGGTTTCCCGCGCCAGGAGCAGGGACAGTTCCGCGTCCAGGCCCAGCTCCTCTCCCGCCGCTGCCATCGCCTCCGCAAGATAGAAGGCGTAGGCCGGTCCTGAGCCGCTGATGGCGGAAAGGGCGTCCACCTGTTCCTCCGGCACTTCAACAACGGTTCCGGCGCCCTGCAGGATGCCCTTGACCTTCTGCAACTGTTCGGGCGTGCAGTTGCTGCCCGGCGAGACCGATACAACACCGCGCCCCAGCTTGGCGGGGGTGTTGGGCATGGTGCGGATCACCGGCTGTCCGGCCGGAAGGGCAGCCTCCAGCTGGGCGATCGAAACGGCCGCCGCCACACTTACCACTACTGTGTCCGGCGACAGTGCCGGACTGATCTCGCGCGCCAGATCGGTGATGCCAACCGGCTTAACGCCCAGAATGACGACGGCGGACCCCTTGCTGGCCTGCTTGTTGTTGTCCGGTTCCTCCTCTCCGGCGATCGCGGTGATGCCGTGGTGGCGCTCCGCCAGTTCCGCGGCACGTTCCGCACGCCGGACCGTGGCCACGATGTCAGCCGGATCCGTCCCGGCTTCCAGCAGACCTCCGAGGATGGCTTCATTCATGGACCCACAGCCAAGGAATGCGATTCGGTTGCTCATGGCTCCATCATTGCAGTTTGATCCGGCAGGCGCAGAAATGCGTTAAGCGAAGCGTTCCCGCCGCTTTCAGACACCAATTCCTGCCGGCCGGGAACTTCCCGAAAGGCTTTCACAGCTGGCTCACATGTTGGGCGCAGGTACTTCACAACTAGGGCCCCTACTGTAGTTAGTACCTCATTGAGGGTGCGAGTGATGCGGCAGGCATGGGGATGTCTGCCAGGGCACCGGCGTACGCAACAGGTTTTCCCCCATTTTCCTGTCGCGGCCGCCGGTGCTTCCGCTTTTAAAGCTGCCTTCTTACCCTGGGGCTGTCCGCATACTTGAGACCCGTACTTGAGACGGCTTCCTTGCCTTAGCTCCGGGTTCAGACGGCTGCCTGGACGGCCGGCGGCGTAACGTGCGGTGCCAGCTCCGGGGGCCCGGAGAACACCAGCTGGTCCAGGCGGCGGAGGATCAGTCCTTCCCGCAGCGCCCATGGACAGATCTTGATCTTCTTGAACTTGAACAACTCCAGTGCTGCCTCCGCCACCAGGGCCCCGGCAAGCAGCTGGTGGGCGCGGGCTTCGGATACGCCGGGCAGATGCAAGCGGTCTTCGGCTTTCATGGCCGAGATGCGCTGTGCCCACACCCCGAGGTCGGACCCGTGCAGCTCGCGCTTTACGTAAGGGCCGGCTGCGCTGGGGGCCGCACCGGCGATCCGCGCCAGGGACCGGAAGGTCTTGGAGGTTCCTGCGACGACGTTTGCCCGGCCCAGCCCGTCGAATTCCCGAACCGCGGGCTTGAGTGTGGCCCGGATGTAGCGCCGGAGTTCCTTGACGCTCTTGGCGGACGGCGGGTCCTCGGCAAGCCAGTCCCGGGTGAGCCGGCTGGCGCCCAACGGCACGGACGTGGCAACTTCCGGCAGCTCGTCCTGGCCAAAAGCCATTTCGAAGGAGCCGCCGCCGATGTCGAGGTTGAGGATGGGTCCCGCGCCCCAGCCGTGCCAGCGCCGGACGGCGAAGAAGGTCATGGACGCTTCTTCGCTTCCCGTCAGTTCCTGCAGCGTAACGGTGGTTTCATGCTTAACGCGTGCCAGGACTTCGGGACCGTTGGTGGCTTCGCGGATGGCGGAGGTACAGAACGCCAGGAGGTCCTCGGCCTGGTGCCGTGCCGCGAATTCCCAGGCTTCCAGGACGAATTCGGTGAGTTCGTGCTGGCCGGCGTCACTGATGCTGCCGTCCGGTTTCAGGTACTGGACCAGGGAAAGCGGACGCTTGTGCGAGGCGAAGGGCACTGGCCGCGCGCCGGGGTGGGCATCCACCAAGAGAAGATGGACAGTGTTGGACCCGATATCGAGGACGCCTAGCCGCATGCTGACATTATTCCCCGTCGGCGCGCTTGAAGTCGCGCTTGATGTTGGCCACGCCCTCGGGATTGATCTCAAAGCCGTAGGCTGCCCCCGGGTTGATGACCATTCCCAGCTCGTCGCCGATGTTCGCGATGATCGCCGCGCCCTGCGTTCCGAGGACGTTGGGTGCTGCCTCAAGGTACTGCTGGTCAACGCGGCTGGGGTGCGAGAAGACGGCCAGGACGGGGTCGCCGTCGGCGTTGGCGAGGACCAGCGGTTCCACTTGGGAATCGACGCCTTCGATATTGTCCGAGCTCACGATGTAGACCTCACTGTTCAGGAAGGACAGGATGACGTCCACAGGACTGGCGTCAGGCTGTCCGCCCTGGGCGAGCTTCTCCTCGAGGTCGTTCAGCGGAGCGGTGTCGGCAATTCCAGGCTGTTCTGTCATACATCTACCCGATCATGATGCAGTGCCGCATGCAAACCCCGGTGGTTGAGCTTGTCGAACGAGGGGTTCGACAAACTCAACCATCGGCGACAAGCTCAACCACCGTCACAAGCCCAGCCGGGGCCAGCCCCTACTTCTTCGCCGCGGCCTTCTTCTTGGCGGGAGCCTTGCGGGTGGCGGTGCGCTTGACCGGGCCCTTGGCGCGTTTCTCGGCCAGGAGCTCAACGGCCTGCTCGCGGGTGAGTTCCTCCAGGGAGGTGGCGCGGGGAACGGTGATGTTGGTGATCCCGTCAGTGATGTAGGGGCCGAAGCGGCCTTCCTTCACCACGATGTTCTTCTCCGACACCGGATCCGGGCCGAACTCCGCCAGTGGCGCGACGGCGGCACGGGCGCCGCGCTGCTTCGGCTGCGAGTAGATTTCCAGCGCCTGGTCCAGCGTGATGGTGAAGATCTCCTCCTCCGAACCGATCGAGCGGGAGTCGGTGCCCTTCTTCAGGTACGGACCGAACCGGCCGTTCTGCACGGTGATGAGGTTGCCTTCGGCGTCCTCCCCCAGCACGCGGGGCAGGCTCATCAGCTGAAGTGCCTCGTCCAGGGTCACGGACTCAACGGTCATTGACTTGAACAGCGAGCCGGTGCGCGGCTTGGCCTTGACCGGCTTCTTAGGCGGCTTGGGCTTGCCGTTCTTGTAGTACTCCACCGGCTGGGCGGCGATCTGTTCCTCGGTCATCTCCGGGATGACCTCGGTGACGTACGCACCGTACCGGCCGTTCTTGGCGACGACGGTGTGCCCGGTGTGCGGGTCCGTACCCAGCACGCGCTCCTCGGGAGCGGCCGTCTCCATCAGCTCAATGGCCTTGGCGGCGGTCAGTTCATCGGGGGCAAGGTCCTCCGGCACGTTGGCACGCGCCGACTCCACGATCTCCCCCGTCTTGGCGTCCACGGTGGCGGCGGAGCTTTCCAGGTACGGCCCGAATTTGCCCACCCGGAGGGTGATCTCGTCCGTGATGGGAATGGAGTTGATTTCCCGCGCGTCGATCTCGCCAAGGTTGTTGACGATGCTCAGCAGGCCCGGATCGGAGTCCTCGCCGAAGTAGAAGTGCCGGAGCCAGGAGGCTCCCACGGCCTGGCCGTTGGCGATCTTGTCCAGGTCGCCTTCCATGTCAGCGGTGAACTCGTAGTCCACGTAGTCGCTGAAGTGCTGTTCCAGCAGCCGGATCACGGAGAAGGCGATCCAGCTGGGAACGAGTGCCGAGCCCTGCTTCCGGACGTAGCCGCGGTCCTGGATGGTGGAGATAGTGGAGGCGTAGGTGGAGGGGCGGCCGATGCCTTTCTTCTCCAGCTCCGCCGTGAGTGATGCTTCGGTGTAGCGCGGCGGCGGTGACGTTTCGTGGCCGATGGCGATGATGTCGGCGGCCGTGAGCGCATCGCCCTTGGCAACGTTGGGCAGGCGGCGGGCTTCGTCGGAGTCGTCGTCGCCGCGGGTCTCGTCCTTGCCTTCCTCGTAGGCTGCCAGGAAACCGGGGAACGTGATCACGGTGCCGGAGGCGGAGAACTCGGCGTCGCGCCCGTCGGAAGCCACGGCGCCCAGGCGGATGGTCGCCGTCGAACCCTTGGCGTCAGCCATCTGCGAGGCGACCGTACGCTTCCAGATGAGCTCGTAGAGCCGGAATTCGTCGCCTGACAGCTGCTTGGCCACCTGCGCGGGGGTGCGGAAGGAGTCCCCGGCGGGGCGGATGGCCTCGTGGGCTTCCTGGGCGTTGGCTGCCTTGCCGGTGTACACGCGGGGCGACTGCGGGATGTACTCGGGGCCGTACAGCTCGGAGGCCTGGCGCCGGGCAGCCGTGACGGCTTCGTCGCTCAGCGAGGAGGAGTCCGTACGCATATAGGTGATGTAGCCGTTTTCGTACAGCCGCTGGGCCACCTGCATGGTGCTCTTCGAGGAGAAACGCAGCTTGCGGCCCGCCTCTTGCTGAAGGGTGGAGGTGGTGAAGGGCGCGGCCGGGCGGCGGGTGTAGGGCTTGGTGTCGACGGAGCGGACGCGGAACTCGGCGTCCTGCAGCCCGGCGGCCAGCGACGTTGCCAGCTCCTCGTTGAGGTGCGCGACGTTCTTGGAGGTGAGGACGCCGTCGTCGTTGAAATCCCGGCCGCTGGCCACCTTGGCGCCGTCAACGGAGGCGAGCTTGGCCTTGAAGGAGCCGGCGTCGGCGCCGAACTGGCCGGTGAGGTCCCAGTAGGAGGCTGCCTTGAACGCCATGCGCTCGCGTTCGCGGTCCACCACCATGCGCGTGACCACTGACTGCACGCGGCCGGCGGACAGGCCCCGCGCCACCTTGCGCCAGAGCACCGGGGAGATCTCGTAGCCGTACAGGCGGTCCAGCACACGGCGGGTTTCCTGCGCGTCCACCAGGGCGGAATCGACGTCGCGCAGATTGCCCATGGCGCGCTGGATGGCTTCCTTGGTGATTTCACCGAACGTCATCCGGTACACCGGGACCTTGGGTTTGAGTACTTCCAGCAGGTGCCACGCGATGGCTTCGCCCTCGCGGTCCCCATCGGTTGCGAGGTAAAGTTCGTCGGCGTCCTTGAGCGCAGCCTTGAGCTCGGTCACCTTTTTCTTTTTGTCCGGGGACACCACGTAGTACGGCTTGAAGTCGTGTTCAATGTCGACGGCGAACTTGCCCACCGAGGTTTTCTTCAGCTCCGCGGGGAGTTCGGACGGCTGCGGCAGGTCGCGGATGTGACCAATGGAGGCCTCTACGATGAAGCCCTCGCCCAGGTACTTGGCGATGGTCTTGCTCTTGGCCGGAGACTCCACAATCACGAGTTTCTTGCCGGTTTTGGCCTTGCTTGGCACGGTGCTCCTACAGAAAAAGGTTGCTCGGGCAGATGCGCCCATACTGGCCTAGTTCACCATATTTTGGGGAAATGTGCGCATCCATGTGGAAAAGAGGGGGGTTGGCCGGGCTGCCTCCCGCCCCTCCGTCCTTTCCTTAATACGTGGCTGGAATCAGGAAGCCGTCCCGGACCAGGTTGGCTGCTTCGGTGAGCAAACCGCTCCGGAATGTGCCGGCGTCGAACGCTCCCTCCCCGCCCAGCAGCGCCTCCAGCGCACCGGCGATCTGCCCGGCGGTGAGGTCACCGTCGCAGGCGGAGACGAACCCGGCGAGTTCGGTGCTGAGCAGGTTGGTCCGGCGCAGGCCGGCGCCCTGGCGCAGCAGGATCACGCCCGGGTGCTCGGCGCCGGGCCGCTGATGCCTTTCCTCGGTCACGTCGTCCGCCACCAGCAGGTGCGCGTCCTCGATCCTGTTGGCCGCCAGCCAGTCCTGGCGTTCCAAAGCGGCACCCAGGTGCGGGCCGATGGGCTGCTCAATGGGGTACGTGATTTCCTCGAACCGGTGAAAGGGGGCTTGCCCCGGCAAGGGCGGCCGGCGCAGCAGCACCATGCCGAAGCCGATCCCCGCGACGTTCCTGGACTCGAAGTCTGCAAGGTAGGCCGCGTATGCGTCCCGGTAGTGTTGGCGGTCCCGGCCCTCGGAGGCGTCGCGCAGCCACGTCTCGGCGTACTCCTCCGGGCTGACCAGTTCGCGCTGGATGAACCAGGCGTCCACGCCCGAACCGGCCCAGCTTTGCGGCCGTTCCTGCCATGACGTTCCCGCTATAACCTCCCAGTTGCCTAAAAGCTGGGCCGTTCCGGCAGGGGCGAGGACGGACGGCAGTGTCCTGACGAGCGAGGAGACAATTTCATCGCCCGGCAGGCCGCCGTCGCGGTAGGTGAACTGTTCGGAGGTGTCCTCCCCCGCACTGCGCGGCGTGATGACGAAGGGCGGGTTGGAGACCACCAGTCCGAATTCCTCGCCGGCCACCGGCTCCAGCAGCGAGCCGAGGCGCAGGCTTACCCGGTCCTCCAGCCGGTCCGGGTCCACGGACAGGGCCTCTGCGTTCAGCAGGATATTGAAGCGGGTAAAGGCGAGGGCCCGTTCGGAAATGTCCGTCGCCGTCACGTGCTCGCAGTGGTGCAGCAGGTGGAAGGCCTGGATGCCGCAGCCCGTGCCTAGATCCAGTGCCCGCACTGTGTGGCGGCGGAACGTTGTCTGCACCAGGGTGGTGGAGGCCTGCCCGATGCCCAGGACGTGGTCGTGCCGGAGCACCCCTTCCTGCTGGTGCGCCGCGAGGTCGCTGGCCACCCACAGTTCGGCGCCGCCGCTGCCGTCTTCATTTACGTCCCAGCCGTAGGGCCGCAGGTCGGCTTTGGCGGCCAGGAGCGCGCTGCCGGGAACGGGCTCTGCCAGCCCCAGTGCCAGCAGGCCTTCGGCGCGGATACCTGGCAGGGCGGCGTCGAGCGTTTCCTCCAGCTGCGGCTCGGCGAGGAGCCACAGGCGGACGACGGCGGCAAGCGCCTTCGCGCCGTCATCCCGCCGCACGGCGCGCTCGGCAGCCAGCAGTGCGGGGATGGTCTGGTCCCGGTTCAAGGCGGTGTAGGCCGATTCGCCCAGGAGGTTGGCTACGCCGTCGAGCGTGTACTCCACGGCGCGCAGGTCCGCGGCAAGGGCGGCGAGCAGGTCCGGAAGGTCGCTGCGGGGCGCGTCGGGGGTGTTGCCGGCAGTGAACTCGTACGGGGAATTAGGCACCGCTCAAGTTTAGTGCGGCGGCTTCGGTCCGGATTCGGTCGGGCGGCAGGTGGAACATTCCGCCCGGCCGGACGGGGTAGCGTTGAGGTATGCCAACACCGCTTTCCGTCCTTCCGCGCGCCCGGAAGCAGTCCGCCAACCCGAGGCGCTTCCCACGCAAAGCATTGGCGCTGGCCGGCGTGGCGGCTGTTGCCCTGGCGGGGTGCTCGCCGGTGGTGTCGATTGAGAACGCCGATGTGCCCGGATGGCGGGCCACCGCGCTGCCGCCAGCCCCGGGCGCCGTGCTGGAAGATGCCGGAAAAATCCTCAACCGGGACCGGATTATCCAGGAGGCTTCCAGCGTCAGCGCCGGCCGCTACACCCTGACGGCGACCTGCGAGGGCGGGGGCAAAGCCTTCTTCGCGGTGTCGCTGGACGGGGAAGACGTCGTGGATGCCGGAGCGGCCTGCAACGGCAGCAAAGAGGTCACCAGGATCACGCTGCCGCGATCAGGGACACTGGAAATCAGCACCTCCAGCGTGGACGCGCCCCTCATTTACGCCTACCAGCTGACGCCGGCCCAATAGCTATGGCCCGCAGGGGCGTGCGGGCTTAAAGTCGGACTATGCCCAGTGTGCGGAAGTCCTCCGCGCCCAGTCCGGTGCGGACAGCTTCGGCGCCGCTGACGCGAAACCCTGCGGCCGCCGTCGTCCTCGGCCTTGTGCTCGCGGCGGGGCTGGCGCTGGGCGGCTGCGAATACACGTACGACGACGGCCGCTGGGCCGATCCCGCTGATGCGGAGCAGACCGTGGCCCCGGCTCCGGCATTTACCCGGGACCCGCTGCAGCGCGAGCCTGTCAGCGAGGCCGAGCTGGGGTCTTGGGTGGCCCGCACCCTGCCCGACACCGGCGATCCGGTGCTCCATTCGGCGGCCGGGCTGCTGGCCGCAGGCGAGCTTCGCAGCGAAACGACCCCGGTGGTGGGGACGGGAACCTATGCGTTGGCGCTGGCCTGCCGGAGCCAGCGCAGGGTGAACTTCACTGTGCGGAGCAACGCGCTCACGATGGTTGACCTTGGGCTGCGGTGCGGCATCAACCGGGAGAACGTCATTTATCTCTCCGCCGAAACTGCGCTGACCATCACCGTGGAGGCCAGGACGGGCGCCAACTACGCCTACCGCCTCCGGCGTCTGTGATGACTGTTGCCGGTGCGCGGACTTTAGGCCGTGCAGCCTTCGGGGCACCGCAGGGTGTCCGGGCTGGCCGCGCACTCCGCGCAGTACAGGGTGAGGGTGCGGCAACTCGGGTTGGAGCAGTTTTCGAACTTGCTGGTGGGAGCCGCGCAGCGGGTGCATTGGCCGATAGTTTTGGCATCCTCGCTGAACTCGAGGTGCATGCGTTTGTCGAACACGTAGAGCGAGCCTTCCCAGAGGCCCTGGTCCTTGAAGGTTTCGCCGTAGCGCACGATCCCGCCGTCCAGCTGGTACACCTCTTTAAAGCCGCGGTTGACCATCAGGCTGGACAGCACCTCGCAGCGGATGCCGCCGGTGCAGTAGGTGACCACGGGCTTGTCCTTGAGGGCGTCGTATTTCCCGGACTCGAGCTCCTTGATGAAATCATGGGTGGTGGTGACGTCCGGGACAATGGCGTCCTTGAAGCGGCCGATCTGTGCTTCGAAGGCGTTCCGGCCGTCGAAGAAGACCACGTCTTCCCCGCCCTGTTTCCTGGCGTCGACGAGTTCGTGCAGCTCTTCGGGTTTGAGGTGCTTGCCTCCGCCCACCACGCCGTTGGCGTCCACCTTGAGTTCGCCGGGGGCGCCGAAGGAGACGATCTCGTCGCGCACTTTGACGCTGAGCCGCGGGAAGTCATCCGCGCCGCCGTCGGACCACTTAACGTCGATGCCGTGGAAACCTTTGTACTCACGGGTGGTCTTGACGTACTGCTTCACGGCGCCGATCTCGCCGCCGACAGTTGCGTTGATGCCGTCCGTGGAGATCAGGATGCGGCCGGTCAGTCCCAGCTTTTCGCAGAGGGCACGCTGCCAGAGCCGCACGGCGTCGGGATCAGCGATGGGGGTAAATCCGTAAAAAAGGACGATTCGGTTCAAAGCCACGTATTTAAGGGTACCGGCTTGGATTCGCCGGGCCTGCCCCGGTTCCCTGGGCAGCCGCGCGACGGTGCTGCATCACAATTGCATAAGCACCGGGCTTCCGGCCTGCCAACCCCTGTTGCTTGTGATCGGGGTGGAATAGTCTCATCGCATGAGCCCGGAAACCATGGTTAACGACATCACTGGCCTTCTCGAAGTGTGGGTGGCCGGCTGGGCGGGCTGTCGCGGTTACCGGACATCCTCCGAAGGCCGCTTTCCCGCCGCGCTCCGCTCTGACACCACCGGTGAATGGGAATTTTTCGCGTCCGAGCCAACGGATACCGAGTTTGCCGTTCTCGCGGCCAAGACGGCGGAAGTGCCGGCCAGGGTCCTCACGGTCCTGACCAACGACCCCGCCCGTTATTCGGACCTTGCCCGGCAGCACGGGCTGAATGTGACCTCCGATTCCCAGGCCATGATGATCGTGGACATGGAAACCCAGGACGCCGAAGATCCGTGGCTTTCAGACGACGACCTTTCCCTGGCGACCTACGAGCAGGACGGCGTGCACTACGCGGAGGTGCGCTCCGCTGACACTGTGGCCGCCAGCGGCCGGGTTTATGTGGTGGGCGATACCGCCGTGTTCGACAAAATCATCACCGAGCCGGCCTTCCAGCGGCGCGGCCTTGGAAGTTTCATCATGCGGGCGCTGGCGGCGCAGGCCTTTGGGCACGATGTCCAGAGCGGGCTGCTGCTGGCGTCCGTTGACGGCCAGAAGCTTTATTCGCATCTTGGCTGGAGCACTGTTTCGCGCGTGCTGATGCTTTCGGCATCCCACGAGGGCTCCGACCTGTCGAGCTAAACGCCCGGCGTATCCCTCGTTTCCCGGTTTCCCTGTTTCCCCCGAGGGCGAACCCTGCGTGCCCGGCTCCTGGCGGGTGAAACAATGTTGTGGTGAACCCCCATGACTCCCTGATTCCCTTGCTGGGCCGCGGCCCGGACCCGGAACAGCTGCGTCATGTCCGCACCATCCCTGCCCGCGAGGCGGTGCACGAGGCGTGGCCGTCATGGGTCCACCCGGATTTGGTTGCTGCCTACGGTGCGCTCGGCGTCCAGCAGCCCTACCGCCACCAGGTTGCAGCCGCTGACATCGCCCACGGCGGCGAACACGTTGTGGTGGCCACCGGCACGGCTTCCGGAAAGTCGCTCGCCTACCAGCTGCCGGCATTGGATGCCATCCACCGTTCCGAGCTGCGGGTTCTCGCCGATCCCGGGAAGATCCATGACGACGGCGCCGTCACCCTTTACCTGTCCCCCACCAAAGCCCTCGCAGCCGACCAGTTGAACGCCATCCGGGCCCTGCAACTGCCCACCGTCCGCGCGGAAACCTACGACGGCGACACCGACCCGGCGTCCCGGCGATGGATCCGGGACCACGCCAATTTCATCCTCGCCAACCCGGACATGCTGCACTTCGGCATCCTTCCCAACCACGCCTGGTGGGCGGGGTTCTTCCGGCGCCTTCGCTATGTGATCGTGGACGAGGCCCACAGCTACCGGGGCGTCTTCGGCTCGCACGTGGCCAACCTGATGCGCCGGTTGCGGCGGATCTGCTCTTACTACGGGGCCGGCTCCACCTTCCCCGAGCCGGTGTTCATTGCCGCTTCAGCCACAGCATCTGAACCGGACGTCTCCTTCGCACGGCTCATCGGCGCCCCGGTGAAGGCCGTGTCTGAGGACGGTTCGCCGCATGGCGCCACCACCGTGGCGTTCTGGGAACCGGCGCTGACGGAAATCCGCGGCGAGAACGGCGCCAAGGAACGGCGGACGGCGGTGGCTGAGACTTCCGACCTGCTGGCGAACCTGGTGTCGGCACACATCCGCACCATTGCCTTCATCAAGTCGCGCCGCGGAGCGGAGACCATCTCCTCCATCACAAAGCGCCTGCTGGACGAGGTAGACCCGAGCCTGCCGCAGCGGGTGGCGGCCTACCGCTCCGGGTATCTGCCCGAGGAACGCCGGGCCGTGGAGAAGGCGCTGCGCTCCGGCAGGCTGCTGGGTGTTTCCAGCACGTCAGCGCTGGAACTGGGGATCGACATCTCGGGGCTGGACGCTGTTTTGGTAGCCGGCTGGCCCGGCACCAGGGCCTCACTGTTCCAGCAGATCGGGCGGGCCGGCAGGGCAGGACAGGACGCTATCGCGGCCTTTGTTGCCAGTGACGATCCGCTGGACACCTTCCTGGTGAACCATCCGGAGGCCATCTTCGACGTCTCGGTGGAAGCCACTGTTTTCGACCCCGGCAACCCCTACGTGCTGGGACCCCATCTTTGCGCTGCGGCCGCCGAACTGCCGCTTGGACCGGCTGAGCTGGACCTGTTCGGGAGCACGGCCGGGATGCTTCTCGACCGCCTGGTGGCCCAGGGGTATCTCCGGCGCCGCCCTGCGGGATGGTTCTGGACCCATTCCCAGAGTGCGGCCGCCATGGTGAACCTGCGGGCCGACGGCGGCGGGCCGGTCAGTATTGTTGATGCCGATACCGGCTCCCTCCTCGGGACGATGGACTCGCCCCAGACCCACTACCAGGCGCACACCGGCGCCGTTTACATCCACCAGGGGGACAGCTACGTGGTGGAGGAGCTCAACGAAGACGATCACTGTGTGGTGGTCCGCCGCGCCAATCCCGACTACTACACCACCGCCCGCGACGTGACCCAGATCGAGGTGCTGGAAACCCAGCGCACCGCCATGTGGGGTAACGTTTCCCTGCACTTCGGCGACGTAAAGGTCACCACCCAGGTGGTTTCCTTCCAGCGCAAGGCCCTGATTTCCAACGAGATCCTTGGCGAGGAACCCCTCGACCTCGGCGCCCGGGAGCTGTTCACGAAGGCAGTGTGGTTTGTGGTGGACAACCGGTCGCTCACTGCCGCCGGCCTGATCGAAGCCCAGTTCCCTGGCGCCCTGCATGCGGCGGAGCATGCGGCAATCGGCCTGCTTCCACTGGTGGCTTCGAGCGACCGGTGGGACATCGGGGGTGTTTCGACTGCCTTGCATGCCGACACCGGGGTGCCCACCATTTTTGTGTATGACGGGCACCCTGGCGGGGCCGGCTTTGCCGAGCGCGGTTTCGACAAGGCGAAGGTGTGGCTGGCCGCGACGCGGGATGCCATCAAGGCCTGCGAATGCGAGTCCGGCTGTCCCTCCTGCGTCCAGTCGCCCAAGTGCGGGAACAAGAACAACCCGCTGGACAAGGCGGCCGCGGTCACGCTGCTCGATGTCCTGCTGAAAGATTCCACCGAGGCCAGCTCCGACAGCGCCGAAGCCCTGCGCTGACGCCCGTCCTTCGCCTGCTCAGGGTGGAGGCCCGGCCCGGGCGTGGCCGCTTGCCGTCCCCAGCATGGTCCGTTCGATCAGCTCCGTCCGGACTTCCACAGTCTGGCCCGCACCCTCGGAGCAGCTGACCACTGTGGCGGCATGGCGTGCCGCGACTTCCGCTGCTGCACCGCACGGTTCCCCGTGAGTGACCCCGCGCAGCGCGTCCGCCGCGGCGAGTGCAGCAAGATCAGCAGCTGCGGCGGACCTGCTGGCCAGAACGGCCGACTGCGCCAGGAGCAGCAGAAGCGCCATCACTATCATCACCATCAACGCGAGACCCGCCGCCAGGACGGTGCCCGAGCCGCGTTCCGTGCCGTCCGGGGCGTGCCTGGCCTCCACAGTCGTTCTCACCTGAGCGCTCCTTCCTGTTGTTCCGCTTGGCTGCAGGGGGCGGGCCCAGTCATCCGGCGCCTGCCGCAGCCGCAGCCGCCGACGGCGTGGCCGGGCCCGCTGCAGCTGTCTCGCTACGGGTTGAGGCGCGGGCCGTCAGCGTCCACGGAATCGATGACCCCAGCGGGCCCCCTACCCGGCCGGTGACTGTGACGCTGAGCCATTCGCCCTCCGCCGCAACAGCCGCGGACACCGATGCTCCCGAAAGGGTCCTCACGATCCTTTCCACGGCGGCGGCATCGTCCCCGCGGGCCAGTGCGCGGGCTCCCGCCCGGGCTCCTTCCTCCAGCCGCAACTGGGTGACACCGGCCGCTGCACCTGTGAGCAGCATGGCAAGGAGCAGCAGGACTGCAGGCAGTGCCACGGCAAACTCTGCGGTAACGGCGCCGCGCTCTCTCGCTCGCCGAAGGCGCACCGCCTCCGGGACACCGGTCATGGCAAGGCCAGCGCCGTGCGGATCAGGTTCAGCAGGAAGCCGCGCACTTCCTCGCTGCGAAGGATGAAGACCAGCAGCCCGGCAAAACCGACGGCCGCCAAAGTGGTGATGGCATACTCGGCCGTTGCCATGCCTGCTTCTGATCCCAACAGTCTTCGGATGCCTGTGCGGTGCCGGGCGGTGATGCCCGGGTAGAGCTCCACCACGTTGGCTGGCAGTGATGTAGCCCGGGTCGGGGATGCATCAGCTGATTGGGCTGCGGCCCCGCGCCGTCTGATGTTTGACGGGGCTGCTGCGAGCACTGCGGTTCCGGCGGCGTAGTCGCGGTCCTGGTTGATGGACATGCGGTGGTTCCTTTCTGTGGGCCGGCAGGGTTACCGGCTGGTCTGACTCTTCCGGGCCCTGCCGCAAGCGGTAAGGCCGGCTGTTGCGTAAGTGGAAAAGTTGGGGCGCTTGGGCTGCTGTGGAGGACAAGAGCGGGCCTTATGGTCCTGCCGGAATCCGCGCCGTGATAAGCCTCTGCCGGCGAGGGCGGCCGAAGGGCTATGCGCCCGACGGAACCCTACGATCCCGACGGAACCCCACGATCCCGACGGAACCCCACGATCCCGACGGGACTCCACGATCCCGACGGAACCTTACGATCCCGACGGAACCAGGGCCAGTAAAACGGGAACTACGCCGAGGCAGATAAAGGCAGGCAGCGAACACAGTCCCAGCGGCACCACCAGCTTGACGCCGAGGGACGCAGCGCGCTTTTCGGCTTTCCGGAACCTCTCCCGGCGAAGCGTTGCAGCCTGGGCGTAGAGGATCGCCGACGACGGGGCGCCTGTCAGCGCCGCAAACCCCAAGGCATCCCGCAGCTCCAGAATCCCGGGCAACCTGACGGCAGAGCTTCGCCACGCTGTTTCCCAGTCCGTCCCGATCGCCAGTGCGGAAACGACCGGACGGAGCGAGTCCCGGTACTGGGAGGAGGCGGAAGCAGAGACGAGATCGAGGGAACGGCCAATGCCGGACCCGGCGTCCAGCATCGCGGCGACGAGTTCGAGCATCATGGCGGTGTCCTGCAGGCCGCCCGGACCATCCCTGTTGCGTGGCCGTTTGCCTGCCGACCTTGGATAGTTCAGCGGATGAGAGTGTTGCGACGTGGACGCGATCAGCCGCTTCCGTGCGCGGCCCTTCCCGGTGCCTATGAGACAGGCCGCGGTGGCCAATATGGCCAGGAGCGCGAGCGCCTGCAGCAATGGTTCGGTCATGGCAGTCCCGCACCTGCTGCTGCCGCCACCAGCCGGGCGGACCACAACCGCCCCGCTACGGTGAGGGCAGTCCCGGCCGCGAGCGCTGCCAGTCCCAGCGGCGTACCCAGCAGGATGGCCAGCGGATCCACGCCGAGGGCCATTCCGAGGCCTAGCCCCATCAGCGGAAGCCAGGTCAGCAGCCGGACTGTCGCTTTGGGCCCTGCCAGTGCCGTCTGCCGGGCTGCATCGGCATCGTCCTCTGCTTCCAGCTGTGCGGCGAACCTTGTCAGAACGTCGGCCAAGGGACAGCCGCTTGCTTCTGCGATGTCGAAGCAGGCACCCAGCTGGGACCAGATCCGGCACTCCCTGTCCGTCCGGGGAAAAGCCGTGGCCAAGGAGCGCGTGATGGCCTCCGATACAGGAGCCCCGGTCCCCGCAGCGGCGCGGGCGGCAGCCAGCATGGCGACTGACCCCTGTGTAAGCCCGCCAGCGTGCTGCGATGGGGTTGGTCCGTCCGGCCGGGTTTGGCTGTTCGCGCCGTAGACAAACCACAGCTCGTCCCATAGGTGCGCGGGCGTCCGGCCACCTTTGAGCAGCGCGGCCAGTTGCTGCACCACCAGAGTCATGGGTACCGCCGAGCCGGAGATTGCTGCCTTCCCGGCCCCAGGCCTGGCCCAGCCGAACAGGCGTGTCCTGATGGCGGCTGATGAAGCAACACCACCGGTTGCGCGGCGGAACCTTGCTGCCGCACGCTGCTGCGGGCGGAGAATCAACAGCGCGGCCAGCACCAATGCGGCTGCCAGGAAAATAGTCACAGGCCTTGCCCTGGTTCAAGCCCCAGCCGGTTGGCGAGGGCTTGCCATGCCGGACCCGGAACGGCCGCGCTTTCCGAGGCTTCCAGGGCGGACAGCACGCGAAGCCCGTCAGGACCGTCCTCGATGACGCCGAGGCAGGTCACTTCCCTGCCGCGGCTGGTCCTTTCGACATGGATCACCACGTCGAGGGCACTGGCCGCCTGGAGCCGCACACCGTCAGGGCTCAACCCGGCGAGGGCACCCAAAGCCGTGAGACGGGCAGGGACGGCACCCGCAGCATTGGCGTGAATCGTTCCGCCTCCTCCGCTGTGGCCGGTGTTCATTGCTGTCAGCAATTCGCGGACCTCGGCACCGCGGCACTCGCCGACCACCAGCCGGTCGGGCCTCATGCGCAGGGCCTGCCGGACGAGCTCGCCGAGCCCCACTTCCCCGCCGCCTTCAAGGTTTCCGTGCCGGGATTCGAGGGAGACCACATGCGGATGGACCGGGTTCAGCTCGGAAGCATCCTCAATGAGGACCAGCCGCTCCGCCGGGGCACACAGCCCCAGCAAGGTGGACAGCAGGGTCGTCTTCCCCGAACCGGTGGCACCACTGATCAAAAAGCTCAGCCGAAGTTCCAGCACCCGTTCCAGGACGTCCTTGACGAGGGGGCCGAACATGCCGGCTGCCTCCAGTTCGTCCATGCTGAATACCCGCTCCCGGCGGATCCTGACGCTGAGCAGTGTTCCCGCCGTGGAAACCGGCGGCAGTACTGCATGGACCCGGTACCCGCCCGCCAGTCGCACATCCACGCAGGGTGAACCGTCATCAAGACGCCGCCCTCCGGCGGCAACCAGCCTGCAGGCCAGTGCCCGCAGTTGGGCTTCATCGCCGAAAGCCACCGGGACGCGCTCGATGCCCCGGCCGCGGTCCACCCATACGGAGTCAGGAGCGTTGACGAAGATGTCTGTGACTGCGGGATCCCGGGTGAGCGATTGCAGCGGTCCCAGCCCGTTGAGCTCGGCGCTGATGCGTTCCACCGCCGCGAGCGAGCCGGCCGTGCCCAGCAGCTTGCCGGTGGCCTGCACCGCGGCAGCCACCCGTGAAGGCGTTACAACGCCGGCTTCCGCCATCATGGACTCGCGAACCGATTCCAGCAGCCCGGCGTCAACAACCTGCCGCTCCACCTGGCGTGGATCCCGGCGTTGGCCTTCCCGGCGTTGGCCTTCCGCGCGCTGGCCTTCCACGACCTGGCCTTCCATGAGCCGGGCACGCCGCCGCAGCCCGTCGGCTGCTCCCGATCCTCGTGCCGATTGCTGTTTCATCCAAACTCCCCCTCCGGCAGCTCGTCGCCGAGGGAATCGAGTACCGAGGCGGCAAAATTCCGGATGCTGCGCCGCTTGCCGAGTTCCAGGAGGCGGCCGGAATCCATGGCGCCACCCACACCGCGCAGCTCAGGGACCCGGCCGTGCACGGGAAGGCCGATGGCCTCGGAAATGAGCGGGCCATCCAGGGCAGCCCCCGGCCGCCCCCGGACCAGGAGCCCCGCCTCAACGGGCGGGAACTCGTGGAGCAGCCGCACCGCCGCCACGGCAGCCTTCAGCTGCGCGGGAACCACCATCATGATGCGGTCGCAGTCCCAGGCATAGGACTGAAGCGGCCCGGGACCCCTGCCGATGTCCAGCACCACCAGTTCATACCCCCGGCGCGCCGCATCGAGCACGCCGGTGGTGGTTGGGGCGGCTACCGGAACGGGCTGTTCACGGCTGGCCGGCCAGGAGAGGAACGAGAATCCCCCGGAGACGGGCAGTGAGTCGGACAGCTGGCCGGAATCGATGCTGCCCCGCGCCTCGGAAAGGTCGGGCCAGCGCAGGCCCGGTCTTTCCTCCGCGGCGATGGCGAGTTCCAGCCCGCCGCCCCAGGGGTCGCCGTCAACGAGCAGCACCCGGGCTCCCATTCCGGACGCCGCCTGGGCTATCCAGATCGCAGCCGTGGTGGCTCCGGCCCCGCCGCACCCGCCGGTCACGCCCAGGATGATCCCGCCGGGCCCGGGCGCCCGGGAGCGGCTGAGGTGGTCCGCCAGCCAGGCCGCGGCATCAGGGAGCACGGCCACCCGCTCAGCTCCCAGGGCCGCAGCCAGGTGCCAGAGGCTGTCGCCTTCACCGTCCAAACCCACGAGGACGGCCGGTGCCCGCCGCCGGGGCGGCAGCTCCCGGATGTCACTGCCCACCAGGACCGCGGCTGAGCCATCCCAGTATCTGGCCCCTTCCAACGCATCGGCAACAACGCGAAGATGGGCACCCGCCGCCGCGACGATACGCTCCACCTCGGCGCGCACAACAGCAGACGAAGTCACCAGGAGCACCTCTTCCCCGCTGTCCGGCAGCCAGGCATCGGCTGGCCCTCCTAAACCCGCCGCAAGGCCCGCCGCGAAACCCGCAGCGCCGGACAGGAGCTCCTCATCGGGGCTCCGGGATAAACGCCGGGCAAGGACCGGATCAGGGTGGGAGGGGGTTGACTGGTGCCTGCTCATGGAGCCACTGTCCACCCCCGGCCAGGCAAGGATAAGGAGATCCCAGCCGTATGTGCACAAAACCGGCGGCAACAAGCCCTGTGCAGGAAGAGTCCTGGCGGCAAGACGCCCGGAAAAGACAAGGCAGAATTGGAGCATGTACCTCCTGCTCGCAGCCCACCCCTCCGGTGCGGCCCTGCAGGAACTCACACAGGGAGGCCACCCCCACCCCGCCAATCCGGAACCCAGGCTGGTATCCGCAAGCGAGTTGGCCGACGTCGTCCTCGGACTGGAACGCAGGCCACGCGCCGGGCAACCTCCCCGCTGGATCTGGCACCGCACCCAGGACTGGTACCCCTCCCTGCTGGCACACGGAGTGGAACTCGAGCGGTGCTACGACCTCAGCCTCTGCGGGAACATCCTGGCCCTCTCCCAGTTCACCGCCCACACCGGCTACGCGCGCAACGCCGAGAAGATCACCCTTGATGACCCGCAGCAGCCGCCAAGGGCACTCCAGCCGCCACCGCCGCCACCGGAACAGGACGCCCTGTTCGATAATCCCCGCCCGGGCTCCGAACCCCGCCTCACCCTTGAAGACCTCCGCGCGGAATACGCCGCCCAGCAGGAAGCCCTGGCCGCCGTCCGTCCGGAGGAGAACCGCCGAAACCGGCTTCAGCTCCTGCTGGCCGCCGAATCCGCCGGCGCCATGATCGCGGCTGAAATGCAGCACGCCGGAGTTCCCTGGCGGGAGGACCTGCATGAAGAAATCCTGGCCGGTTACCTGGGCCCGCGCCCGCCCGTGGGGCACCGCCCGGCAAAACTTGAGGCCCTGAACCTCGAACTGCGCGGGCTGCTGAACGCGCCAACGCTCAACCCGGATTCCCCGCAGGAACTCATCCGTGCCCTGCACCGGAACGGCATCGAAGTGAAAAGCACCCGTCAGTGGGAGCTGAAGGAGTCAAACCACCCGGCCATCGGTCCGCTCCTGGCCTACAAAAAGCTTTCACGCCTCCACAGCGCGAACGGGTGGGCCTGGCTCGACGCGTGGGTTGCCGGCGGCAGGTTCCGGCCGGAATACGTGGTGGGCGGGGTGGTTTCGGGCCGCTGGGCATCGCGGGGCGGAGGCGCATTGCAGATTCCCCGCCAGATCCGCGGCGCCGTCCATGCCGATCCCGGACACAAGCTGATCGTGGCGGACGCTTCCCAGCTTGAACCGCGCGTCCTGGTGGCACTGGCCCAGGACTCGATCATGGCCGAGGCCGCCCGGGACCAGGACCTGTACGCGGGAATCGCCGCCAAGGGCTTCGGCGGCGACCGGGCGAAGGCGAAGGTGGCGCTGCTCGGTGCCATGTACGGCGCCACCTCGGGCGAGGCCGGGCGCCTCATGCCGCAGCTCGCCAGGACGTATCCGCGGGCAGTGGATTTTGTGGAGCAGGCCGCCCGCGCCGGCGAGTCCGGCGGGACCGTCACCACCCGGCTGGGCCGCAGCAGTCCTCCCCCATCGGAGCGGTGGTTCCAGAGCCAGCGCCCGGCGTCGGCCGAGGAACAGCGGCGCGCGGAATCGATAGCCCGTTCCAGGGGGCGTTTCACGCGCAACTTCGTGGTCCAGGGTTCCGCGGCGGACTGGGCGGCCTGCTGGCTGGCGGAATTACGACGGCGGCTGCGCACCCTGCGCACGGAAGGCCAAGCGGGGGCGGAGCTGGTTTTCTTCCTCCACGACGAGGTGATGGTCCACGCACCTGTACACCAGGTGGAGGCTTGCATCAAGGCGATCGAGGATGCCGCCAGCGCAGCAAAGGAACTGCTGTTCGGACGCATCCCCGTCGAGTTTCCGGTGAGCGTGGCGGTGGTGGATTCCTACAACCACGCCAAGTAGGAGCAGCCTTCTGCAAGGCGCGCGGGCCCTCCGGCGCGACGATTGTCGAGAGATGTAACCTACCCGGTAGTAGCTCGCTCGGGCCCCGTGAGGCGGGTTACAGTCTTGTGGTGACTGAAACAGATCGGTCCAGAGGTTGATGCAACGACGCAAACACCAGGGGAGGTCCGGCACATGGCGGGCAGGTTTGAAATACATCGGGTTGGGGACGAGTCGTACAGGCTTCGGCTTACGGACGGCGAAGGCAACATCGTTGCCGTTTCGCCAAACTTCAAGTCAGTAAACACACTTTTGGAAGGCATCAAGGCCATGCGTGAGAACGCGGCCACCGGGATAGTGGTGGATCTCCGCCAACAACAGGCCTAGAAAAAACGCCTGGAACACCCGGCCCGGTGCAACCCGGGCAACAACTAGACACCCATGGGGTGCACCCGGCTCCGATCCCACGGGACGGCCCAGCCGAGCTGTTCAAAGAGGCCGTTCAGGACGATTCCGGTAAAGCCCCAGACCACCACGCCGTTGACGGTGAAGGCCGGGCTGTCAAAGGTACGCCCGGCCCGGTGGACTGTGGCCATGACCCTGTTGTCCGGGTCGAGCAGGTCCCGGACGGGGACCCGGAACACCTGCGCAGACTCGGCATAATCCACCACCCCGACGGGCGACGGCGAGCGCCACCACCCCAGGACAGGGGTGACGAGGAAGTTGCTGTGGGCCAGGCCCAGCTCCTGCAGGGTGCCCAGGACTTCGACGCCGCCCGCCTCGACTCCCGTTTCCTCTGCGGCCTCGCGCAGTGCTGCCTGTACCGGCGTTTCCTGCGCGTCAATGCTGCCTCCTGGAAATGCCACCTGCCCGGGGTGGGAACCCAGCGTGTGGGCGCGCTCCAGGAGCAGGACGTCCAGGTCTGCCGGAGCCAGGGGTTTGTCCGAGGCAGCCGGAATGTCATCGAGCGCCCCGAACAGCATCAGGACGGCAGCCCTGCGGGCCGTTTGCGCATCAACGGTCAGGGCTGCCCAGAGGGGGTCGGGCGCCGACGCCGATCCGGACGCCGCCCGTTTCGCCAGGCGGATCAGGTCTTCGCGCGCGCTCACGGAGCCCTCTTTTGGGATTCCATCCTGATTTCAGCTGCTCTGTGGGTTTCGGCCAGCAGTTGGGCAAGGAGGGCTTCATTGCCGGGAGCGAGTTCGTACTTCAGCAGTTTGGCTGCCTTCGCCGGGTCTGTTTCGCCCATCCCATAGCTGGGGCACCAGTTAGCCACGGGGCACGCCCCGCACGCCGGCTTGCGGGAGTGGCACACCCGCCGCCCGTGGAACACCACCCGGTGGGACAGCATGGTCCAGTCCCTCTTCTCGAAAAGCTCGGCGACGTCGTGTTCGATCTGGACCGGGTCCTCGGACTGGGTCCAGCCGAACCGGCGGGACAGGCGGCCAAAGTGGGTGTCCACCGTGATGCCCGGGACGCCGAAGGCGTTGCCCAGCACCACGTTGGCGGTCTTCCGGCCAACCCCCGGCAGTGTGACCAGATCCTCCAGCCGGCCGGGAACCACGCCGTTGTACTCATCCACCAGCCGGGTGCACAACGCGACAAGGCTGCGCGTCTTGGCCCGGAAGAAACCCGTGGGCTTGATGATTTCTTCGATCGCGGCCGGATCCGCTTCCGCCATGGACCTCGCGTCCGGATAGCGCGCGAACAGCAACGGGGTGACCTGGTTAACGGTGACGTCGGTGGTCTGGGCCGACAGGACCGTGGCCACCAGCAGTTCGAACGGATTGCGGAAATCAAGTTCCGCATGGGCGTAGGGATACTTCTCGGCCAGCGCCCTGTTGATCCGGCGCGCCCGCCTCTTCAGCCCGAGCGTGGACTCCGAGGAAATCACAGGCATGCCCGCGGACTGGCCATCAGATGCCGCCACAGCGCCGGACTTGGAGGCCTGGGAGGCAACGGCGGCCCGTGGGGCTCTGGCCGCCGGGGGCGGGGCCATGTGCTAGCCGCGCTCGATATTGCTGAGGTCGCGCAGCACGCCCAGCCGGCCGTCGGTGTGCTGGACGAGGAACTCGTGCCCGCGGTCCTCCAAAGCCAGCACCCAGCCGCCGGGCTCGATAACGAAGGCCGGGGCGCCGGTGCGGGGATCGAACGCGGTGCGGTGCTGTGCAACGGCGAACCAGAAGGCTTCATGGATGGGCTGATCGTCCGACTCCTCGGGCCGGCTTGCCGGATCCACAGTTGCCCCGATCGGAACATCGGCGCGGACCTGCGGGTGGACGGCCGTAGCGGCGGGCGGCTCCCAGGAGCCCTGCGCATCCGAGGCAGCGGAAGGGGCCGTACCGCCGTCGTGATTGCCGGCCGCCCTCTGGCCCGCAGCCGACGCGGCACCGACAGCCGGTGAAGCACCGGCACCGGGAGCAGGACCGGTGGCAACGGCGCTGGCGGAAGGGACATCTCCCAGCTGCGTCTCCTCCGCGGCCGGCGCCGAAGCAGGCCGGACGTCGTCGGACGCCTGGGTTGCGGGGCCAAGGTCACTGGCTGCACCGGAATCGGAGGCTTCGGGGGCGGTGGAAACAGGTGCGGGCCCGGCCGCCGGTGCCCCGGCAGCAGCAACACCGGTGGTGGGAACTGCTGCGGTGGCGGGCGTGTGGTGCGCAGCACTGGGCTGGACGGCGGAAGATCCGGCACCGGCGCCGCTGAACAGGCCCCCGCTGGAGGCAGGCTTGGAAGCAGCGGACCCGGCCTTGGGCTTTTTGGGAGCGCGGGGCTTCTGTACAGGAACGGCGGCGTCCCGCGCCACCACATGCGCTGGGGCTTCCGCGCGGCCCTGGAAGTCAGGTGAGACGTATGGAAGGAAGCGGCCCAGGACCGTCGCGGCGAACAGGACCAGGGCGCCGATCAGGCCCACCAGCAGGCTGGGAACATAGGCGCCCGCTACGGACAGGAAGAAGAAGGCGACGGCGAAGGACGCGACCACGGAGGCAAACTGGTCAATGGACAGCGATCCGATCCGGATTTGCGTGCCGGGGGACAGCCTGCGCGCGGCGAAGAGCGCGCTCACCACCAGGGGCAGGACAATTCCCAGGCCCAGGAAGAAGAGGTTGTTCAGGTTCCAGAGGTTGTACCTGCCACCGAATATGGGCAGCAGGGACGCGATGAACAAAATGAGGGTGGCGGCGAACACGGCCAGGTCCCGGATGGTGAACGGACCCAGCACTGCCTGGTGGGCGCTCGCGCCCTTGCCATCGGACGTAGCCGGCTTGCCTGCCCCGGCTGCCGGGGCGGTGGTGCTGCCGGAACCCGCCACGGTGTCAGGGCCTGTCTTCTGGCCGACGATCTGCTGGTTCATTCTGTTCTCCTTAGCGTGGCGGCACCGGGGCCACGGCGGCCCCGAAACCGTGCCGTCGTACAGCGGTTCCCTTCCGTCCCGGCCGCTGGGGGGCCCGGACGGGAGGGTCCGAAGTGAAGTCACAATTCCATCTCAGCCTAGTCAAGAGCCTGACCGATCACTAGCTGGGCGCGGACAGCTGCCTGTCGCAGCATGTCCATTCACCGCTTAATAAAGGCCGTTCGCGGGCCCGTCTGTGACAGCGCACACACCTGCCGCCGGGCAAGCATTAGTCTTGATTCCGGAACAGCTCTTTGCGGAATATCCGTGACCAGCCGATGCCCGGTGCCGTGCAGGCGGCGGAGCCGGGCCGGCGGCGGATGTCCGCGCAGCAAAGATCGATGAATGATGAGGTTCACATGTCCCAGGACACTTCAAGCTCCACGGCCACCGCTTCCACCGGCTCCGGACAAAGCGGGCAGGCCGGCCAGCAGGGCGATGCCTTCGAGAACCTGCTGCACGAGACCCGGACGTTTCCGCCCACTCCCGAGTTCGCCGCTGACGCCGTCGTCAAGGCATCGGAATACGAAGAGGCCGCCGCTGACCGGCCCGCTTTCTGGGCAAAGCAGGCCCGGGAGCTGTTGACCTGGAGCAAAGACTTTGACCAGGCACTGGACTGGTCCAACCCGCCGTTTGCCAAGTGGTTCGTGGGCGGGGAAGTCAACGCGGCCTACAACGCGCTCGACCGGCATGTGGAGGCCGGCCGTGGTGACCGGGTGGCCATCTACTTCGAGGGCGAGCCCGGCGATAGCCGAACTTACACCTATGCCCAGCTAACCGAGGAGGTGAAGAAGGCCGCAAATGCCTTCGAGTCCCTCGGTGTGGCCAAGGGTGACCGGGTTGCGGTGTACCTGCCGATGATTCCGGAGGCCGTGATCACTCTGCTGGCCTGCGCCCGGATCGGGGCCGTGCATTCCGTGGTGTTCGGCGGTTTCTCCGCGGACGCGCTGCGGTCAAGGATCGAGGACGCCGAGGCCAAACTGGTGGTCACGGCGGACGGCACGTACCGCCGCGGAAAGCCGAGCGCCCTCAAGAGTGCCGTTGACGACGCATTGTCCCGCGCCGGAGATGGAAGCGGCCACAGCGTGCAGAACGTGGTGGTGGTCAAGCGCAACGGCCAGGACGTGGACTGGACCGAGGGCCGGGACCACTGGTGGGCCGACACCGTGGAGGCAGCTTCCGCCGAGCACACGGCCGTCGGGCACGACTCCGAGCACCCGCTGTTCATCCTCTACACCTCCGGCACCACGGGCAAGCCCAAGGGCATCCTGCACACCACCGGCGGGTACCTCACCCAGAACGCGTACACCCACAAGGCCGTCTTCGACCTGCACCCTGAAACGGACGTCTACTGGTGCACGGCCGACGTCGGCTGGGTCACCGGCCACTCCTACGTCACCTATGCGCCGCTCATTAACGGCGCCACCCAGGTGATGTACGAAGGCACCCCCGATTCCCCGCACCAGGGCCGCTGGTGGGAGATCGTGGAGAAGTACAAGGTCTCCATCCTCTACACCGCCCCCACCGCGATCAGGACGTTCATGAAGTGGGGCCGGGAGATCCCGGACAAGTACGATTTGTCCTCCCTGCGCGTGCTCGGTTCCGTGGGCGAACCCATCAACCCCGAGGCCTGGATGTGGTACCGGAAGGTCATCGGCGGGGACAAGACCCCCATCGTGGACACCTGGTGGCAGACCGAGACCGGCGCCCAGATGATCGCCCCGCTCCCCGGCGTCACCGCCACCAAGCCAGGCTCCGCCCAGGTCCCGCTGCCGGGCATCGCCGTGGACGTGGTGGACGAGATGGGCCATTCCGTACCCAACGGACACGGCGGCTTCCTGGTGATCCGCGAACCCTGGCCGGCGATGCTCCGCGGCATCTGGGGCGACCCGGAACGGTACAAGGACACCTACTGGTCCCGCTTCGAAAACATGTACTTCGCCGGCGACGGCGCCAAGAAGGACGAGGACGGCGACATCTGGCTCCTGGGCCGGGTGGACGACGTCATGAACATCTCCGGCCACCGGCTCTCCACCACCGAAATCGAATCCGCCCTGGTCTCCCACCCCGCCGTGGCCGAAGCCGCCGTTGTGGGCGCGTCGGACGAAACCACCGGGCAGGCCGTGGTCGCGTTCGTCATCCTCCGCGGCGACGCCGTGGACTCCGGGGATGACATCGTCCAGGAACTCCGCAACCACGTAGGCAAGGAGATCGGCCCCATCGCCAAGCCGAAGAACATCCTGGTGGTCCCCGAGCTGCCCAAGACCCGCTCCGGCAAGATCATGCGCCGCCTGCTCAAGGACGTCGCAGAAGGCCGCGACCCGGGCGATGCCACCACCCTCTCGGACCCGACGATCATGCAGCAGATCGCACAGTCGCTCAGAAAGTAACAGGGTTTCGGATTACGACGGCGGCGCTGCCCACCTTGGGCAGCGCCGCCGTCGCCGTATGCTGGGAGCAGCCCTAATCCCTGCCCCGAAGGAACCGCCCAGATGCTCGCCGTCGCCCGCCACCAGGCCATTTTGGACGCTCTCCAGCGCGAACGGGTTGTTCGGATCTCGGACCTGGCCCAGCAGCTGGGAGTGTCCCTGATGACGGTGCGGCGGGACATCGAGGTGCTGGAGGAAGGCGGGCGCCTCGAGCGTATCCACGGCGGCGCCAAGATCCCGGGCGACACCAGCACTCACGAGCCCGGATTCGACCTGAAGTCCACACAGCTCACCGCCGAGAAGCGTGCCATAGCGGTCGAGGCGGCCGGCCTGGTGCAGGAGGGCATGGCTGTGGGGCTCAGCGCCGGAACCACCACGTGGGCTCTGGCGAAGGAACTCACCAACGGGCCCAGGATCACCGTGGTCACCAACTCGGTACGAATCGCTGACCTTTTCCACCATGGCGCCTCCGCCGGCACCGCCCGCTTCGCTTCCACTGTCATCCTGATCGGCGGCGAGCGCACGCCGTCGGACGCCCTGGTCGGTCCCATCGCCACAGGTGCGCTGAAACAGCTGCACCTCGACGTGCTGTTTCTCGGCGTGCATGGAATGGACGCCGACGCGGGATTCACGACGCCCAACCTGCTGGAGGCGGAAACGGACCGGGCTTTCGTGGCGGCCGCGCGAAAAACCGTGGTCCTGGCAGATCACACCAAGTGGGGCGTGCTGGGCATCAGCTCCATCGCCTCGCTGGAGGAAGTGGACGAACTCATCAGCGATCCGGGCCTTGGCACCGAAGCGCAGCGCATCCTGCAGGAAAAGGTGGGCCGACTGAGGCTCGCCGCCCTCTAGGCGACAAATCCTAGGGACAGCCGCAGGATTGCCGGACACGCAGCTTGGTGGGGAAGATCCGGTGACGGGGCTTCTCGCCGCGGCTGGCTCCCACCAGCGCTTCCACCGCAGCTTCCGCCATGGCGGCCACGGGCTGCTCCACCGTGGTCAGCGGGGGCCATGAGTACTCGGATTCAGCGGAACCGTCAAAGGAAGCCACGGCAATCCCGCCGGGGATGGAGAGTCCTGCTTCGTGCACCGCCCGCAACAGGCCGATCGCCTGCATGTCGGAGGTGGCAAAGATAGCTGTTGGCCGGTTGATCGACGCCAGCAGCCGCTGGCCGGCAAGGTAGCCGCCCGGCCGGGTAAAGGCATTGTAGACAATCGGCCCCTCCGGCAGGCCCGCCTCCTGCAAAGCCTCCCGCCAGCCCACTTCACGGCCGTCTGTAATGCCGGAAACGTTGGTTCCCATTGCCAGTCCGATGTTGGTGTGGCCATGGCCGATCAGGTGCTCCACCGCCATCCGGGCGCCGGCTGCAAGATCCACGCCGATGCTGTTGAACCCGGGGGCATCCCGTTCCTGGTTCAGCAGGACCGAAGGGATGTCCGCCGTTTCCAGGACCTCCAGGTCGGGTTCGAAGAGGACGCTGGCCAGCAGGACGCCGTCCACCTGTCGGGCGGCGAGGTTGCGGATGTTACGCCGCTCCTTGGCGAGGTTTCCGTCCGAGTTGCTCAGCAGCAAGGCGTACCCCAACTCTGCCGCGGCATCCTCCACCGCGTGCGAAAAAAGGGAAAAGAAGGGGTTGGAGATATCCGGGACCACGAGCCCCAGCGTTTCGCTGGAGCCCAGCTTCAGCGCCCTTGCCGCAGCGTTGGGACGGTAGCCCAGGACGCGGATGGCGTCCTGGACCTTCGCCTCGGTGGCGGGCGCCACCTTTTTGGGCCCGCCGTTCACCACGTAACTTACGACGGCGGTGCTGACGCCGGCGTACCTGGCCACGTCCTTGCGGGTCACCGGGCCCCGTGTGGCTTGTGCTGCCGGAGAAGTCATGCTGTCCATGTTAGGTAGAAGTACCCGCTGCATCGCCAAAGTCGCGGATGGGCAGGCGGGCGCCATTTTGCCGGGCCGACTGGTGGGCCACGATCCCGGGGAGGGTGAAGCGGGCCGCTACCCAGGCATTGACCGGCGGCTGCGTGCCTGCGTTGACGGAGGTAACGAAGTCATCCACCAGGAAGTGGTGGCTGCCTTCATGGCCGTTGGGCGCGCCCCGGAACTCTTCCGGCAGCCGCTCCGCGTCATGGACGGGTGAGAGCCCGGAGACGAAGGCGTCCCGAAGCTCGGGGGCCACGTTGGCCAGCGACGGGTCATCCAGGGACATGCTGGGCCGGGTTTCCAGCCGCTCCGAAATGTCATGGACGTTCACCTTGTCCTGCCAGACGGTGACCTTGGCGAGTTGTTCGAAGCTTGCCTCAGTCCCGAAGAACCGGAATCGGGATTCGCGGATGTGGGACGGATAGCCTACGCGGCGCATCTCGTTGGTACGCATCACGCCGCCGTCGTTGAGTTCAAAGAGCGCGGTGGCGTTCGAAAAGTCGTTGCCAAACATGCTGACGTCCCGATCGAAAACACCGTCATTCCGGTCATCCCGGACCCCCACGCAGCTGACGCTGACGGCGTGCGCAGGGACGGCACCGAGCACACCCCCGATGGCGTGGGTGGGGTAGAGCATCGGCGGATAACTGGCCGTCTCTTTCCAGCGGTCGCCACCGCTGTACTGGTACGCGTCGTAAAAGCCCAGGTCCATGTCGTGGACGTAATCGCCCTCAGAATAGAAGATTCGGCCAAACCGGCCGGCAGCGTGCTGCTCGCGGGCGTACACGGTGGCCGGGTTGTAGTAGCTGGTCTCCCCCATCATGTACACCAGGCCGGTGTCGCGGACGGCGTCGATGATGCGCGCAATCTCTTCTTCGGAGATAGCCATCGGCACGGCCGAGTACACATGCTTGCCCGCGCGCAGCGCCTGCTCAACCAGCGGACCGTGGGTCCAGCGCTGCGTGAAGATCGCAACAGCGTCCACGTCCGAGGCGAGGAGGTCCTCGAAACTCGCCTTGGACCCGGCAAGGCGGTACCGCTCCACGGCCTCGGCCGCCCGCTCAGCACGCTCGTCCACCACGTAAACGTCACTGACGCCGGGGTGGAGGTTGAAAAGGTGTGCGAACTGCCCGCCGAACTGCCCTGCGCCGAGTACGCCGATCGAAAACGTCATTGTCTGCCTTTCCCGCGTTGCGTGAGCACCGAGGTGGGCACTCTCCATCAGGAAGCCAGTGTTACACCTGCTTCTACTCGAGTCAATAAGCCAGTACCTAAACTAATTCGGCTCACCGCAGCCGAAAAACTAACTCTTGCAGCCGCGAATCTACTCGTGTAGATTGCTTTCCTAGTTGTTACTCCCGTCACAGTCAGGAAAGGGTCGAAGATGACCACCCTTGCCAAACACCCAAGCTCTGTCGCTCCTGCCGAGGTCAAACCCAGGCCCAAGAGCGGCCTCCGCGGGCTCGGGGACCTCAAGATCGCACTGCTTTTCATCGCCCCGGCCATGATCGGGTTCATCGTTTTCTACGTGGTGCCCACCCTCCGCGGCGTGTACCTGAGCTTCACCGAATACAACATCCTGGGAGACCCCGAGTGGGTGGGCATGGAGAACTACACGGCCATCGCCAAGGACCCCCTCTTCTGGAACTCCCTTGCCGTCACGGGGCAATACGTATTCCTGAACATCGTCCTCCAGACCGCACTGGCGCTGGGCCTGGCCCTCCTGATGCACCAGGTGGCCAAATCGACC